>UQHK01000008.1 GCA_900540855.1 uncultured Collinsella sp.
ACGAGTGGGGGCTCCTGTCGTTTCCGTGCCCCTGGATTGGGTCATAGTGTCTGTCGTGGCCGGAGGAGTGGGCCTTCCGTTCTTTTCACTGATCGATCGATTCGTCCCAGGAGACTCGAACCCGAGAGGGAGCGAGCGTTTGGGGCGTGGCTGTGGCGTTGTTTGCCGCGAATGTCCGCTTTGGGCGTATCATCGTGGGCATCTCGCATAACCTCGTTGCAAGGGAGATACGCCCCATGGCTACAGAAAAGTCTTCTTCGCGCTCATGGATGTCCGACGCCGCGATCTATCAGATCTACTCGCGCTCGTTTAAGGATTCGACTGGTTCGGGTCTGGGCGATATCGCGGGCATTACCCAGCAGATGGACTATCTTGAGCAGCTGGGCATCGAGGCCATCTGGCTGAGCCCGTTTTACCCTTCGCCTCTTGTCGATGGCGGCTATGATGTGGCGGACTACTGCGATGTCGACCCACGTCTCGGCTCGCTTGATGACTTCGATGACATGATCGCTGCGGCTCATGCGCGCGACATCAAGGTCATCGTCGACATCGTGCCCAACCATTCGTCCAACCAGCACCCCTGGTTCAAAGCCGCTCTTGCCGCCGGCCCCGGATCGCCCGAGCGCGCCCGTTATATCTTCCGCGATGGTCGCGGCGAGCACGGCGAGCTGCCTCCCACCAATTGGAATGCCAACTTTGGCGGCCCCGCCTGGACGCGCGTCGCGGACGGTCAGTGGTATCTGCACATGTTTACGCCCGAGCAGCCGGACTTTGACTGGTCGTGCCCCGAGGTTCACGCGTTCTTTTGTGACGTCCTGGCGTTTTGGAGCGATCGAGGCGTCGATGGCTTTCGCATTGATGTGGCGCACGGTCTCGCCAAGGATCTCGACCGCGATGACCTCGACCGGTGGCATCTCGCCGAGGGCGATGACATGGTTGAGGACGGCACCCATCCGCTGTGGGACCGCAACGAGGTCCACGAGATCTATCGCGAGTGGCGCCGCGTGTTCGACCGCTATGATCCGCCACGCAGCGCCGTTGCCGAGGCGTGGGTGCTGCCCGAGCGCCAGTATCTCTACGCGCGTCCCAGCGAGCTTGGCCAGACATTCAACTTTGAGTTTGCCAAGGCCACTTGGACCTATGATGACATGCACGCTGCAATCGAGGAGGGCTTAAAGGCGGCTATCGAATCCGATTCCGCCTCGACCTGGGTGCTCTCCAACCACGACGTGCCGCGCGTGGCGACGCGCTATGCCCTGCCGCAGATCAAGGCGACGCGCTACCACCAGATTGCGCTCGACTGGCTCTTACGCGACGGGTCGTCTTATGACGAGGAACGTGAACTCGGCGAGCGCCGCGCGCGGGCGGCCCTTTTGCTCGAGCTGGCGCTTCCGGGCTCGGCATACGTGTATCAGGGTGAGGAGCTCGGCCTTTTTGAGGTGGCTGACATTCCGTGGGCCGCACTCGAAGATCCTACTGCGACCAATACGCACGGACCGAAGCGCGAGAAGGGGCGCGACGGCTGCCGTGTGCCCCTGCCGTGGGTGGCGGCGGACGATCCCGCGCAGGGCGGATCGTTTGGGTTTTCACCGGCGGACGCCGATGCGGCGCCCCATCTGCCGCAGCCTGCATGGTTTTCCGATTACGCTGCCGATAGGGAAGAAGCGGACCCGACATCGATGCTTGCGCTCTATCGTGACGCCCTCTGGCTGCGGCGCAAGCTGCGCGGGTGCGCCAACGATCTTGCGTGGCTCGATCTTGACGGGCGCACCGGCCTTGCGGATGGTGCCGAGGGCGCTGAGGGCGGCGTCATCGCCTATCGCCGCGACAACGGCTGGGCGTGTGTGACGAACTTCGGTGCAGCGCCCGTGGAGCTGCCTGCGGGCAGGGTCCTGCTCGCCTCATCACCGCTTGCAGACGGTAAGCTCGCGCAGGACAGCTCTGCCTGGATCATGCTCGGTGAGATGTAGGGGTCTCTTGCGGCGAGCTTGCGTTTGCCTGCGCCTTCCGCGGCGGCTGATGTCTTCGCGAGGTTCGCGAGGGCGTCGCAAAACTTTTCAAAAAAAGTTCTTGCATTTGGGTGGATCATCCCGTATATTAAATCCTTGCAGGCGGACATGGCTCAGTTGGTAGAGCACAACCTTGCCAAGGTTGGGGTCGCGGGTTCGAGCCCCGTTGTCCGCTCCATTTGGGCGTTTAGCTCAGGGGGAGAGCGCTTCCCTGACACGGAAGAGGTCAGAAGTTCAAATCTTCTAACGCCCACCAAATGTTCGCAGCCCAGAGGCATCGCCTCTGGGCTGTTTTGTTTTGGTCGCCAAATGGGTCGCCAAATACGTCACCAAATTTCGAGTTTTTGATCTTCCGGGATGCTTCTCAGTAGTCATCCGAGGAAACTCTCGTCTTCTCCGTTTGCATACACATATCTTTCAAGGATTCGTGCCGCGGTTGCATGAGGCTCGGCAAGGCACGACCGCAACATGTTGGTCAAGCATAATCTTTTGGGTTCTTTTGGCGTGAGCGGCTTGGTTTTGGTAGGATTTGTCAGCGGCTTGACTAAGGGGGTTTTATAACTGCCATGCAGGTAGCCGTGTTGGTAACGTTTTACCGACTTGTCAAATACCCCTCATTTTTAATGCGTCTGCAAAATGACTAATTGCTTTGACCTGCTGAAACACTATATGTTGTGTTTGACCTAAAAAAAGAATACAGGATATAGATGCCTCTTTGTCGTATGATAGATGGCGGACAGAGAACGAAGACCTTAACTGCCTCTTTTGAACGTGTCCTTGAGCCGCTTGATCGGCTCTTGGGAATGTCCGCATGGAGGCTTATGGTTTATCGAGAACACAGATTGCGCGACGGCGCCGCAAGACGGGGGCAAGCCCTGCCGGGCATCGTTTGGCTCTGAAACGCAATGAGACTACGACGCGAAAGAGGCAAGAGGATGAAGATCATCAAGCGCAGCGGCACCGAGGTTGTCTTTGACATCGATAAGATCGTCAATGCGATTCGCGCCGCCAACTTGGAGGTCGAGGAGGGCTCTCGTCTTACCGACCGCCAGGTGGTTTATGCGGCGCAAAACGTCGCCGAGGCATGCGAGAACGCGGGCCACACCGTGTCGGTCGAGGAGATTCAGGATCTGGTCGAGGACGAGATCATGCGTCTCGACTGCTACGAGGTCGCTCGCCATTACATCATCTATCGCTATGTTCAGAGCCTGAAGCGCCAGAAGAACACGACCGACGACAAGATTCTGTCGCTCATCGAGTGCAACAACGAAGAGGTCAAGCAGGAGAACTCCAACAAGAACCCGACCGTCAATTCCGTTCAGCGTGACTACATGGCCGGCGAGATTTCCAAGGACCTGACTCAGCGTGTGCTGCTGCCCCAGGAGATCGTGGATGCTCACAATGAGGGTCTGATCCACTTCCATGATTCGGACTACTTTGCCCAGCACATGCATAACTGCGACCTGGTGAACCTGGAGGATATGCTCCAGAACGGTACTGTTATCTCGGGTACGCTGATTGAGAAGCCGCACAGCTTCTCGACGGCTTGCAACATCGCGACGCAGATCATCGCCCAGGTTGCTTCCTCCCAGTACGGTGGCCAGTCGATTTCGCTGACCCATCTTGCCCCGTTCGTCGAGGTGAGCCGTCAAAAGATTCGCGGCGAGGTCGCCCGCGAGCTCGAGGAGCTCGGCGTTTCCGCATCTCCCGAAAAGGTCCGCGAGGTTGTTGAGGACCGCCTGCGTGACGAGATCCGTCGCGGCGTCCAGACGATTCAGTATCAGGTCGTGACCCTTATGACCACCAACGGCCAAGCGCCGTTCGTGACGGTCTTCATGTATCTCAACGAGGCTCGCTCAGCGCAGGAGAAGCACGACCTTGCCATGATCGTGGAGGAGACGCTTCGTCAGCGCTACGAGGGCGTTAAGAACGAAGCCGGCGTGTGGATTACCCCGGCATTCCCCAAGCTTATCTATGTACTCGAGGACGATAACGTTCACGAGAATTCCCCGTACTTCTACCTGACCCAGCTGGCTGCCAAGTGCACCGCCAAGCGCATGGTGCCCGACTACATCTCCGAGAAGAAGATGCGCGAGCTCAAGCTGTCTAAGGGCGAGACCGCCGGCAACGGCGATTGCTACACCTGCATGGGTTGCCGCAGCTTCTTGACGCCCGACCGCTCGGGCAACGGCTTTAACAATGTCGCCAACGCGCTGAACTATGACCCGACCAAACCTAAGTACTATGGCCGCTTTAACCAGGGTGTTGTGACCATCAACCTGCCCGATGTCGCGCTGAGCTCGCATCAGGACATGGACAAGTTCTGGAAGATCTTCGACGAGCGCCTTGAGCTGTGCCACCGTGCCCTGCTGTGCCGTCATGAGCGCCTGATGGGTACGCTTTCGGATGCCGCACCGATTTTGTGGCAGTACGGCGCCCTCGCTCGTCTGAAGAAGGGCGAGACGATCGACAAACTGCTCGTGGGCGGATACTCTACCATCAGCCTGGGCTATGCTGGCCTGTATGAGTGCGTCAAGTACATGACGGGCCACAGCCACACCGAGAAGGAAGGCACGCCGTTTGCCATGGCCGTCATGCAGCGCATGAACGACAAGTGCGCCGAGTGGAAGGCCGAAAGCGATATCGATTTCTCGCTGTACGGTACGCCGTTGGAGTCGACGACCTACAAGTTCGCCAAGTGCCTGCAGCGTCGTTTTGGCATTATTCCGGGCGTGACGGACAAGGGCTACATTACCAACAGCTATCACGTCCACGTGTCCGAGGAGATTGATGCTTTCGACAAGCTTAAGTTTGAGGGCATGTTCCAGCAGCTTTCGCCGGGCGGTGCTATCTCCTACGTTGAGGTTCCCAACATGCAGGACAACCTCAAGGCTGTCATTCGCGTGATGCAGTACATCTACGACAACATCATGTACGCCGAGCTCAACACCAAGAGCGACTACTGCCAGGTGTGCGGCTACGATGGCGAGATCAAGATTGTTGAGGACGATGGCAAGCTGGTGTGGGAGTGCCCCAACTGCGGCAACCGAGACCAGGAGAAGATGAACGTCGCTCGTCGTACGTGCGGCTACATCGGTACCCAGTTCTGGAACCAGGGCCGAACCGAGGAGATCCGCGACCGCGTGCTGCATCTCTAATAACCATCCCGGGCTGCCCCGTAGCGAGGCCCCGGACCTTTACTCGCTATTTCGGACAGTCCTGGCTCACGACGGAGGCGCCACTGGCGCCTCCTGTTCGTGTGGAACTCATATCGAGCAAAGGTCCGGGGCCTCGCTACGGGGCAGCCAAGTTGACGTAGCTGAGATGCAGTACGCGGTCTGCTCACTCCTCGAAGTTCTTAGCGGAAATAATTCGGGCTGCAGCTGCGATTTACTTGCGATGGCGGTTGAGCCGCAACTCAGTTTTTATTAGACCACGAACCCTATACTCGATGTTCGCTTCGTTCATTGAGTTACCCTTTGCATGAGGTCGGGACATATCGTCCCGCCCGCAGTTTCGCAGGCCGCAGGCCGAGAATGTTTGAGGACGGGATGATATGTCCCGGCCTCCCGGGAGAGTTACCTATGAACTACGCGAACATTAAGTATTTCGACATTGCTGATGGAGAAGGCGTCCGCACTTCTCTGTTTGTGAGCGGGTGCCGTCGTGGCTGCAAGAATTGCTTTAACTCCGTCGCGTGGGACTTTGCCGCGGGCGAGCCGTTTGATCGTGCCGTCGAGGACAAGATTATCGAGAGCCTCGATCATCCCTTTATTGACGGCCTGACGATTCTGGGCGGCGAGCCTATGGAGCCCGAGAATCAGGCGGGACTCGTTGATTTTGTCGAGCGTGTTCGCGCGGCCTATCCAGCGGGGTCGGGGAAGACTATTTGGTGCTTCACCGGCGATGTGCTCGAGGAGCTTATGCCGGGAGGCCGCCACCATACCGAGGTCACGGACCGTATCCTTGCCTGTCTCGACATGTTGGTGGATGGCCCGTTTGTTCAGGATCTGTATGATATCTCATTGCGTTTTAGGGGCTCGAGTAACCAGCGCGTGATCGATATGAACGCTACGCGCGCCCGTGCTGAGCGTGAGGGCGTTGCGCTTTGTGATGCGGTTGAACTTTGGCGTGATGATCCGGTCTATTCGACCCATACTATGTAGCTTGTGGTCGATGCCGAAGGGCGTGGTACCATAGCGCGAACGTGAAATCGGAAAAGTGAGGCCCAGATGGTCGATCAGGAAAAAGTCGAGGCCGCCATTGAGCTGTTGCTTGAGGGCATAGGCGAGGATCCAGCTCGTGAGGGCCTGCTGGAGACCCCGGCGCGCGTTGCCCGTATGTATGGTGAGATTGCCGGCGGTATGGACCAGAGTGCCGAGGAACACCTGTCCAAAACCTTTGCCGTCGCTTCGAACGATTTGGTTATCGAGCGCGACATCACGTTCTACTCGCTGTGCGAACATCATCTGCTGCCGTTTTATGGCAAGGCCGCCATTGGTTATATCCCTAACGGTCGGGTGGCTGGGCTTTCCAAGCTCGCCCGCACGGTTGAGGTTTATGCCCGCCGTCTTCAGCTGCAGGAGCAACTGTGCGCACAGGTTGCCGATGCCCTCATGGATTATCTCGCTCCCCAGGGAGCGATTGTGTTGATGGAGGCCGAGCATATGTGCATGACGATGCGTGGCGTGCAAAAGCCCGGCACCAAGACCGTGACGCTTGCTCGCCGCGGCGTCTTTGAGACCGATCCCGCGCTCGAGGAGCGTTTCTTTAGGATGCTGGGCCGCTAACCATGAGAGTCGTCAACGACTTTACATCGAAGACCGATGAGGGGACGTCGCGTCGCGGCTTTATGGCTTCGGGCCTGGCCCCCTTTGGTGCCATGCCTCGCATTGATTACATTTGTGCCAACGGGCTGTTCCGGCGGCACCTGGGCAACATCGTACAGTTGGAATCGGGGCGCATCTTCTGCCGCCACGGTATTGACCATCTGCTCGATGTCGCTCGCATTATGTGGATCAAGAATCTCGAGGAACAGCTCGAATTTGACCGCGAGGTCATCTACGCCACGGCACTTCTTCACGATATCGGCAAAGATGAACAGTATGAATCGGGTATATCCCATGATGTTGCAAGCGAACGCGTCGCTGATGCGATTCTCGGCGGCATGCCCGATGACGTGGCGTTTGAGCCGGCCGATGCCGCAGCCATTAAGACGGCCATTCTGGGCCATCGAAAGCTGCGCGTGAACAGCCAACCGCTTGAGCGTCTGCTCTATGCAGCCGACAAAGCGTCGCGCGCCTGCTTTGCATGCCCCGCGCGCAATGCTTGCAACTGGAGCGATGATAAAAAGAACCTGTCGATTCGCGTGTAGTTAGTTTGCGCGGTCGGGGTTCTAAACGAAGGAGACGATCGCGTTGAGTAACAAAAAACTGCCCGAGAATGCAACCAAGACTGAAGGTGCTGAGCTCGCCCGCCGTGGAAGGGGCGAAATATCCACCGCAACGGCGGTGCCTCACGTGAGCTATGACGATCTGCGCCATGCCGATCGTATTGTCATTGACGGCCTTGAGGTTTTTGCCAACCATGGCGTGTATCCCGAGGAGAACGCGCTGGGTCAGAAGTTCATCGTTTCTCTGGTGCTCTATGCCGACCTGCGCGCGGCGGGGGAGCACGATAACCTGGATGCCTCGATTGACTACGGCTCGGTGTGCCACGATGTCGATGGCTATCTGCGCGAGCATACGTTTAAGCTCATCGAGGCGGCAGCCGAGGGGACAGCCCAGATGCTGCTGCGCCGTTATCCCTCGCTGCTTGGTGTGCGCATAAAGCTCGATAAGCCGTGGGCTCCTGTTGGCCTGCCCCTGGCAAGCTGCGGCGTCGAGATCGAGCGCGTGCGCTAGTCGGCGCTAGAGCTTGTTGAGGGGTGGCTGCTTGAGCCGCTGAGACAGTGCTCTATTGTTGGGACAGTACGTGTCGAGCAGGGCGTGAAAGCGCTGATTGTGGCTCGGCTCGAGCAGATGGACGAGCTCGTGGGCGACAACCATGTCGAGGCATTCGACAGGGTAGGCGGCGAGCTCGCGCGCGATGCGAATGGCGCCGGTCTTGGGCGTGCATGATCCCCAGCGCGTTTTCATGCTGCGCACGGAGACGCGGGCCACGGTGACGCCCATTGCGATTTCGTACGCGTGCACCATATCGTACAGTGCCGTGGTGACCTCGGTTGCATAGAGCTGGTCGATACGGGCTTGGAGCTCATCGGACGTTAGGCCGTCGAGGATTGCGTGCCGCTTGGCCTGTGGGCCTTCGTCCGATTCATCGGTACCCATAAAACTTGCGAAGGTGGCCTGTTTGGGTCGCGGTGCGGGTGATGCAAAGTTGTGATCGAGTGCATCCTGTACCGTGATGGGCTTGCCCCAAAGTGCAATGATGGACGAGGGGCTGAGCGGCTCTCGTGCCGTCGCCTGACGTTGCTCGCGCTGGGCAAGTCGGCTGATAATCCAGGCGCTGTTGCGCTTCACAAACGCTTCGATACGCTCGCGGCTGGCGCCGATCGGTGCGCTGGCGTGGACCTCGCCGCTCGATGTGACGCGTAGGTTGAAGTTCTTGACGCGCTTTTTGGTAACGACGACGGGGATGGTCGTCCCATCCGGTCGGGATGCGGAAATCGTAAACTGCTGCGTCAAAAGCGGTCCTTCAGATCGGGGACGGGCCGGCATGTCGACCGTTCGGCATGCCGGCCCGCTCAAGGGATGTGAAATTAATAACGCTCGAAGAAGGCAAGCGCGTTGTCGCTGCAGAGCTTTTGCATCACGGTCTTGCCAAAATGCTTGGAAAGCATGTTCTGGAACTCGGGCATCTTGCTGGCATCGGAGAGGAAAGCGGGCACCGTGGCGCCGTCCCAGTCGCCGCCGAGCGCGATGACGTCCTCGCCGCCCAGGTCGAGCCAGTGCTCGATATGCGCCGCCAGCTGGTCGAAGGTGACGTCTGCGGCGGTCTTGTCGGTTGCGTCGTTGGAAAGGAACTCGCTGCAGTAGTTGAGGCCGACGATGCCACCCATGTCGCGAATGGTGCGGAACTGGTCGTCGGTAAGGTTGCGTTTGGCGCCGCAAACCGCACGGGAGTTGGAGTGGCTGGCGACGAAGGGACGCGTGGCGCGGGCGGCGGCCTCGTCAAAGCACTCATCGTTGAGGTGGGAGACGTCGAGCACCATGCCGGCGTGCTCCATCTGCGTAAGCGCCTCGATGCCGGCGGCGGTGAGGCCGGCGTGGGTGTCGTGGCCGCTCGCGAGCGGTCCCTGCGCGTTCCAGCTGAGTGACGACATAAGCACGCCCAGGCTCTTGAGCACCTCGATCAGCGCGGGGTCCTCGGCAAAGAACGTGGCGTTTTCGATGGTGTGGATGCAAGCGACCTTGCCGTCCTTGAGCGCGGGGCGAATGTCTGCGGCGCTGCGCACGTTGACCATACGGTCGTGGTTGAGCATTGCCTGGCCGCTCATATGCGCCATGATCTGCGCCTGGAAGCGCGCGGCGTGGGCGGTGGGAATCTCGTCGGGGACAAACGTGGCGAAGCACTGTGCCCACGGCGTGTTGCCGATCTTTGCGAGCGAGATGGCACAGGCGTTACCCTCGATGAGGTCGAAATCTTGCGGATGCGTTTCGTCGCCGGGGAAATAACCGTCGGTGCCGGCGGTAAAGCGCAGGTCGAGATCGAGCGTGGCCCAGCCGATTCGGTCGGCAGTGTCGCAGTGTAGGTCAAATACGGGATATGCCATGGTTCCTCCGGTTGCAGCGTTTCTTTGCAAACTGTCATTGAATTGTATGACTAGGGTATAGTTAGCGCCATATGTTCACGGCGGCCCGCGTTGTGCGCCGCCCTTATCACGGAGGTTACCATGTCCAACCAGGGCAAGAAGGTCAAGACCCATTATCGCGGCACGCTCGATGACGGCACGCAGTTCGATAGCTCCTACGATCGCGGCGAGCCGCTGGAGTTCACCTGCGGCGCCGGTCAGATGATCAAGGGCTTCGACGCCGCTGTTGTCGACATGCAGGTGGGCGAGAAGAAGACCGTGCACATTCCTGCTGCCGATGCCTACGGCGAGCACAATCCCGAGATGGTTCTGACCTTCCCGGCCGAACAGGTTCCCAACATCGAGCAGATCGAGAAGGGCATGAAGCTTTTCCTGTCCACGCCGAGCGGTATGCCCGTTCCCGCCGTGGTCATCGACGTAACGCCCGAGGCTGTGACGCTCGACGCCAACCACGAGCTGGCCGGCAAGGACCTCAACTTTGATATCGAGCTCGTTGAGGTCGAGGGTTAGAGTATGCCTGAACGCTTGGTTTCGACGACATGCTTGGGAAATCTCAACGATCCGTCCTATGAACTCCTGCTTCGCCGGAAGTTGGGCGGCGTCTTTGAAGTTGACGAGCTACTGTTCGATTGGGACCGGGCTGATGTATGCGCGTTTGCGGGCGTGACGGAGCTGGGGCGCACGATCGATGTTCGGCTGGATGCTGCCGACGGCGGTCGTCTTGCCGATGGCGACGTGCTCGCCATCGACCGTTCGGGCATGGTGCCCGTGGCGGTTGTCGTGCGCCTGCGCAGCGCCGAGGTTTATTTGGTCGAAGTCGACCGCATGGATCCGATTGCGCTCGCGCATGCGTGCTGGGAGATCGGCAATATGCACGCGCCGCTTTTCCGAGGCGATTCGGACGAGCATACCGTGCGCATGTATACGCCGGTGCAGCCTGTTTTGGGCCGCATGCTCCGGGGCGTCGAGGGTGTTCGGCTCTCGGTGGTTACCCGTGAACTCGATGCGGACCGGCGCTTTGCATCGAGTGCGGCGGAGGCCGTCGTGAGCATGGCTCCCGACTTTACCATCGTAAAAAAGACGCGCGGCTAAGCGCGTATATACGCAAGGCGGGCTTTGAGGGGCGACCAATCAAGGTCCGTCTTGCTGTTGATAGGAGGCTTTGGGGAAGCATATGGGTCTTGAGGGAATCAAGCTGATTGCATGCGATTTGGACGGCACGTTGCTGCATCCGGGGGAGCGCGAGCCGCGTTCCGAGGCCTTTGAACTCATCGATGAACTGCATCGTCGCGGTATCGTGTTTATGCCGGCGAGCGGCCGTCAATATGCGAGCTTGCGCTACCTGTTTGCCCCGGTGGCCGATGAGCTCGCCTATGTATGCGAAAACGGAGCCCTGGTGATGAGCGAGGGGCGTGCCGTTGTCAAGCGCTCTATGGAGCGTGACCTGGCGATGGATATCGCGAATGCCGTGGTCGCCTACCCCCATGCCGACGTTACCCTTTCCTGCGAGGGGCACCTCTACACCATAAGCGGCAACGATGCGTTCGTCGACCATTTGCGCTATGAGGTCCACTGCGATGTGGCGGTGGTCGGCCGTCCCGAGGACATCGACGAGGACGTCATTAAGATTGCCTTCCAGATGCCCGAGGTGGATCAGCCGGCGGCCCTGGAGTATTTCGAGCGCCTCTTTAGCGACCGTGTTGACGTGATGACGTCGGGAACCGAATGGACGGACTTTATCGGTTTCGGTTCGGGCAAGGGCTCCGCGCTTGCCGATTACGGTCGTGCCCTGGGTATTTCGCCCGATGAGATGATGGCGTTTGGCGATAACGAAAACGACCGCGACATGCTCAACGTAGTGGGCCATCCTTATCTAATGGAGAGCTGCAATCCCTCTATGCGCGGCATCAACGACCACGTCCGCTACGTGCGCACGGTCGAAGAGGAGCTGCGCCGTCTGCTCGCCGAGTAGGTTTTCGGGACATACCTAGAAATCTATTTTTTGCTGCAAAGTGCGAAAAGGTGGATTTAAGGCATGTTCCAAACATTTACCGGCAGTCGGGGCAGAGACCCTCGAAGATGGTGTAGTGCGACGTGACGTGCCAGCCGATTTGCTCGGACGCCTTGGCGTCGATCTGGGCATCGAAGGGGAGCGGTACGTCGATGACGCGGCTGCACGAGGTGCAGATGATATGTGCGTGCGGCTCGATGGTGCGATCGAAGCGACTTCCGCCCGGCGTCTTGATGGAGAGAATCTCGCCGGCGTCGGCCAAGAGATTGAGGTTGCGGTAGACCGTACCGCGGCTGATTTTGTCATCCTGCGCGCGCACGACGTTGTAGATTTCGTCGGCGGTGGGATGGTTATAGCTTTGGCGCACGGCGTCAAGAACCAGCTTTCGCTGCCTGGTATTCCTTCTTTGCACCGCCATGCGCCTCGCCTCTTTTCTATTAACGGTCGTAGGTAAATGATACCGTATTTAGCACACAATACTAATAACGAGGCGTGAAACCGTCTTCATTGGCAAGTGGGGCTCGAGCCTGGGCGTCTGCGAGGCGAAAACGCGTTCCCATGCGCTCGTAGGAGGCATGAAGCGCTTCGAGATGAGATAGGATATTTGCCGGAGCTCCCTGTATCTCCATCTCGACTGAGCCGTCTTCCATGTTACGCACCCAGCCGGTGAGCGCGCGTGCCTGCGCGAGGTTGGTGTTGGTAAAGCGAAAGCCAACGCCCTGGACTTGCCCCGCCCAGCGCAGGAAATAGCGCAGGGGAGTGTCTTGAGTGGCCTCGTCGCTTGCGAGCACAGTAAGCCTGCGGCGCAGCTCGAGCTCGACGTTTGATGGTTTTTGAGGTTCTCGACTGCCGCCGGTGACGCTGGAGAAGAACGTATCGAAGAGGCCCATCGCTATGCCTGCTTGCCTGCGTCGGCCGGGAAGGTTATGCCGGCCTGCTGGCGCACGGCATCCATGATGCGCAGCGAGACGAGCGTGACATCGCGGTAGTGACCAAGTTCGTGACGTCCCGCCGGGGTCTCCCAAATCTCTTCCTTAACGTTATCGATGCCGCCGATGGCGGTGATAAAGTCTGTGAGTTCGTATTCCATAGTGTTGCTCGATTTGGGCAGGTCGAGCACGCGGCCGTTGTCGCCCTGTTCGCGCGGTGCCACGGTCGCCGAGCCGCGTACGACATCGCCGCGATAGTCGATGCGGACGTTGCGGGGCGTGGACAGATGGTCGATCTGGATAGTGCCACGCTCGCCTTCGATCTGCGAGGGCAGCAGGTCATTCGTTATTTTGGAGTGCGCGAGCTCGACGGAGATACGGCCACCGCCGTAGCTGGCGAGGATGGAACCGCAGCCGTCGATGGGGCCGTGCGTGAGCTGTCGCGTGGCGGGGTCGAGCAGAGTAGCCATGCTCGTAAGGCCGGAGGGCATGCCGAAAATCTCGACCATGGGCTCGACGGTGTAGACGCCAATGTCCATGAGGGAACCCGATGCCATATTGCAGTCGAAGATATTGGTGGCGCGTCCCGCGAGAATCTCGTTGTAGCGCGAGGAATATTTGCCAAAGCGCAATGAGGCGCGGCGGATGGGGGCGATCTCGCCTAGGGCGTCCTCGATGGCGTGGAAGGCGGGGTCGTGGAGGGGACGCATGGCCTCGAGGGCCACGACACCTGCTGCCTCGGCAGCGCGGAAGACTTCCAGCGCCTGCGCTTCGGTGGCGCAGAAGGGCTTCTCGACGATGACGTGCTTGCCACCGGCGATGCAGGCAAGGGCCTGCTCGTAGTGAAGTGCGTTAGGGCTGCCGATATAGACGGCGTCGACGTCGGCGGCTGCCGCGAGCTCATCGAGTGAAGTAAAGTTTCGCTCGCCACCGCGCTCGGCGGTAAAGGCGGCGCCGCGATCTGCATCGCGCGAGAGCGTGCCCACAAACGCAGCTTGGTCGTTGGCGTTGACGACCTGGATAAAGTCGTCGGTAATCATAGATGTGCCGATGGTCGCTATACGCAGCATGTATCCCCCTCGTGCCGTTCGGTTTACAGGATGAGTGTAGCGCGAGGAGGCAGGAAATAGCGTGCGAAAATGCCGTTACAGGTCGCTCTCGTTAAAGCCAGTGTCGATATCGAGGTTGCTGCCGTCGGCCGCCGTGGTGGCAAGTTCGTCGCAGCGCTCGTTGAGCTCATGGCCGGCGTGACCCTTAACCCAGATGAACTCAATCTTGTGTTTGCTTTTGGCGGTGAGTAGGCGCTCCCACAGATCGCGGTTCTTGACAGGCTGCTTGTTGGCGGTCTTCCAACCGCGTTTTTTCCATCCGTCAATCCAGTGCTTGTTGAAGGCGTTGACGACGTATTGCGAATCGGAATGGACTTCGACCTCGCAGGGGCGGTTGAGTGCCTCGAGCGCCACGATAACCGCCATGAGTTCCATGCGGTTGTTGGTGGTCTTGGCGTAGCCGCGCGAGAGCTCGGAGGTAAAGGTCTTGCCGGCGGGGTTGGTGTATTTGAGCACGGCGCCGTAGCCGCCGCGTCCCGGATTTGATCGGGCCGAGCCGTCGGTATAGATGATGACCTTCACGGGCTTCCTTTCGTTGAGTGCGTTTCATGTGAGTGACCATTGTAGCGCCATGCCCGCCGGGGGCTAGCAATCTATGATTTCTGCCCCGTCTTCCGACAGTTGGTTGGCATGGATGATGCGGTTGAGCTCGTCGAGGTATTGTTGCAAGAGGGGAGAGGGCTTGCGCTCGTCGTGCATGATATAGCCTACGTGCATCGTTGGGGCGTCTGCTAACGGGATCGATGCCATACCCCATTGCATTTCATTGGAGAGGACGCCGGTCGACAGGGTGTAACCGTTCGACGTGATAAGTAAGTTGGTAAGTGTTCCGCGGTCCGAGATTCGTATGTTGCGGTCGCAAGGGATATAGCTAAAAGGTTCCTCGGCGTAATAGAAGGAGTTTGAGGTTCCCTGCTCAAAGCTGTAGCGCGTATAGGGCGTGAGGTCGGCAAGGGACAGCTGCGGGCGGCGTGCGAGCGGGTGGCGCTCGCTAACGAAGACGTGGACCGTCGCGTCGAAGAGGGGATGGAAGCTTGCGCGGGCATCGGCGAAGGCCTTCTGCAGAACGCGGGCGTTAAAGTCATCCAGATACAGAATGCCGATATCGCTGCGAAACGCACGGACGTCATCGATGATCTGCGATGTGGTGGTCTCGCGCATGATGAACTCGAACTTGCTGTCGCGGCAGCGCTCGACTACGTTGACAAAGGCCTCGACCGAAAAGGCGTAGTGCTGGGCGGAAATGGCGAGGCGGGCTTGCGGGGTGCCACCGTCCTCGTAGCGTGCCTCGAGCATGTCGGCCTGCTCTACGACCTGGCGCGCATAGCCCAAAAGCTCGGTGCCGTCGTTGGTGAGCGTGACGCCGCGGCTGGAGCGCGTAAAGATCTCCAGATGGAGCTCTTGTTCTAGGCTTTTGACGGCGTTTGAGATGTTGGACTGAGCGGTATAGAGGCGCTGAGCTGCGGCGTTGATTGAGCCGGACTCTGCCACGGCGATAAGAAAACGAAGCTGCTGGAGTGTCATCGGTGCCCGTCCTTTCGATAGCTATCTAAAAAACCGATAACAGGTTAGCGCTTTTAAGTGATTGACCGAGCGAAACAATGCTCGTACTATTCAAAACACACAAAGGCGGTAGGTAATTAAGCCGACCACGGAACCGGGATGTCAAAAGGAGGACCGCATATGAACTGCTTACCAAGACGAATGCCGGGCTCCTGTTTGCGCCCGTCGGCGTGATCAGGAGACAGCGACTTACTTCTCTCTTTTTTATTTACTTTCGTTCGATCAAGGAGATCATCATGAGCCAGTTCATCAACAACCCCGAGCACACCTTTGGTTTCGATACCCTGCAGCTTCATGTTGGCCAGGAGAGCGCCGACCCCGCATCCGACTCCCGCGCCGTGCCTATCTACCAGACCACGAGCTATGTGTTCCGCAACTCCCAGCACGCCGCCGATCGCTTTGGTCTTGCCGACGCCGGTAACATCTACGGCCGTCTGACCAACTCCACCCAGGGCGTCTTTGAGGACCGTATCGCCGCGCTCGAGGGTGGCGTGGCCGGTCTTGCCGTCGCCTCCGGTGCCGCTGCCATCACCTATACCCTGCAGGCTCTTGCCCAGGCTGGTGACCACGTGGTGGCTCAGAAGACCATCTACGGCGGTTCCTACAACCTGCTCGAGCATACGCTCTCCCAGTTTGGCGTCGAGACCACGTTTGTCGATGCCCACAACCTGGAAGAGGTTGAGGGTGCCATCAAGGACAATACCACGGTCATCTATCTCGAGACGCTCGGCAACCCCAACTCTGACATCCCCAACATCGACGCCATCTCCGAGATCGCCAAGAAGCACGGTCTGCCGGTTGTCGTCGACAACACTTTCGGCACCCCGTATCTGTTCCGTCCGCTGGAGCATGGCGCCAACATCGTTGTCCACTCCGCAACCAAGTTCATCGGCGGCCACGGCACCTCGCTGGGCGGTGTGATCGTCGACGGCGGTAACTTCGATTGGAAGGCGAGCGGAAAGTACGCCCAGATCGCTGAGCCCAACCCCTCCTACCATGGCGTCTCGTTTGCCGAGGCTGCCGGTCCCGCCGCCTTCGCAACCTATGTCCGCGCCATCCTGCTGCGTGACGAGGGTGCCTGCATCAGCCCGTTCAACGCCTGGGTCCTGCTCCAGGGCACCGAGACCCTGTCGCTGCGCGTTGACCGTCATGTCGAGAACACCAAGAAGGTCGTTGAGTTCCTTGCCGGCGACAGCCACGTTGCCAAGGTGAACCACCCGAGCCTGCCTGAGCACCCCGATCACGAGCTCTATCAGAAGTACTTCCCCAACGGCGGCGCTTCGATCTTCACCTTTGAGATTAAGGGTGGCCAGGAGGCTGCCTGGAAGTTCATCGATCATCTGCAGGTGTTCTCGCTGCTCGCCAACGTGGCCGACGTCAAGTCGCTCGTCGTGCACCCGGCTACCACCACGCACTCCCAGCTCTCTGCCGAGGAGCTCGCCGAGCAGAACATCACGCCCTCCACGATCCGTCTTTCCATCGGTACCGAGAACGCCGAGGACATCATTTGGGATCTGAAGCAGGCCTTCGCCGTGCTGGACGAGTAAGGCGACTTGTGCAAGGACCCCTTGCGACTCGATAGGTATAACTGCATAAATGCCTGCTCAAGGCGCCTGCGCAAGCAATGGTTGCGCAGGCGTCTTTTTTGCATAGGAAGGGCGCTATTACAGGGTTTTTGGCATGCTTTATGCATTTGAGTTGTGGAAAACTCCTGTTGAGAGGATGTGAGTTTTACGCAATTGACGTGCGCCTTTTGAGTAAAACCGCAGGTCGCGATTTGCTCGAGGTACTATGCAGCGCGATCGAATCACACGCAGCTCAAACGCAGCAAAAACGCACTACGGAGGTTTCCAGCTACATGAGGATCGATTCACGAAAACCGAAAGCCGCCGCCCTTTCCGCCGCTCTGACCGTGGCGCTTTTGACGGGCGCCGGCGCAACCGATGCCCACGCGGTAACACTATCTGATACGGTCGGATCCACGCCGTCCGAGGCGACGCTGATGCAGCCCGTCGACTACCGCGGCGACGGTTATGGCTCCATGCAGGAGTGGAACGCCTCGATGGGGGCCAAGCGCGATTCCCTGGAGATGCGCGCTCAGATCATCATGAACATGTACGGCGACTATGCCACCGATGACGAGCGCGCTGTGCTGCAGGGTTGTATCGACGGTGCGGGCAGTCTTTTGACGATGGAGGAGGTCGACGCGAAGTCGACCGAGCTCGATGAGCTGCGCACTGCACTTGAGGATGCCAAGCGCGAAGCGCTCGAGGTTGCTGCCGCCGAGGCGGAGGCTGCCGAGGCCGCCCAGGCTTCGTACCATAGCGCCGGTTACATTCCGTCCTACGCGTCTGCCGCGTCCTACGCGAACGGATCGGGCCTGACGCGCTCTACGGGTGTCAATAACTACAACGGGCGCCGCGAGACCTATTACAGCAGCAATGTGCTTTATCACTATCGCACGGGCGAATGGACTCAGGATTCTGAGGGCTTCTGGCGCGATTCCGACGGCTATTACGTTGTTGCCGCGGGCGATATGGCCCAGGGCTCGACCTTTACGGGCTCCAAGGGTGATTGCAAGGTCTATGACTCCGGCTGCGCTGCCGGAACCACCGACTACTACACCGGTTGGTAATTTTTCTGCATCGCGGATATTTGGCGGACGGGCGTCTTTACTGAGCTTTTAGGCAACGTAAAGCCGCCCTTTCTTTATGTGCGCTTGAGTTAACAGAGCCCTTACCGTGGCAGTACGCTGGGCGTATGGATGCGGGGCACACTAGTTCATGAGAAATAGGGTCTTTCTCTTGGAGGAAGTGATCTTGTGAATGCTCGAGATATTGCCGCCGTCGCCGTCGCGTTGATGCTTGGCTGCCTTGGTCCCACGGCCGCGCTCGTCGCGGGCATGCAGGGGACATGCGGGGCTACTCCTATCGTGGCCGGCGCGCTGATCGCGGTCACACTGCTGGGAAGCGCTGGTGTTGTCCTTTGTCGCGACGATGAGGACGAGGTTCCGGAGTCGCATCTCTAGTTGTTGCGAAAATGACTGTTGGCCATGGCTGAACATGAAAACCGCCACAAGGGGAGTGCCCTTTGCGGCGGTTTTTGCTATTGAGACTGTTGAATGCGGCGCGGCGGCGTTACCAGCTCGCCTCGATATCACGGATGCGCCGATAGAGCCATTCGTTCTGTGGCGCCTGGATATCGTGCTTGGCCGCGAGGCGGCGGACGGTGCCCGCGAACTCTTCGACCTCTGTTTTGCGCTGCGCGGCGCGGTCCTGCGCCATCGAGGGCGTGCCGGCGGGGTCGAGCCCCTCGATGAGATGCACCATCTGCGTTAGGTCTGCCTCGGTGAGCTCGATACCCTCGGCGTTGGCGACCGCAAGCGTCTCGCGCATGGCGGAGACAAAGGAGCGGCGCTGCTCGGAGCCCTGTTCCGTGGCACTTCCGTACGTGCCGCCGTAGGCCATGCAAGTCTGGTTGATGCCGTCGTTGAGCATAAGTTTTGCCCACATGCGGTGGGCGATGTCGTCCTCGACGGTGTGGGCGATGCCGCAGCGCGTGTAGAGCCCGTCGATAGCGGTGACGGTCGCGGGGTCGGTGCCGGCGGTCGCACCAAAGCGGATCTCGCCCGCATTGGTAAAGGTGAGCGCGCCGTTGAGAAACACAGCGTCCATGCCTTGGCATATTCCGAGGACGGTGTGCTCCCAGCCAAAGCGCTCGGCGATCTTTTGCTCGCTCGTGATGCCGTTGCAAAGGGATGCGATGAGCGTGTCGGGCCCTACGATGCGTTCCATGGTCTTGAGCGCCGCATCGAGTCCAGTCGTCTTGACCGTCAGGATGACCAGATCGGCGGGCGTTGCCTTGCTGGCGCGGACGGACTTGAGCGCGCAGGGCTTGCCGTTGACGGTGAGCGCATCGTTTGCGTGACGCTCAAAACGGGCGTCATCCATAACGTATTCGACGGCGTCATTGCCGAGGGCCTTGGCAATCATGCTGCCGTAGAGCAGGCCCACGCCGCCCTTGCCGATAAAGGCGACCTTGTTGATCTGCATGCGAATCATCTCCCCATATAAAAGGCGCCCGCGTAAGGGGCGCCTGATGGATAGTATGCTGCCAGGGTGATTGGTGGGTGCGCGGAGCGGCTGTTATAAAAAAGAAACGTTTGCCTGGACGCTACGCTGCAGGGCAGACCGCAAAAACGCGCGCGAGGAATCCGACGCCATCGCGCACCTTGGGGAAGGTGCAGAAGATGACGGCGCTTGTGGCAGGAAGCTCGTCCAGATGGTCCATGACTTCGATCTGATAGCGGTCGACCGAGAGGATGTACTGCTCGCCGGGGTAGAGGTAGACGTCCTCGCGTGTGGTCACGCTTGGCTCCTTTCATCGGGCTTTTTGCTGATGTTAATGCGGTGCCGTGACAGCTCGATTTCTGCTGCGTTACGATACGTTCTCGATTGCGATTCCACGATGTTTCGGCTGCGTGACCATTGTGTTTCGCCTTGCCGGGGCGCTGATGGCGAAGGGAGGGGCCGTGCAATACCGCGTTGACCCCAAAAGCGGCAACCGTATCTCGGCGTTGGGGCTGGGCTGCATGAGGTTTCCCGGTGCGCCGGGACGCCCGGATGCGAAGACTGCCGACGCCATCATCTCCCGTGCGGTGGAGCAGGGGATTAACTACCTGGACACGGCCTATCTCTATCCCGGCAACGAGGCGTGCGTGGGGGCGTCGCTTGAGCGCCTGGGCTTGCGCGACCAGGTTTTGCTCGCAACCAAGCTGCCGCATGCTTCGTGCAAATGCGCGGAGGATTTCGATCGGTTCTTCGACGAGCAGCTGCGTCGCCTGCGGACCGACCGTATCGACTATTACCTCATGCACAACATTACCTCGCCCGCCCAGTGGGAACGTGTGGTGGCGTTGGGCATCGAGGACTGGATTGCGCGTCAAAAGGCGGCGGGGCGCATTCGCCAGATTGGTTTTTCGTACCACGGCAGCGAGGCGGATTTCATGACGATGCTCGATGCACATGAGTGGGACTTTTGCCAGATCCAGTACAATTACGCTGGAGAGCGATATCAGGCGGGAACAGCAGGACTCATGGCGGCCGCGGAGCGCGGGCTCGCGGTGTTTGTGATGGAGCCGCTGCTGGGCGGGCGTCTGGCGGGCAAGCTACCGCCGCGGGCTCGCGCTGTGCTCGACGACGCCCGTGACCCGCACCTGCGTACTCCTGCCGCCTGGGGGCTTTCGTGGGTGTGGAACCATCCTCAGGTGACGATGCTGCTTTCGGGCATGACCGATACCGCGCAGGTGGACGAGAATTCGTCACTGGCAGACCTCGCGTTGCCGAATTCGATGACTGTCAACCAGCTCGACACGATTGCGCGCGTGTTGATGGAGTTTGAGAAATCGAACCGTGTGCCCTGCACGGGATGTGGCTACTGCATGCCATGTCCCAAGGGTATCAACATTCCCGGCTGCTTTGCCGCCTACAACGCGAGCTATGCGCACAGCTGGTTTACGGGGCTGTCACAATACTTTACGGCGAGTGCGGTGCGCACGAGCGAGTCCAAGTTGGTGAGCAATTGCGTCAAATGCGGCAAATGCGCGCGGCATTGTCCGCAGCACATCGATATCCCCGGGCGCTTGGACGACGTACGCCGCCGTTTTCAGCCTGGTCCCGTGACGGCGGTGCTTAAGGCCTTCAACAAAACGCGCTCCTCATGACCCTTTTATAAGTTGCGGTGGAATACGGTCTGTTTGCGGCAGAATGGGGCTTAAACAGGAACTATTCCACCGCAACTGAAGGGGGCTGTCGTGGGCCATCGGGATTCATGTGATGATTTGCGCGAGGTTCGTTGGGGCGTTTTGGGCGCTGGGCACATTTCGCATCGATTTGCATCGTCGCTCAAGGAGGTGGACGGGGCGCGGCTTGTGGCTGCCGCCGGTCGCGCCCCTTCGCATGTTGAGGAGTTTTGCAGGGCGTTTTCGATTGATGCCGCGCACAGCTATGCCACGACTGACGATAGCGGCGATGCGGCTTATGATGCGCTGATTGCCGACCTCGATGTCGACGCAATCTACTTGGCTCTTCCACATGGCATGCATGCGCATTGGGTCTGTCGGGCACTGCGCGCGGGAAAGGCCGTGCTGTGCGAAAAACCGGCCGTTTTGAGTGAGGAAGAGGCTCTATCGATTGCCTCCACCTCTCGCGAGCGCGGCGTACTGTTTATGGAGGCGATGAAGAATCGGTTTTGTCCGATGCATACTCGCGTGAAGGGTTTGCTTACGTCGGGCGAGCTTGGCCGTATCGTCTCGATCGAAAGCGTGCAAAAACTCGATTATGGTCAGCCGCCTTCGAGTTATCTGCTCGATCCGTTGCAGGGTGGCTGTCTATATGACATGGGCTGCTACGCGGTCGGGTGGTTTGAGGATCTTCTTGCGGGTGCGTGCGATGTTTCGTCTCGTGAAGTTCGCTGGCGTGACGTATCGGGTGGCCGCGTGGATTGGGCCGATGAGATCCATATGAGTGTCGGCGGTATACCCATTCATATGGTGTGCGACGGCAAAGCAGCATATGAAAGCCGCTTAATGATTGCCTGCGAACGGGGTTCGGTGGAAATCGAGCGCCTCCATCGCCCCGAGCTCGCCCATGTGAAGTACTCCGACGGACGAATGCTCGAAATTAATGCCCCGTTTGAGGTCGATGATTTCTACGGCGAAATTCAGCATGCGACGCAGCTCGTCCAGACGGGAGAGCTTGAAAGCCCCGTTATGCCTCTTGCCGCCACGCAGCGCTGCGCGCAGATTATCGATGCGATTCGCTTGACGCTCTAGGCTGCGGTGCTGGTGCTCAAGGGGGCTCGGCGGACCTTGCCCCTGATGCCCCTTTTATATCTTGCGGTGGAATACGGTCTGTTTGCGCCAAAATAAGGCACCAATAGACCGTATTTCACCGCAACTGATGAGGGGGAGTTGGAGATGCTAACGATCGGGTGTCATCTTTCGACGACGAAGGGCTATCGGGCAATGGGGGAGACGGCGTTGTCCATTGGTGCCAATACCTTTGCGTTCTTTACGCGCAACCCGCGCGGTGGCAAGGCAAAAGACCTTGACATGGATGACGTGGCGGCTCTGCGCGAGCTTATGGCGCAAAACGACTTTGGACCGCTAGTGGCGCATGCCCCGTATACCTATAACCCCTGCTCCGCTAAGGAGCGGGCGCGGGAGTTTGCCTTGGAGGCTATGGCGGAAGATTTGCAGCGTCTGGAAGCACTGCCCGGCAACTACTACAACTTCCATCCCGGTGCGCATGTGGGACAGGGGGCAGACGCCGGCATTCAGATGATTGTCGACACGCTGTGCCAGGTGATGTTTGAGGGACAGCAGACGACGGTATTGCTTGAGACCATGGCGGGCAAGGGCACCGAGGTGGGCCGTAGCTTTGAAGAGCTGGCGCGCATTATCGAGGGCGTTGCCGCCAAGTGCCCGGAGCTGTCCGATAAGCTGGGCGTTTGTTTGGACACCTGCCATGTGAGCGATGCTGGCTACGACATCATCCATGACCTGGACGGCGTACTCGACGAGTTCGACCGCGTGGTGGGTATCGAGCGCTTGCGCGCCGTGCATATCAATGACTCCAAGAACCCCTGCGGCGCCCATAAGGATCGCCACGAGTGCATCGGCAAGGGCTACCTGGGTAGTGAAGAGTTTGGCGGCGGTATGCAGGTTATGCAGAATATTGTATCGAATAGCCGCTTGCGTGCACTTCCATTTATTTTGGAGACGCCGAACGAACTTGCAGGTTATGCAGCTGAAATCAAACTGTTAAGGTCATTGCAGCAGTAATGACTGTTGCTAAGTGGAGTATTCCATTCACGTTATGGGTTTGTTTCAATCAGTTTTCTCATTGCAGATTCGTAATTCCGGGTGCATAATAGCCAACAGTTTTTGCAGACCTCTGAATCAAACGGGGTCACTGGAAGGAGACTGATTATGAAGCTCAAGAAGCTTGGCGCGTTTGCAGCCACGGGCGCCATGGCGCTCGCTCTTGCACTGACGGGCTGTGGTTCGTCCAACGCCACCTCTGGTTCCGATGCCGGTTCCAGCAGCTCTGACAACGCGAAGGTCGAGAAGGTCGACGGCTCCAAGGAGTATGCACTCGTCAAGGACGGTACGCTCACCGTCGGCACCTCTGCCGAGTACGCTCCGTTTGAGTACAAGGATGACAACGGCGATTATCAGGGCTTTGACCTTGAGCTCATCAAGGCTATCGGCGACAAGCTGGGCCTGGATGTCGAGTATGTCAACAATGACTTTGACACGCTGGTTCCGGGCGTCGCTTCGGGCGCCAAGTATGATGTTTCCATCGCGGCTATCACCGACACGCCCGAGCGTGAGAAGGAAGTCACTTTCTCCGATTCCTACTACATGGACGATCAGGCCATCGTGACCAAGGTCGATAGCGCCGACATCACGGCTGACAACTACAGCGAGAAGCTCAACAACGCCGACGCTACCATCATCGTCCAGTCTGGCTCGACCGCCGAGGCCTTTGCCCAGGAGAACTTCCCCAAGGCCAAGATCGTCCCCTACAAGGATGCTACCGAGTGCTTCAGCGCCTTGCAGTCCGATAAGGGTGACGCCGTAGTCACCAACCGCTCCGTTGCCAGCCAGCTGACCGCCGAGCAGTTCAACACCTGCCAGACCATCAAGCAGATCAGCACCGGCGAGGAGTACGCCATCGCCATCAACCAGGGCAACACCAAGCTCAAGGACGACATCAACCAGGCCATCAAGGACCTGACCGATGACGGTACCGTTGACGCCCTCATGGCTAAGTACAACATCAAGTAAAATAGCTACTTGATTGTGCGCGGGCCCTTTCCGTTTTGCGGAGAGGGCCTTTGCGCTTCTCTTGACGGAGAGTGTTTCCGTCTCGTTTTGCCGGCAACTTCTACGATAGGAGCCACCTTGTCTCGACTGAACAAAGGGGCCGCGGAGCAGCGTTTTTCACTGCCCGCCTTGCTCCAAAAGCTAGCCTGCGTCATGGCCGTGGCGCTCGCGCTGGTGTGCGCGGGGGCATATGCGCCCACGACCGCCCAGGCGCTTGAGACCGCAAAGATTACCGCCCGACCCAACACCGGTTCGGGCAGCGCTGTGGTCGGCGGCACCGAGACGCGCATTACCTGGGAAGTTCAGGCCGATGCCGACGAGGAGCTGAGCGGTCTTTCTTTGACGTTTGTCGACGGCACGACGTTTGGTACCGATGACACGCGATTGACGATGCTCTCGGGCGAGGACCTCATGGATCGTACGCCCATGAAACCCACGTGCAAGGCTGACGGCCAGACGCTCAAGATCGATTTTGGCGAGACGGCGCCTGCCGGCGGCTTTTTCCGTGTCGAGGTTTACGGCGTGACCTTCCCCGTCGAGGGCGGCGATGAGGCCTTTAGCGGCACCTATACGCTCGCCGACGGGTCGACCAAGAAGATCTCCAAGATTCCGTCGGTGGAGATCAAGGGCGTGACGGCCTTCGATAACTTCTTGGCCGACCTTAAAGAGCAGCCGTGGGTCGAGGCCTGGAACTCCAATATGTTCCTGCGCCTGTTCCTGAACCCGGTCATTTTGGTCCAGAGCCTGCCGATCGTCTTTAAGGGCTTCCTCATGTCGCTCTCGATCGTGCTCGTGGCGTTTCCGCTGGCAATTCCCTTCGGTTTTGCCCTGTCGCTCATGCGCATCTCCAAGTCGCGCATCCTGCGCTGCCTCGCCGGCATCTACGTGAATATCATTCGCGGTACGCCGGCGTTCCTGCAGATCTACATCGCGTTCTTCGGTCTGCCGTTGGCCGGCGTCAAGGTGGACGACTATGTCTTGGGCGTTATCGTCATGGCCATGAACTCGTCTGCGTACCTGTGCGAGATCTTCCGTGCCGGTATTCAATCAATCCCCAAGGGCCAAAACGAGGCTGCTCGCTCTCTGGGCATGAATGCCTTCCAGACGCTGCTCTACGTTATGATTCCGCAGACGTTCCGCAATGTTTTGCCTACGCTGACCAGCGAGTTTATCTTGCTTTACAAGGATACGTCGCTGCTTGCCGCCGTGGGTGTGGTCGAGATCGTCATGAACGCCCGTACCATCGTGGCCACGACGGGCTCCATTACACCGTACGTGGTTGCCGCTCTGTTCTATCTGGTCATCACCCTGCCGCTCGCTCGCTTGGTGAGCGGTCTTGAGGCGAGGCTTCTGGGCACGGCCGAGACCAAGAAGAAGCGTCCCGCCAAGAGCGCCGGACAGGTTGTCGCGACGCCCGCCGATCACATCGCCGGTCTGTAAGGAGGTCCTATCATGAGCGAAACCAATAACTCGAACGAGGTCGTCGTCAGTATCAAGAACCTCCAGAAGGCCTTTGGCGACAACGTGGTCCTGCGCGATATCGATCTGGATGTGCACAAGGGTGAGGTCGTTGTGGTCTTGGGCCCCTCGGGCTCGGGCAAGTCGACGATGCTTCGCTGCATCAACCGTCTGGAGCATCCCACGAGTGGCTCGATTGTCGTTGAGGGCGTGGACGTGTGCGCCAAGGGTGTCGACCTTAACAAGGTACGTACGCATCTGGGTATGGTGTTCCAGCAGTTCAATTTGTTCCCGCACCTCTCAGTCAAAAAGAACGTCATGCTCGCGCAGCAGAAGGTACTCAAGCGCAGCAAGGAAGAGGCCGAGAAGATTGCCGTCGAGGAGCTGACCAAGGTCGGTCTTGCCGAGCGTATCGACTTTATGCCGAGCCAGCTCTCGGGCGGCCAGCAGCAGCGCGTTGCCATCGCTCGCGCCCTGTCGATGAACCCGCACGTCATGCTCTTTGACGAGGCCACCTCGGCGCTCGACCCCGAGCTCGTGCGCGACGTCCTGGGCGTCATGCGCGACTTGGCGCGCGATGGCATGACCATGATCGTCGTGACGCACGAGATGGGCTTTGCCCGCGATGTCGCCGACCGCGTCGTCTTTATGGACGGCGGCGTCATTGTGGAAGAGGGTACGCCGAGTGAGGTCTTCGACCACCCCAAGAGCGAGCGCACCAAGGCGTTCTTGGGCAATATTTCGTAGCCGGCTGATGTAACTGCCGTTACAAAAGAGCGGGGCTGGGACTTGAATCCAGCCCCGCTCTTTTGTAGGGATGGGGATGCGCTTTGATGCAGGCTCTCTTGGAGACCCCGGGCTCGTTACGCGAGCTCGGCTCCGAGGGCCTTGCAAGCGGTCTCGCCCTCGTCGTCGGGCGCGTCGTAGCAGATGGTGGAGTCCACGACGTTGACGCCGGTCTCGTCGGCGTCGGCCTTCCAGTTGTCCATCCACTCGCCTTCGGCCCACGAATAGGAGCCAAAGAGGACGACCTTCTTGTCGCCGAGAGTCTCCTTGACCTCGTCCCACATCGGCTGGAACTCATCGTACTCGAGTTCCTCGGAGCCCATGGCGGGACAGCCGAAGGCGAAGGCATCATATTCGGCGGCCTTGTCGGCAGAGAAGTCGGTGCAGGGGATGACCTCGGTCTCGGCACCCGCGGACGTGGCGCCTTCGGCGACGAGGTTTGCCATGGCCTCGGTGTTGTCCGTGCCGCTCCAGTAGACGACGGCGATCTTGCTCATGTTAAGTCCTTTCAGTTGTGCGGCAGTTGCCGCGGCTTCTATGTTCTATCGGGTTGCCTGGGCAAGTTGCGCCAAGCTGCAGCCCTGCTGATAGACAAAGGTGAGGTATTGAGTGCAGGCACGGTAGGCGTCAAACATCGCAAGCGCTTGCTCGACATTCGTGTAGACCTTCCAAGCTCCAAAGACCTTGTAGTTCTCGCCGCGCTGGACGATAAACTCGTGCACGTCGTCGTAGGGATATCCAAGGAAGTAGCCTATTTCGTGCGGAAACTCGCAGGTGCAGTCGTTGCTGCAGCTAGCTTGCTGGGGTAGTGCGCATCGAGTCTGGCTACAAGCGCATTCCGCGATGTTATTGCTCGCGAGCGTGATGCGTGATGCCAAATGCACAAGGCATGTCGAAAGGTCTCTCGTGTCGTAGCCTTCCGAGGCGAGCGCTGTTTGGGCGCGAGGGTCTGCGAAATAGGTGGCGAGGCTTTTGGCTCGGTACACGTACACGAGTGCTCCGCAGGGCCGCCAGACCAAAACACTCAGGTGGATGCCGAGCGGGTCAAGCTCGCGATTGCACTGGGCGATAACGTTGAGCAGGCGCGCGCGGCGTTCTGCGATGGTTTCGGTTGTGGTCGAGCCGTCCCCGTGGGCGTAGGTGCCTGGATAGGTAAAGAGCGATGCCGGCTTGATGCCCGCGAGCGTGGGAGAGCAGTTGCGCACGACTGCTGCCTGAAACGTTGGGATGTCTATGGTTCGAGTCACGGCGCTCCTTACGGATCTAAACTGTTAGCCTAGGAAAACTTATACACAAAAGTAAGCCATGGTCAACAAAAAAGTTTGAAGAGGGAAACTAATTGACCGAACAGACATGATTTTGGGTTAAGATGGGGACACCCCATGGGGGTATCTAGATAGTGCTACTTGAAAGGGGAGCGCATGAGTGACTTGCTCAACCCTGCGAATCTCATCGTGCTGGCCGTCATTGCCGTCGGCATGTTTTTTGGACTGCGTCGCATTGCCGCTTCGACACACGGGAAGAGTTGCTGCAGCGATGGTGCGAGCGGCAAGAAGGCCAAAAAGGTTGTTGTGGTGGATACCGATGTGTCACACTATCCCTATAGCGATGAGCTGCTCATCGGCGGCATGAGCTGTGACGGCTGCGCTCAGAATGTGGCCAATGCCCTCAATGCACTGGATGGCGTGTGGGCAACGGTGACGTATGCGGACCACACGGCACGCGTGCGCTCTAAGCAGCCGGTTGATCGTGATGTCCTCGAGACGGCCGTGAAAGACGCGGGCTACTACATCATGACGCTGTAAGCGTCGCTCTGGATGCGCTTCCTTGGCTAGGCTCGTCCGCGCAGTTCGATGTCTTGGATGTCGTCGAAGTCGATGGCGATGTCTCGGAGCTTGAGGAGCTTGAAGGCGGGGAGCGCCTCGTCGAGGATGCCGGTGCGGCTGCGATAGCCGTATGTATCGTAATAGGTGACACGAACCAAGTCGCCACGTTTGAGACCCTCGAGCTTTTTCGAAAGCTCGAGGGCTTTTTCTTCTGTGAGTTCGCATTTGGGCTCAACAGTGATCTCTTGTTTGCGCACGAGCTCGTAGTATCCCGTGAGGGCGGCAAAGGGCATAAACTGTGCGGCGCGGTTGGCGCGCACGGCACCGTTGGCAGTGAGGTTGGGGTCGGCGGCGCGGCGTCTGCCCTCGGGGTCCGCCAGGCGCTCGAAGGCGGTCGGCGGGCGCACGGGCTGCTGCTTGGGTTTAGGCACGATGTCCTCCAACTTGGCCGTTGCGTTCGCGCGCGGTGGCGCCGGCGGTAAAGCTTAATCCCTTGACGAGCGCGTTCTTGCCGTACTTGCCTTTCACGGCCAGGATGGCGCGCGCCAGGTCGCGCTCGCGCTCATCGGCCTCGATATCGCTGAACAGATCGATGGTGGCAAATTCCTCGGGCACAAGATTGCCAAATCCCAGGTTGATGCGCTTGACCGGTCGTTTGGGATCGACCGTTTGTGCCCAAAGGTCATCGAAATACCCCATGATTTTCTTAAACGAATTAGTGCGCTCGGGCAGCTTTCGCGAGGCGTTGGAGTGCGCAAAGAGTGCGGCATAGCCACCACGCGGTTTGCCGCCATGCTCTCCCACAAAGATGCCATCGATTGCCTGCGCTTCGCGCACCAGGCGACGCCTTTCGTCATCGCGCTGGACGGGCTTGGGAGCACGGGGCGCGAGCTCGGGGCCGTCGGTCGCTGCGGGCTCGATGCCCGAGGTGCTCGAGCGCAAGTGTCCGCAGCCGTCTATATACTGCGCCGTGCCGCTGGCGTTGAGCCGGCGTATGTCGGCGCGCTCGCTCGCGTAGCCCACAAAGAGCGAGATGCTGTCGCAGACCACGTGCTTATCGACTAGATCCAACACGGCGTTGTCGACCATTTCGCGCAAGACGGTGTAGGCCTGCTCGTAGGCATAGCCCTTCGAGAGCACCTGTCCTGTGGTGGTCGAGGTCGCTTGCGGGCGATAGGCTTGGATATCGGCGATGGTTGTCGGCTCGCGCCCGAAGGCGTGGTCGATGAGATATTCGGCGTTGACGCCGAGTTCGTCGTAGAGCAGGTTCTCGTCGAGTGCGGCGACGCCCATCAGGTCGTAGACGCCGTATTTCTCGAGACGGGCCGCCACGCCGGGGCCGATGCCCCAGATGTCGGTGATGGGGCGATGGGGCCAGATCTCCTTGCGAAAGATCTCGTCGTCGAGTACGCCAATGCGGCTGGCTACGTGCTTGGCGGTGATGTCGAGCGCCACCTTGGCCTGGAATAGGTTGGGGCCGATACCGACCGTCGCCGTGATGCCGGTGCGCCCCAAGACCTCGTCGCGCAACATGCAGGCGAACCCTTCGGCATCGGTGTGATAAAGGTCCAGATAGGGCGTCACGTCGATAAAGCACTCATCGATGGAGTAGACGTGCACGTCCTGGGGGCTGACGTATTCCAGATAGACGCCGTAGATTTGCACCGACACCTCCATGTAGTGTTGCATGCGCGGCACTGCTTTGATGTAGTCGATGCCGTCGGGAATCTCGAATAGACGGCAGCGGTTGTGTATCCCGAGGTCCTTCATGGTCTGCGTGATAGCGAGACAGATGGTCGTGCGTCCGCGCGATTCGTCGGCAACGACCAGGTTGGTGGTGAGCGGATCGAGCCCACGATCGACGCACTCGACGCTGGCATAAAACGTCTTGAGGTCGATGCAGATGTAGGTGTGCTGCTCGTGCTCCATCCGAGCCTCCCATCAAACACATGTTCTTATCGAATACCTGTTCGATAATACCTGCTCGACCGGACACCGTCAAAACCTGTCCCTATTTGGCAGGTATGGTCGTGCGGTTGCATCGGGTTTTTAACGCAGCCCTAAAGAGCGCGAAACAGCTCGGAAAAGCTCGCTTCGTAGCATGAGGCTAACGATTGATACCACCATAAAGCACGGAAGGGTTGTGGGGATAATGGTCAACTATGGGTTTGGTATGCCGACGCGCTTGGTTGCGGATGGGGATGTGGCTCGCTGGTGCGGGCGATTGGTTGCCCACTATGGCGGCACCAAGGCACTGGTCGTGCTGGGAGGCGACAAGCACACGCGTGATGAGCTCGTTTCGGCGGCGCTGGGCTCGCTCGATCGCGCCCTGCTCGAGCGCGTGCTTTTCCGCTGCGGCTCGGTTGAAGGCGACGGAGGAGACGAGCTGATCGACGAAGCCGTGGCCCTGGCGACCGACGAAGGCGTGGACTTTGTCTTGGCGATCGGCGATGCCGATACTGCCGGCTTTGCGCGCGAGCTCGCCCGTCGCATGGCGGCGCTCGATGTCGGCGAAGACGGTTTTGTCCCTTATGGATGTATCGTCTCGGAGGGCAAGGTGCCTGCCGTCGTGGGGGCCGGCGAGGTTCCCGTTTTTGCCATCATCGCGCCCGAACTGCTGGAGGGCATCGGGTCTCCTCTGCGTGAGTTGCTCGGTAGCGTCTGCGCTGCGGCCTAATATTTGGCATAAAGGGATAGGTTATTTTTGATTGGTAAAGCGTTTGACCTGCCAAATTAAACCTGTCCCTTTTTGGTCGGTTGCCGTTTGGGGGCCGATTGGCAACGCTCGCTGATTATAGTCTTGACCTGCGCTAGAATAGTGGCATCTGAATGTCCGGGCGCATGGAGGCGTGCGCCCGTATGCTGAGGAGGACTCTATGGCAACTGTTGCCGCACCTATCGATGCTACGTCGACTGCCGCTTGGAAGGCGCTCGAGGCCCATCAGGAGAAGCTCGAGGCCGAGGGTATCGACCTCAAGGCCTGGTTCGCCGCTGACGCCGACCGCGTGAATAAGTTGAGCTTTGACGCCGGCGACCTTCACTTCGATTTGTCGAAGAACTTGGTGACCGATGAGACCGTCAAGCTGCTGTGCGATCTTGCCCGCGAGGTGAAGCTCGAGGAGCGCCGCGACGCCATGTTCTCCGGCGAGCACATCAACACCACCGAGGACCGCGCCGTCCTGCACACCGCGCTGCGCCGTCCGGCAAGCGAGAAAGGCCAGCTTATCGTCGACGGCCAGGATGTCGTCGCCGACGTGCACGAGGTCCTCGACCGCATGTATGCCTTCGCCGAGCGCGTGCGCTCTGGTGAGTGGAAGGGCGTTACCGGCAAGAAGATCGAGCACCTGGTGTCCATCGGCATCGGCGGCTCCGATTTGGGCCCGGTCATGGCTTACGAGGCCCTGCGTCCCTATGCCGACGCCGGTATCGACTGCCGCTATATCTCCAACATCGACCCCAACGACCAGGCCGAGAAGCTCAAGGGTTTGGATCCCGAGACCACGCTCGTGATCATCGTCTCCAAGACCTTTACCACGCTCGAGACCCTCACCAACGCCCGTGAGGTCAAGACCTGGATGCTCGAGCAGCTCAAGGCTCAGGGCGCCATCGACGGCTCCGATGAGCAGAACGCCGAGGCCGTGGCAAAGCACTTTGTCGCCGTTTCCACCGCACTCGAGAAGGTCGAGGCTTTCGGTATCGACCCGGCCAACGCCTTTGGTTTCTGGAACTGGGTCGGCGGCCGCTACTCCGTCGACTCCGCCGTGGGCCTGTCGCTGATCGTCGTGCTCGGCCCCGAGCGTTTCCAGCAGTTCCTTGAGGGCTTCCACGCCATCGACGAGTACTTCTGCAACACCCCGCTCGAGAACAACGCCGTCGCGCTGATGGGTCTGCTCAACGTCTGGTACGTCAACTTCTTCGGTTCCAAGAGCCACGCCGTGCTGCCGTACTGCCAGTACCTGCATCGTTTCCCGGCCTACCTGCAGCAGCTCACCATGGAGTCCAACGGCAAGCATGTCCGCTGGGACGGCAGCGCCGTGACCTCCGACACCGGTGAGATCTTCTGGGGCGAGCCCGGCACCAACGGCCAGCATGCCTTCTACCAGCTGCTGCACCAGGGCACCGTGGTGGTTCCGGCCGATTTCATCGCCTTCGCCAATACCGCCAACCCCGCAACCGACAGCGGTCAGGATGTCCACGAGCTGTTCCTGGGCAACTTCCTGGCCCAGACCAAGGCGCTCGCCTTTGGTAAGACGGCCGACGAGGTTCGTGCCGAGGGCACGCCCGAGCAGATCGTCCCGGCCCGCTGCTTTGAGGGCAACCGTCCGACGACCTCGATCTTCGGCGACACGCTGACTCCGTTCGCACTCGGCGAGCTCATCGCCCTGTACGAGCACATCACGTTTGTCGAGGGCACGGTCTGGGGCATCGACTCCTACGACCAGTGGGGCGTCGAGCTGGGCAAGCAGCTTGCCAAGCAGATCACCCCGGCCTTCCACGATGACGCCGCCAAGGCCGAGCAGGACGCTTCGACCCAGGCGCTCATCGAGTTCTATCGCGCGCACCGCAAGTAGGATTCGCTGCGATAAGTAACGCATAGCTGACAAGGGCCCGTATCCGTTGGGATGCGGGCCCTTTGCTATTTGGATAGGATGGAATGTATCGGGAGGCGCCTCGACGGGCATCGCAATCGTCGAAGGCGCGCCGTTCATGTTTGGGACAATATGACATTTTTCCCGTTGCAAACAGCGCCGCCGTGGGTGTTCTGTATGATGGCTCAGACAAGGTTGCTCAATGACAGGGAGGCATATATGGCAATCAAAGCCATCGCAATGGATATCGACGGTACGCTCACCAACGACCAAAAGGTCATCAGCCCGCGTACGCGCGAGAAGCTGCTCGCGGCACAGGAATCGGGTATTAAGCTCATCTTGGCTTCGGGTCGTCCCGCCTGGGGTCTTCACGCCTTGGCGCAGGAGCTCGACCTTCAAAACCATGACGGTCTACTAGTCGCTTTCAATGGCGCGCATGTGGTCGACGCTCAAACCGATGAGGTCCTTTTTGACCAGGCCATGCCGGCTGACGAGCTGCACCGTCTGATTGATCATCTGCGCAATTTCGACGTGATCCCCATCATCTCGCTTGGTCGCGATCTTCATGTCGAGGATTCGTACCGCTGCATGATTACGCTGCCGGATGGCTCGCAGAAAAACATCGTCAAATACGAGCGCGATGCGTGTGACCTTAAGATCCGCGAGGTCGAGAGCTTGCATGAGGTTGTGGACGCTTATCCCGTGGACAAGCTGCTGACGGCAGGCGACCCGGCCTACCTACAGGCGAATTACGAGGAGATGTATGCGCCCTTTACCCAGACGCTTTCGGGCATGTTTACGGCCGACTGGTACTTTGAGTACACGGCGCCCGGTATCGACAAGGCCTGCGCGCTCGAGGGTGCCCTGCCCAAGCTCGGTATCGATGCCAGCGAGGTCGTCTCGTTTGGCGACGGCCAGAACGACAAGTCCATGATTGAGTGGGCCGGCACCGGTGTTGCCATGGGCAACGCCGTCGATGAGGTTAAGGCCGTGGCCCAGATGGTGACCGCCAACAACAACGAAGACGGTATCGCGGTAGCACTTGACCAACTGCTGGGTTAGAATCGCCGATAGTGTATGGTTCGGGCGTCCGCTTGCGGGCGCCCTTTTGTTAGGGAGGGTGCCGTGTCTGCATTTCCGTTCGACGCCGTTATCTTTGACATGGATGGCGTCATCGTCGATACCGAGTATTACTACCTGGGGGAGACCGCCGCGTTTGCCAAGGAGCTTGGGCTGAATCTAACCCAAGAGGAGCTAAACGGGCAGGTTGGCACCTCACATCAGTTCTTCCTGCATATGCTGGTCGATTGGTTTGAGCGCGCCGGTAGGGGGCATTTCACTGGCGAGGAAGCGTTGGCCCGTTGGGACGAGTGGGCGCATAAGCGCCCGCGCGACTATCAGGCTTTGATCAACCCGGGTGCCGTTGATACGATTCGAGAGCTGCCGCGCCGCGGCGTCCGTGTGGCGCTGGCGAGTTCGTCTCCCATGGTCAGCATCGAAGAGGTGCTCCATGCATGCGGACTGTCGGACGCCTTTGAGTACGTGGTGAGCGGCGAGCAGTTTAAGGAGAGCAAGCCCGAGCCCGACATCTACCTGCATGCGCTGGATCTGTTGGGGCTGCCTGCGGACCGTTGCTGCTGCGTTGAGGATTCGGTGCCTGGTATCACTGCCGGCAAACGCGCGGGGTTAACGGTGATTGCCAAGCGCGAGGAGCGGTTTGGCTTTAGCCAGGATGCCGCGGACAAGATCATCGACCAGCTGCCGGAACTGCTTGAGCTTTCTTAGGGGGTCTTTGGGGCCTTTCTGGGAGCGAGTGGGCAAAAAATGCCAAATATGAGTACTGTCACTATTTTGGTAACAGCAAAATCAAGCCTTTGAGACCCTAGTTGAGTGTCTGGGGATGATTAAAGCCTGCTTGATATGGCTTTGCCCATGTTAAAGCGCCTTGTTAATGAACTGATGTACATTAACAAGGCGCTAATTTGTTGCCAAATAATGTGACTAGCTTTGCAACAGTACTCATATTTGGCGTTTTTTGCCCACCGGGGTCAGTTGAAGTCAAATATGGAGTGCGAATTTCCTAAAACGGTTGATTCGACGCTCTCCTCGGCGCAGTTTTTAAGTTCGGCGATGTGCAGGGAGGCGCTTTTTAGCGATGTGATGAGCTGTCGCGCGCTTGCATCTGCTTGCGGTTCGGCTGGAGCGTCGGTTTCGAGCAGCAGACGGTCGAGTGGGATCTGTCGGGCGTATTCACGACCGCGCTTGGTAGCGAGCATCCGCTCGTTCACGGAAAAATAGCAGCCTGCGTTTCGCGCACGGTCGAACTCGTTCGAGGTGCCGCTAAACCAGTGGAAGATGATGGCGGGGGAGTTGGGGCTTGGGGTGAGTAATCCATATGACTCAAGGGCGTCCAGTACGGTTCCTGCCGAACGAACAGCGTGAATTGATATCACGCGCCCGGCGAGAGGGTACTGCACGAGTGCATCGCAGAGACGGTCAAGTGCCTGTATTTGAAGCGGCTCGCTTCCGGCAAAACGAGCGGAAAAGTCGAGCCCGACCTCGCCGATCAAGCGTTCTTGTGCAGCGACTTCGCAAAGCAGATTGATTTCAGCGTTGCCACATCGTCCGTCGGCGAGCCACCAGGGATGGAGGCCGATGCCGGCAAAGATATTTGAACGGCCGCAGGCGCGCTTCTTGGCGCGTGCAAAGTCGTGCGGATCGACGCCGCAGTCAAATAGAATCAGGCCCAGCGCCGTTGCCTCATCGGCAACGGCGTCCGGGTGAGCCATTAGATCAAGATGACAGTGTGCATCAAATAACCAGGGCTCCATCTCGGCGCGCTCCGCTAGTCCAAACGCTGGCCATCGGCGCGCACGCGCTCGCACCCGCGCCCACTAATCTGTCGGATAACCTCGCCGGCGATCATCTGGCCCATGATGGGCGGCATAAAACTGGCGGTACCCAACTCGGTACGCTCGTGGATGTTGGACGGGTCGCGGGGTTGGGTCTTAACCGATTCCTCGCAGCTAAACAGCACGTGCAGGCTTTTGATTCCGCGCTTCTTACATTCTTTGCGCATGATGCGGCTCATAGGGTCGCGCACGGTGTCAAAAATGTCGGCAAAACGCAGGCATTCGGGGTGGAGCTTGTTGGCCCCGCCCATGGAGCTAACCAAACGAACGTCGTGGTCTTGAGCATATTTGGCAATGGTGAGCTTGGCCGAAATGGTGTCGATGGCGTCGACGACGTAGTCGAGCTTGCCGTCCGTCTGCTCCAAAACGTTCGCGAAGAACTCATCGATGTTGTCGCTCAACAGGTATTCGGTACGCTTGATGACGGTGGCGGCGGGGTTGATATCGTTGATCATGGCTTCCATTACGTCCACCTTGCGCTTGCCGATGGTGCTGTGAAAGGCGATGGCCTGGCGGTTGATGTTGCTGGGCGCGATGATGTCCTTGTCCAGGATCACAAAATGGCCGATGCCGCCGCGTGCGAGCGCTTCGCAGCAGTTGGAGCCCACGCCGCCGCAGCCGAGCACCAGCACCGTGGCGTTGGCGAGTTTATCGAGCGCCTCGCGGCCCATGATGATCTCGAGCTTGGTGTCGCGTGTCTCGACGGGAGCTGCAGCTGCGGATTCGGTCATAGATATCCTCCGATGGGGAAGCGGGTCGTGTTTAGCTATCGTCATTATAGGTATTATCGCGATTCCATTTGAGCCCTTGAGGCTTGTTGAAATGGGGCCGGGATTGGCATAAGATGAAGCAGATGGCACCCGTTGCAGCGGGTTGGCCAACTCCAAAACACGTTTGTAGCGTGAGAAGTGGCCGTCTTCGCATTACGCGGGGGCGGCTATTTCATTCGACCTCCAATGTGGATGCCGAGCTCCACAGCCGCGATTACAAGCAACAACAACGTCAGGACATCGTTAATACTCATAGTCCATCTCCTTCTTGGTAAGAGGGAGCTGACCCATCTGCTTCTTGCCCCATTGTATCTAAAAACGAACGCATGTTCTATACTTGGTATCAAATTAGATAATTAGACAAACATCTAAATAACGAGTATAGTGTGCGCGTCGTGAGAGATAGTGAGAGGAGGTCCTATGCCGGGAGAGGGTTTTAAGGCGCTGGCCGATCCTACGCGGCGGCGCATTTTGGAGCTACTGCGCGAGGGCAATTGCACGGCGGGGGAGCTTGCCGAGCATTTCGATATCAGTAAGCCGTCGCTGAGCCATCACTTGGCGACGCTCAAAAACGCCGGGTTGGTGACCGACGAACGTCATGGCCAAAACATCGTTTACAGCTTAAATACCACCGTCATGCAGGACTTGATCGGTTGGTTTATGGGCTTTACAAACACGGAAGGTGATAAGGATGAATAACGAAAACAAGGGCATTCACCCCACGGGGGTATCGTCGCGCGTGTGGGCCATGCTTGTTGTGGTCTGCTCTATTAATGTTGCTGCGCATCTCTGGGTGATGCCGAGCTTGCCGGCGCAGATTCCCACGCACTGGGGCGCGAACGGCGCCGTCGACGGTTGGGGTCCTAGCTGGATGGCCTCCGCGCTCGGCGTGCTGCCTCTGGCGCTTCTCGCAATGTTCTACGTGGTGCCGCGCATCGATCCCAAAGGTGAGGCATATCGAACCTCGGGCAAGTTCTATCAGGGCTTCGTAATCGCCTTCACCTTGTTCATGTGTGCCATAAGCTGGTTGGGTGAGCTTACGGTCTGGGGCGTGGTGCCGGCGGTCGGTTCGGTCAACGTGCTGATTTCCGGTGCTATCGGTTTGCTGTTCATCGGCGTAGGCAACTACTTGCCGCGTGTGAAGCAGAACTATACGCTCGGTATCAAGACGCCTTGGGCGCTTGCCGATCCCGAGAACTGGCGCCGTACGCAGCGTTTTGGCGGCGCCTGCTTTATGGTGCTGGGTGTTGGTTTGATTGTGATGGGCGTGGCGGGTAGCGTGCTTTCGAGTGAAGTCGTCGCCGCGGTGATTGCGGTTCTGGCGTTTGGTTCAGCCGGAGCTGCCTACGTCTATTCGTATCTGCTGTGGCGCAAATCGCAGCGAGCCGTTCGCTAAGGTTGCGGAAAACTAGCGTACGCAGTTCATAGTGTGTTAAGGGGGACTTTTCCCAGGTAGTATTAGGGGGTGTGGGCAACCATGCCCCTTTTTCGTTAAGTTTCAGAGCTGGTTTCCTCATTTCGTTTCCACTAAAGCGAATCAAGAATAGGGAAACAGCAGGTAGAAAGGATAAAACAGGCAAATGGCAGAGTTTATCTACCAGATGTATCAGGCTCGCAAGGCCCATGGCGACAAGGTGATTCTTGACGACGTGACCCTGAGCTTCTATCCCGGTGCCAAGATCGGCGTCGTGGGCCCCAACGGCATGGGTAAGTCGACCCTGCTCAAGATCATGGCCGGCATTGAGGAAGTCTCCAACGGCGATGCCAGGCTCACCCCCGGCTACACCGTGGGCATCCTGCAGCAGGAGCCGCCGCTCGACGACGACAAGACCGTCATCGAGAACGTGCGCATGGCGTTTGGCGATATGATCGCCAAGGTCGATCGCTTCAATAAGATCGGCGAGGAGATGTGCGACCCGGATTGCGACATGGACGCCCTCATGGCCGAGATGGGCAAGCTCCAGGACGAGATTGATGCCGCCGACGGCTGGGATATCGATTCCAAGCTCGGCCAGGCCATGGACGCCCTGCAGCTGCCCGATTCTGACATGCCGGTTAACGTACTCTCTGGCGGCGAGCGCCGCCGCGTGGCCCTGTGCAAGCTGCTGCTCGAGGCTCCCGACCTGCTGCTGCTCGACGAGCCCACCAACCACCTGGACGCCGAGTCGATCCTGTGGCTCGAGCACTTCCTGCACAACTACCAGGGCGCGGTGCTGGCCGTCACGCACGATCGTTACTTCCTGGATAACGTTGCCGAGTGGATCTGCGAGGTCGACCGCGGCCATCTCTACCCCTACAAGGGCAACTACTCCACGTATCTGGAGACCAAGGCCGCCCGTATCGAGGCGCAGGGCAACCGCGACGCCAAGCTCGCCAAGCGCATGGAGGCCGAGCTCGAGTGGGTGCGCAGCTCGCCCAAAGCCCGTCAGGCCAAGAACAAGGCCCGTCTGGCTCGCTACGAGGAGATGGAGGCCGAGGCCCGCGCAAGCCAGAAGCTCGACTGGACCGACATCCGCATCCCTGTGGGTCCGCGTCTGGGCAACAAGGTGCTCGAGGCCCATCACCTGCACAAGGAGTTCGACGGCCGCGTGCTCATCGACGATCTTTCGTTCACCCTGCCGCGCAACGGCATCGTGGGTGTGATCGGCCCCAACGGTGTGGGCAAGACCACGCTGTTCAAGACCATCGTGGGCCTGGAGCCGCTCACCTCGGGCGAGCTCGAGATTGGCGAGACCGTCAAGATCTCCTACGTCGACCAGAACCGTTCTGGCATCGACCCCGACAAGAACCTGTGGGAGGTCGTCTCGGACGGTCTTGACCACATGATGGTCGGCGAGACTGAGGTTCCGAGCCGCGCCTACGTGGCGAGCTTTGGCTTTAAGGGTCAGGACCAGCAGAAGCGCGCCGGCGTACTTTCTGGCGGCGAGCGTAACCGTCTGAACCTGGCGCTTACGCTCAAGCAGGGCGGCAACCTGCTGCTCCTCGACGAGCCCACGAACGACCTCGATGTCGAGACGCTGTCCTCGCTCGAAGCGGCGCTGCTTGAGTTCCCGGGCTGCTCGGTGGTCATTAGCCACGACCGTATGTTCCTGGACCGCGTCGCCACGCACATTCTGGCGTGGGAGGGCACCGACGAGAATCCGGGCAACTGGTATTGGTTCGAGGGCAACTTCGAGGCCTATCAGGCCAACCGCATCGAGCGCCTGGGCGAGGACGCGGCCCAGCCGCATCGTATTCACCGCAAGCTGACGCGTGACTAGGTTTGTTACGCGGTTTTACCAAACCGCGTAACGAGTTGACGCTGCAAACGCCCCTAAGCGGCAATCTGACGTTCAATCGTCGGTCGCGTACCAAAGTACGCTTCCCTCCTCTTTCACGTCACCTTGCTCGCTTAGGGGCGTTTTCGCTGACTTTTGTTCAACCTGAGAGAATAAAAACGCGGTGAACGTTTTTGTGACGTTCGCCGCGTTTTGTTATTCGTTGGATTCTTCAACTTTGTCGATGGTCCAGGCGGCTCCGAGGCCGCCGGTGGTGTTGCGGCGGATGCGCACGGCAACCTCGTGGCGCTCGCCGGCCTGCGTGTAGCGCAGGGGGAAGCTTGCGCGGTTTCGCGCGGCCTCGATGGTACCGCGCTCGCGGGCGATCCAGTAGTACTCGCCGACGATGCCGAGGGTGTCGGCGCCGTAGGGGAGATAGGTCGACAGCTGGTGCAGAAGCGGGCCGGGGCAGAAGACCTCGGTTGCGAAATCGACGGGGAAGTCCTCGGGGATGGCGGGCGCTGCGGGTGCGGGGGTTGAGGCCGCTGCGGGTGCCGAAGCCGGTGCGGATGCGGGTATTTGGTCGCAAGCAGCGGCGGGCACGGATTCGATGACGGGTGCGGGCTCCGGCGTTACTTCCGGCTTGATTTCGGAATCTGCGGGCTTCACGGTGACGGGCGCGTCTGCAACTGCGGTTTCAACCTCAACCTGCGTCGCGTTCTCATTCTCGACGCTCGGCTTTGTCTCGACCGGCGTGGAGGCCATGGTGGTGATGCCGGCATTGGCGTTCTCAGGGTCATAGACAACCGTGAGCGAGATGGCAGGCTGCGGCGTCTCGGGCTCCGGTGTCGCCTCGGCAGTATCTTGATCCGCGGGCTCGTCGGACTGACCGTCCTCGGCGTTGTCGCCAAAGACATCGCTGTTCTGGAACACGGGCGCCTCGGGTTGGCCAGCTATCTCTTCGGTTGTCAACTTGGGCGCCTCGTTGAACTCTACGGTGGCTTCCTGATCAGACATAACTTCGGAATCAGTTGTGGCGGCGATTTCAGTTTCGACCTCTGCCGCTACTTCAGCAGTGACTTCAACTTCTATCTCGGGCTCCGGTACAACCTCGGCCTCGGTTTCGGGCTCGGGATGCTTGACGTGCTTGGGGCGCACGGCCTTGAGGTCCTTTTCGCCGCGTTTTTTCTTTTTGTACGACTGCTTGGCGCCCTTGGCTGCCTTGGGCTTGTCCTCGCCCTTGGCAAGGGCGGCATCCCATGCCTCGTTGGCGATGACGGTGGCATACAGGCGACCTCCCTTAAAGACGGTCAGCTTAATGCAGTCATCAAGCTCTTCGAGCAGCTCGCGCGTGGACTCGAAGCCCAAGTCGTAAGCGGTCATATCGCCGGCGGCGAGCGCCTCCTCGACCTGCGTCATAAACGTTTGCTTGCCGCATCCAATCGCATCGCGCAGCAGGCGATACAGATAGATATGGTTGCCCAGCGATAGCGTGGGCGTAACTATTGTCTTGCTCATGGCAAATCTCCTCTTTACACACCAAAGCATCTTACCATCGCAAAGAGCTTGACACCTCGGCACCCAAGGCAAACGGGCGCGACCGTTGCCGGTTCGCGCCCGTTATGCAGGTCGGTTATCTATGAGAGGCAAACGTGCTTAGTTGCCCGATGCCGTGCCTTGGCTCGAGCTGTCAGATGCCGTGCCGGATGCGGTTCCGCTCGAGCTGTTGGTGTTGCTGTTGTCGGTAGAGCCCGTGCCCGATGCATTGCCACTCGTCTGGTCGCCCGTGCTCGGCTGAGAGCCGTTGGTCGTTTGGCTGGAGTCGGTCGTTCCGGATTGCGCGCCGTTATTGTTTGCGGAGGAATCGGTGCTCTGCGACTGGTCAGGGGTGGTCGAGGAAGAATCGGTGGATGCGGAGTTGCCCTGTGAGTCGTCTTGCTGGCTTTGTGATTGGCCGGTGCTATTCGCATCGCTCTCGGTCGTGCGCGACGAAAGGATTGGCTCGGGACGATCGCCCAGACCCTCACCGGCGGTGGTGATAAGGATGGCGCCGGCGCAGGCGACGACCGCGACGATGGCGATGGCAATCGAGAAGATGATGACCTTCTTTTGCGTCTGGCTGCGCTCTGCCGCCGCCTTGGCGCGTAGGCTGTTAGGGGCTACGCGCGCTGTGGTCGCGCGTCCTGCAACCTGACGCATCTCCTGCGTAGTCGCAGCTCCGCCCAGGTGCTCGTTTGCATTGAGCTCAACGGGTTCGTAGGCGCCGACGGGATAGTCGACGGCGGCGTGCGTGCCTTTGATGGCTTCGGCGCTGGCAGAGATAAAGTGGCGGTAGACCTGCGAGGACACAACGGTGATGACCGAGCTCACAGCAGCGCCGATCACCGATCCAGCGATGCCGATCTTGGAAGCAAGCGCGACACTCGTGGCGGCAGCTGCGGCACCGGCGATGATCTGGGGAATGGAGATATCGTCGAACAGGCCCTTTTTAGGTGCAATGGCCATGGTCTGGCCGATGGAATGGTTTTCGTGCACGCCGTTGTTGAGCGATGCCGGCGTCATGACGCGCGTGCGCGGCGCGTCGGTGTACTTGGTTGTCATACGGGGCCCTCCCGGTTCGTTTAGTGCTACAACAAGTTGTTTAGCCCCAAGGGTACCCATCTCGTGTGGACCGAAGATGGACTCGCCCGCAACATCACCAACTCACCAAAGCCGCGAAGCTTCTCCTCAAGCTTGTCAAATGAAGACGGGGAGACGGGGAGAATCGTCCGGTTGTCGGAAGGAAGGTTGACCGGATTTGAATTCCCGTGGAATAATCGAGCTCGCGGCGCTGGTGCTTGCGCCGGGTAGGGAGCGTCATGAAAATCCTCAAGCGGATCAACAATAATACGGTTATCTGCGTCAATGCAAAAGGGCGCGAGCTCGTTGCGCTCGGCCGCGGTATCGGGTTTCCCGGTGGCCCCGACGAGGTCGCGCTCGACAAGATTGACCGAACCTTCTACGGTGTCGACTCGCGCTACTTGGCGCTGCTCGACGAGATCGACCCTCAGGTGATGGAGTTCTCCGCTCAGATCGCGGATATCGCCCGTTCCAACATCTCGCGTGAGCTCTCGGCAAACCTTCCCTTTACCATGGCCGACCATGTCGCTTTTGCCATCAAGCGCTGCCGCGAGCATATGTTTGTGCAGATGCCGCTCTCCTATGACGTGCAGCAGATGTATCCCATCGAGTATAAGATCGCCAAGTTCGCGCTCGAGGGCATCAATCGCGGCTTCAATATCAAGATGCCGCCAGGGGAGGCGAGCGGTATCGCGCTTTGCATCGTCAACAGCGTGGTCGCCTCGTCTTCAAAGGCCAAATCAAATACGGTGCGCAAGGACGAGGCGATGCTCGAGAAGTTCACCAAGATCATCGAGTCCGAGCTGGGAGTTTGCGTGGACCGCGACGGTTTTGACTTTTGCCGCTATGCCACGCACGTCCGCTACCTGCTGGAACGCGTACAGACAGGAGAGCCCCTCAACACGGATAACGGCGCGCTCTATGGGCCGCTCTGTGAGCAGCATCCCGATGTGGCTGTGTGCGTCGATCGCATGGCTGCGCTTATCGCAGAGCGTTTTGGCGCCGCGCTTGCCGATGAAGAGAAAGTCTACCTGATGCTTCACGTCAATCGCGTCTGTGCGGGATCCAGGCCTTAATCGACCGCTCGCCGCTGAGATTCGACCGTTTGCCGGTTTTGACTTTCGCAAAGGCGTCCGTTGGATGTAGTTTCATAGTCACATAAGGTGTTATTCGAGAAGAGCCTCGAAGCATGACGTAGACAGTTCCCTTGTCCGCATTGTGCTTCGGGGCTCTTCTGTTTATGTTGCCCTTCCCGCCCCCTCGATTCGCCTTGTGCCAGGCCTGCCGTAATCGGACCTCGTGCATGCGCAGGCGCGAGGCGGAAAAGCAAGGGAGTTCAGCTATGGCTGATAACAAGAAAATCGCAGCCGATGTGCTCGAAGCCGTCGGAGGCAAGGAAAACGTGACGTTTGTGGCGCATTGCATGACGCGTCTGCGCTTTAATCTTAAGGATATCGATATGCCCGATATCAAGGAGATAAAGAAGATTAACGGCGTGCTGGGCGCCCAGATTTCGGGAACGCAGTTTCAGGTGATCGTGGGCCAAAACGTGCCCAAGGTCTACGATGAGCTCTGTAAGCTTGGTGGGTTTGCCAAGCAGGATGCCATCGATGAGAACCTCGACACCCCTAAGCAAAAGCTCACGCCTAAGGTCATAGGCAATAACATCCTCAACTATCTCTCGAGCTCCATGGTGCCTATGATCCCCGTGCTCATGTGCGCCGGCCTCTTCAAGACCGTCGCCGTGGTGCTGGGCCCCACGATGGCGGGCGTGCTGACCGAGACGAGCGACCTCTACGTTCTCATGAACATGGTCTACGACGCTGCGTTCTACTTCATTCCCATTTACCTCGGTTACAACGCGGCCAAGAATATCGGTGTGACACCGGTTCTCGGTGCCTTTATGGGCGGCATCCTCATCGACCCGACCATGATTCAGATGGCAACGGATGGGGCGCAGTTCTCCGTATACGGCATCCCTTGCGTTGCGGCAAACTATACGCAGTCGGTGATTCCCATCCTTCTGTCCGTGTGGGCGATGAGCTACATCGAGCGTTTTTTCAAGAAATATGTGCCCGATACACTCACGACGGTCTTCACTCCTTTCCTGACAATGATCGTTTCCCTTCCCGTATCCCTCTGCGCATTGGCCCCTCTTGGCTCTTGGCTCGGTAACGGATTTGCGGCATTCTTTGAGTTCATCGGTTCCCAGGGCGGAGTGGTTGCCGTTTTTGGTGCGGGACTGCTTGCGGCTCTTTGGCTCCCCATGATTATTTCTGGTATGCACGTTGCCGTTATCATGGTCGCGATTGCCAACTTCATGCTCACAGGTGTGGACAGCTTCATCCTTCCGGCTACAACTATCTCTCTTTGGTCTGTCTATGGATGCGAGGTTGCGTCATGGATTAAGCTCCGAAATAAAGAAGAGAAAAGCCTCTGCCTGGGCTATGTGACTGCCAATATGATCGGAGGCGTTGGCGAACCCTTTATTTACGGCATGATGTTCCGCTATCGCAGGCTTTTCCCTTGCACTATGGCCGGTTCGTTTGTGGCTGGTGCCGTTGCCATGGCTCTGGGAGTCAACGTTTATGTTATGGCCGCCTCAAATGTTCTGAACGTTTTAGCTTTTGTGGGCGGAGATGCACAGAATTTCATCAACATGGCGATTGCCGCAGCCGCAGGTTTTATCGTTTCATTCGCTCTCTCGTTCTTTATGGGCTTTACCGAGGACGAGCTCGAGAATGGTCCGGTGTCTGAGCGCTAGTCTGGGGTCTGGTCGCAAAGAGCCGGTTTGGCTAACCGCAATGGGGGACGCTTCGTGTCCGCGGGGCGTCCTTTTCAATCGAGAAAGGAAATAGGCATGTTCATCAGCGAGGTAATCGAGGCTGTGAAAGGTTACTGCGGCAACGACGATGCGTTTACTCATAAACCCATCGAAGCCTCCTCTACCCGCGACCAGGTGCTCTACGGCAACGTTGACCAGGAGTGCACGGGCATCGTTACCTGCATTTGGGCTACCGCGAACGTGATTCGCCGGGCCCAAGAGCTTGGGGCCAGCCTGATCATCGCGCATGAGGCTCTCTTTTGGAACCACGGGGACCATCAGGATGTCGTTGCCGGCAACAGGACTTTTGAGGCCAAGCGTGCGCTTCTTGACAAGTGGGGCGGTGCCGTATGGCGTTGCCATGACTACATCCATGCCGGTGTGCCCTTGGAGGCTGACGGCTCTATGGTCGATGGAATCTTTTACGGGTTTGCTTGGAAGATGGGTTGGCTTGACTGCCGATTGGGCGGGGACTGTATGGAGTATCGTATCCCCGCTACCACGGGTCGCGGACTTGCGCGGGAGCTTGTCGCTAAACTCGGTCTTAACGGCACGCGTTTGGTGGGGGATGGCGGTGCGCGTGTTGAGCGTGTACAGATTCCGATGCATATTTTCGGCCGTGACGAGCGTGAGATCGCGCATATCGATAACGAGGAGATTGACTGCATCCTCGCCATGGAGTTTATCGATTTCACGGTGAGCGAGTATATCCGTGATGCCGGAATGCTCAACCAGGGTAAATGCGCCATCCATATGGGGCATTTTAATGGAGAGGAACCGGGTATGGAGTACATGGCCGCCTGGGTGCCGGATGCGCTTGGCGAGGCGGGCGCTTGCATTCCGGTGACGTTTGTGGCCATGGGCGACACGTATCAGTATGTGCTTGCTCGCTAGTTGGAGCGTTAGCGGGTGAAGCGTTCGGAGCGGTCAATTATCTGAGGTAACAGATACCATCAACTCATCAAGGGGGCTCGCTGTCTTTGGTGTAATAGCTTGATGCTAAACTGGATTTATGATTGCGAGGTGGTTTATGTGATGTACCCGTATATGACATTCGAAGATGGTACCGAGGTCATTCACTCTGACTTGATTACCGATGGCGATACCGAAAAGGTTTTCGTGCATTTTGAACGACCGACGGCAGAGGGTTTCGACTCCGCTCGCTGTGAGTTGCCTTCTTACAGTTGGACTATGTGGGAGGGGCGTTTCACCGACGAGGAGAAGCGAGGTTTTGAGACTTTTCTGAGCAATAACGCCCATCTGCTGTATCGCTACGCCGCAAACGGAGGAGCTAAAGTTGCCTAGCCTTTTTCTTATTGGCGGCTATCGGGTCTTCTTTTGGTCCAACGAAGCGGGCGAGCCAATCCATGTCCATGTTTGCAAGGGGGCGCCTTCAGATAACTCGGCCAAAATCTGGCTGACTCGCAGGGGAGGTTGCATTGTTGCTAATAACAAAGCGAAGATTCCCCGGAGCACACTTGACGACCTCTGTGAAATTATCGCCGCTCAGCATGAATTGATTTGCTCTAAATGGAAGGCATTTTTCCTTGTGGACGAGATTTCGTTCTACTGCTAAACGCCATTCCGGCCTCTCTTTTTCAATCTTAATCATGAGCCTGCCCCATCAGCGCTGATTGAACTTGACAGTACAATGGGAGCGGACTTTATCGCCGCCGCTTGTTGCGGCTAAACGGATGTGTTGGAGCTCGCATGAACGATTTTCTAAACGGCCAAGTTGAGAACGATGGCTTTTTGCGTGTGGCGGCGGCGTCGCCGCAGATTCGCGTGGCCGATGTCGAGGGCAATGCCGAGGTTGCGCTGGCGGCTGTTCGCGATGCTGCCGGGCGTGGCGTTCGCGCGCTGGTGTTGCCCGAGCTTAACCTAACCGGCTATACCGCGGCCGACCTGTTCCATAACCGCACATTGCTGCATGCCTGCGAGGCTGCTCTGGTGCATATCCTCGATGAAACCCGCGAGCTGCCGATTGTCTTTACCGTCGGCCTTCCCGTTGCGGTGGCCGAAAACATCTACAACTGCGCGGCCGTGTGCTGTGCGGGCGAGCTTTTGGGCCTCACGGCCAAGAAGTATTTGCCCAACTATGGCGAGTTCTATGAGCGCCGTTGGTTTGCTCCGGCGCCTATCGATCCCATGTGGGTTGAATTTGCCGGTCAGGGTCCGGTCCCGCTGGGTTCGGGGCTTGTCTATCGTTGCCGTGATGAGGGCGCCGAGGACCTGGTGCTGGGCGTTGAGGTCTGCGAGGACCTGTGGGTGCCGGCACCCCCTTCGACCGAGATGGCGCTTGCAGGTGCCACGGTGATCCTCAATCCGTCTGCCTCGGACGAGATTATCGGTAAGGCAGATTACCGCCGCAGCCTTATCTCTAACCAAAGCGCGCGCCTGTACTGCGCCTATGCCTATGCGGATGCGAGCGAGGGCGAGTCCACGACCGACATGGTCTTTGCGGGCGAGAACCTCATCTATGAAAACGGCTCGAAGCTCGCTGCTACCAATCTGCTCACCTGCGACATGGCGGTGGCCGATGTCGACCTTGACCGTCTGGTTGCCGAGCGCCGTCGCTCGACGACGTGGACGCGCGCGGACGATGCGCCGGAGGCCACGACCGTTGAGTTTTCGTTTGAGGGCGTGTTGGCCGAAGAGCCTGTCCTGCGCGATGCACTCGGCATCGACCGTGTCTTCCCCCGCGCACCCTTTGTTCCGGCCGACCATGGTGACCTGGCCGAGCGTTGCGAGACCATCCTCGACCTGCAGACCGCGGGCCTCAAGACCCGTCTTGCCCATACGGGTACCAAGGCGGCTGTCATCGGTCTTTCAGGCGGTCTGGACTCCACGCTGGCGCTGCTTGTGACCGTGCGTGCCTTCGATGCGCTGGGGCTGCCGCGCACGGGTATCACGGCGGTTTCCATGCCTGGCTTTGGCACGACGCATCGCACTAAGTCGAATGCCGAGTCGCTCGCTCGCGACCTGGGCGTGAGCTTCCGCGAGGTTTCGATCCACGCGGCTGTGGAGCAGCACTTCAAGGACATTGAGCACGATCCGACCGTGCAGGACGTGACCTACGAGAACAGCCAGGCCCGCGAGCGTACGCAGATTCTGATGGATCTGGCCAACCAGGCTGGCGGTTTTGTCATCGGCACGGGCGACCTGTCGGAGCTGGCGCTCGGCTGGGCTACCTATAACGGCGACCACATGAGCATGTACGCCGTCAACGCGAGCGTGCCCAAGACGCTTGTGCGCCATCTGGTGCGCTATGCGGCCGATGTCTTTGGCGGGCGTATTGCCGAGGTCTTGCTCGATATCCTCGATACGCCGGTGTCCCCCGAGCTCCTGCCGCCCACGGGCGACGGCGAGATTGCGCAGAAGACCGAGGACCTGGTGGGCCCGTACGAGCTGCACGACTACTTCCTCTACTACCTGCTGCGTTTTGGCTTTGAGCCGGGCAAGATCTACCGCATGGCGCTCAAGAGCTTCGAGGGCGTCTACGACGTCAAGACCATTCACACGTGGCTACGCACGTTCTACCGTCGCTTCTTTGCCCAGCAGTTTAAGCGCAGCTGCCTGCCCGATGGCCCCAAGGTGGGCTCGGTCACGCTCAGCCCGCGCGGCGATTGGCGCATGCCGAGTGACGCCAGCTCGCGCCTGTGGCTCGCCCAGATTGACGCGCTCAATCCGATGGACTAAGGTTGCCAAATTGAACCAAAACAGCGGGTGCAAGCGTTACACTTTTGCAATCTGATGGCCCGTATCGCGCGGTGCTCTTGTCGGAGCGCCGCGTTTTTCATATCGAAAGGTGGCACCATGCAGGCATCGCAGCGTCTCGACCGCTTTGGCGCGGAGGTCTTCGCCTCGCTCAACAACAAACTGCTTGCGCTGAAGGCTCAGGGCAAGACCATTTACAACATGAGCGTGGGCACGCCCGACTTTAAGCCGTACGACCACGTGGTCGAGGCGCTCACGCAAGCGGCCCAGGACCCCGAGATGTGGAAGTATGCCCTGCGCGACCTGCCCGAACTCAAGCAAGCCGTGTGCGATTACTATGAGCGCCGCTTTGGCGTTTCGGGCATTACGCCGTCTATGGTGCAGTCGTGCAACGGCACGCAGGAGGGCGTGGGCCATTTGGGCCTGGCCCTGCTCGATCCGGGTGACACCATTTTGGTTCCCGATCCGTGCTACCCGGTCTTTGAGGCGGGCGCCAAGATTGCCGATGCCAAGCTCGAGTACTATCCGTTGGTCGCCGAGCATAATTACCTGCCCTATGTGGCGGGCATCGATCCCGAGGTGGCCGATCGTGCCAAGTATATGATCGTGTCGTTGCCCGCCAACCCGGTCGGCTCGGTGGGCACGCCCGAGGTCTACGAGGAGATCATCGCTTTCGCCCGCGAGCACGACCTGCTCATCGTCCATGACAACGCGTACTCCGACATCGTGTTCGACGGCGAGCCGGGCGGAAGCTTCTTGCAGTATCCTGGTGCGCTTGAGGTGGGCGTGGAGTTCTTCTCGCTTTCCAAGTCGTTTAACGTTACCGGTGCGCGTATCGGCTTTTTGGTCGGCCGCGAGGACGTGGTCTCTGCCTTTGCCAAGCTGCGCGGCCAGATCGACTTTGGTATGTTCTTCCCGATCCAGAAGGCTGCTATCGCCTGCCTGAACGGTCCGCGCGATGAGGTCGAGGCGCAGCGTCTGAAGTACCAGGAGCGCCGCGATGCCCTGTGCGACGGTCTTGAGGGCTTGGGCTGGGAGCGTCCCAACGCGCATGGCTCTATGTTTGTGTGGGCCAAGCTTCCCGGTGGTCGCACCGATTCCATGGCGTTTTGCGAGGAGCTTATGGAGAAGGCCGGCGTTGTGGTGACGCCGGGCGCGAGCTTTGGTCCTTCGGGTGAGGGGCATGTGCGCATGGCGCTGGTCCTGCCGCCCGATCAGATCGCTTTGGCTGTCGAGGCCATTCGCGAGGCGGGCCTGTATTAGAAAGCTATTCCGCTCGTCAATAGCTCGAAACCGATTTCGTGCAGTTATTTTACGAATCCTGCAAACAATTTCGGTAAACGGTCGATTTTTGGCTGCGAATAGGAGCATAATCAAAGTCCCGATTGGATGTATTGGGATTACGGCAAGCCGCTCGGGTCGTTCCCGGGCGGCTTGTTTGTGGAGAGAGATGGGAGTTTCTAATGGTTAACGAGAAGAAGGTCGCTATTGTCGGCTGCGGTTTCGTTGGTTCGTCTTCGGCGTTCGCGCTGATGCAGAGTGGTCTGTTCTCCGAGATGGTCCTCATCGACGTGGACAAGAACCGCGCCGAGGGTGAGGCCCTGGATATCGCGCACGGCATGACGTTTGCCGAGCCGATGAAGATCTACGCCGGCGATTATTCCGATGTCGCCGACGCCGCCATGATCGTCGTCACCGCTGGCGCTGCCCAGAAGCCCGGTGAGACTCGCCTGGACCTGGTCAACAAGAACGTCAACATCTTTAAGTCCATCATTCCCGAAATTAAGAAGTCTGGCTTCGACGGCATTCTGCTCATTGTCTCCAACCCGGTCGATGTTCTGACCTATGCCGCCATCAAGATGTCCGGCCTGCCCGAGGGCCATGTCATCGGCTCCGGCACCGTGCTCGACACTGGCCGTCTGCAGCAGATGCTTGGTGCCCACGTCGAGGTTGACCCGCGCGATGTCCAGGCCTATGTCATGGGTGAGCACGGCGACTCTGAGTTTGTCGCTTGGTCCAGCGCCCAGGTTGCCGGCGTGCCGCTGAACACTTTCTGCGAGCTTCACGGTCATCTGGAGCATGAGGCTGCCGAGAAGCGCATCGCCGAGGACGTCAAGAACTCCGCCTACACCATCATCGAGAAGAAGCACGCCACCTACTATGGCGTCGCCATGGCCGTCAAGCGCATCTGCACCGCCGTCATGCGCGATGAGCAGACCGTTCTGCCCGTCTCCTCGCTCATGGTGGGCGAGTATGGCCTGTCCGATCTTGCCATCTCCATGCCGACGGTCGTTGGCCGCGACGGCGTCGTCTGTCGCGTCCCCGTGCCGCTGAACGATGACGAGCAGCATGAGCTCACCGCCTCCGCCAAGGCCCTCAAGGACATCATCGACAGCGTCGACTTCTCCTGCTAAATCAAGCTCGCTAGAGCGAAAAGCTACAATGAAGGCGTCCGGGTCCACACGGCCCGGGCGCCTTTTTGGTGCAAAGTAACCTGACCCCAATGCACCATAGTTGCCCCAATGCACCATAGTTGATGGGAGGGCCATGTCGGATTCGCCTAATTTTTTAACCTATGCCCAGACGGCGTTTGATCCGTTTGAGGAGAGGCCGTTCTGCGCGGTGGATAGCCTGGTCTTTGCGTGGTTGTCCTATTTGCGTTTGCCGGGTGATATGGCGGAGCTGACGAACTGGCAGGGCCTAGACGTACGCGAGCTGCTGCGTGCCGAGTGCTACCGGGACATGATTGACGACTTGTGGGACCCGGAGGGGAGCAAGGCCTTGCTGGAGGCCGTGGCAGCAAGTCCTCGCTACCGTGGCGTGCACGTTTGCGGCTATCGTGCCGTGAGCGATGTGGTGGCGACAGAGCAGTTTGCAGCCATGGCGTTCCGGTTTCCGGCGGGGTTTAGCTATCTTTCCTTCCGGGGGACCGACAGCACGATTGTGGGCTGGAAAGAGGACTTTAACATGGCGTTCCGGTATCCTGTGCCGGCCCAGGAATCCGCGGCGCGTTATGTGGACGAGGCGGCGGATGCGATTGACGGGCCGCTTTTGTGCGGAGGTCATTCCAAGGGTGGAAACCTTGCGGTGTACGGTGCGGCGATGTGCTCCGATGTCGCCCGTGCGCGAATCGAACAGGCGTATTCCCATGATGGTCCGGGTTTCGTCGAGGAGTTTCTGAACGGCAACGCCTTTGCCGATCTTTCCGGTCGAATCGACAAGACGCTACCTCGGTCGTCGATCTTTGGCATGATGTTCGAGACGCAGGAGGACTATGCCATCGTTGAGAGCACCGAGTTCAGCCTGCTGCAGCACAATCCCTTTAGCTGGGTGGTTGATGGTCGCGACTTCGTGTACTGTGAGCGCCTGTCCGCCGGTGCTCGATACGTTGATGGCTCCATTCGCGAGATGCTGCTTGCAGTTTCGCCTAGCGAGCGCGAGCGTTTTGTAGATGCGTTGTTCTCCGTGTTTGAGGCTACGGGTGCTGAGCGGTTTGCGGATATCGCTGGGAATCTGCGCGAGAGCCTGCCCGTGATGCTCCAGGCTGCGCAAGGGTTTGACAAGGATACGCGACGCTTTGTCTCGCAGACCATCGTGGCAATTCTTAAGTGTGCGCTGCTGCCCAAACGTCCCGAGTTCAGCGTGCCTTCTAGTGGTAAGAGCCTGGCAGAACAGCTCGAGGTATGGCAGTCCGAGCTCCTGCGCTAGCCATTGGTGCAAAGCAACCTGTCCCCGATGCACCAATCTTCGATGCGCCTGGGGCGGGCTCGACCGCTATACTGGTTCGTGCTCAATTCAATCTAGAACGGAATGCCGTATATGAAAATCAATCATGCGATTCTGCATATCCTGGACTTTGACTCTGCCGTCAACGTTATGAGCCAGCGCGAGCTCGATATCGAGAGCCGTACCGTGCGCAACTTCGTGACCACGCATCTGCGCCGCGCACGTACCTCGGCCGACAATAAACGCGCCGCGTTTGCCGAGAACTCTGCGTTTGGCGGCGAGCTCAAGGGCTATTTCTTTGGCGAGCGCGAGTTCGTAGACCTGTCGCAGCAGATTGCGGAGTTCATTTCCTCCGAGCTTACCAAGGCCGAAAAAGCCGAGTCCACCGATGTGCTCGTGGCCGACTTTGACGACGATGAGGATGCCCGCTGGTTTGCCGTGATGCTGCTGGGCTCCAAGCAGGCCTTTATGCACGAGGTGGGCCGCGAGGAGGGCGAGGTACGCAACGACATCGCGCGCCACTATGCTATCCTGCCGAATCCTTCCCAAAAGGTGCCAAGCTATGCCATCGTGCGTGCGGGCACCATGGAGATCGGCTATGTGGACAAGAAGCGCAAGATTGCCGGCGAAGACCGCATGCTCATTCCCGACGGTCTGCTGCAGTGCGATACGGGCGTGTCGGGCAAGGAGGTCATCGACACCGTGACGCGCGTGGTCGAGGAAGTCGCCGAGGAGCACGGTGCCAATACGGCCGTAGCGCTCGCTAAGGTTAAGGCTGCCGTTGCCGAGAAGGTTGAGGATGACGAGGAGCTGCCGCCCTGGGATATCGTCGATGAGGTCTTTGAGGACGAGCCGGTCATCAAGGAGAGCGTACGCGCGGCGCTGACCGAAGAGAAGGTGCCCGAGCGTGTGCCCGTGGAGCGCAAGCAGGTCGAGCGTGCGGCCGTGCGCAACCACAAGATTCGTACCGATACGGGCATCGAGATCAGCTTTCCGGCCGAGATGGGCTCGAACTCCGAGTACATCGAGTTCGTCAACGAGCCCAACGGCCTCATTTCCATCGAGCTCAAAAACATCGGCAGCATCGAGAATAGATAAACTGCGCTTGGACGCTGCAGAAAAACAAAGGTCGAAACCCTTCGGGACTTCGGCCTTTTTGCTTGGAGCTGAATTGAGTTGCAGACTGAGCATACGTCAGCGAAAACGCCCCTAGGCGAGCAAGGTGACGTGAAAGAGGAGGGAAGCGTACTTCGGTACGCGACCGACGATTGAACGTCAGATTGCCGCTTAGGGGCGTTTGCAGCGTCGAGCCGTTACGCGGTTTGGTAAAACCGCGTAACTTCTACAGCCGGCGTAAGCCTTCCTCGAGTCCGGTCTTGCTGTCGGTCTTCTCGTCGCGCATCTTGATGACGCGGGCGGGGACGCCGGCCACGACGGCACCAGCGGGGACGTCCTCGACGCACACGGCGCCGGCGGCAACGACAGCGCCCTTGCCTACGTGCACGCCTTCCAGGACCACGGCGTTGGCGCCGATCATGACATCGTCCTCGATGATGACGGGCGTGGCGCTTGCGGGTTCAACGACGCCTGCCAACACGGTACCGGCGCCGATGTGGCAGTTCTTGCCCACGGTGGCGCGGCCGCCCAGCACGGCGCCCATGTCGATCATGGAGCCCTCACCGATGACGGAGCCGATATTGATGATGGCACCCATCATGATGACGGCGCGATCGCCGATCTCGACGCGGTCACGGATGATCGCGCCCGGCTCGATGCGGGCGTTGATGCCCTTAAGGTCGAGCATGGGCACGGCGGAGTTGCGGCAATCGTTCTCCACATCGTAGTAATCGATGGAATCGGCATTGGCATCAAGGATGGCTTTGAGCTCATCCCAGTCACCAAAGACGGTCTTGCCACGACGACCGCCGTAGACGTGCGCATTGCCCCACTGGACCTTCATGCCGGGCTTCTCGCGCACGTACAGTTTGACGGGCGTCTTTTTGGGCGCGGTGGCGATGTAGTTGATAATCTCCTGGGCATCCATCTCGGCTGCATTGCTCATTTGCTGTCTCTCCTTTGGGTGGATCCGGTTGATACCTGGTTAGGCAAACATGACCTGGTCGAACGTATAGAAGCCGTGCTCGCGGGTGACGAGCTTCTGCGCGGCTGCCAGGGCGCCGTTGACGAAGATCTGACGGCTTGTGGCGCGATGCGTGAGCGTGACTTCTTCGTCCTGGCCAAAGAAACTCACTTCGTGCACGCCGGCGACAGTGCCACCGCGCAGCGAGTGCATGCCGATCTCCTTGGGGTCGCGCGCTCCGCACATGCCCTCGCGGCCATAGACGGGGTGGTAGCCTGCCTCGGGCTCGGCCTCGACTACGGCGTCGAGCAGCAGCTTTGCAGTGCCGCTGGGGGCATCGACCTTTTGGTTATGGTGCGTCTCGACGATTTCGCAGTCAAAGCCGGGCAGCTCGCGTGTGGCCTGTGCTACCAGATGACGCAGGGCTGCGATACCGATGGAGTAATTGCCCGAGTGCATGACGCGGGTGTTCTGGCCCAGCTCACGCAGACGGTCCATCTGCTCGGGGGTGTAGCCTGTGGTGCCGGAAACGAGTGCGGCGCCCGTGCGCTCGACATAGGAGACGACGGCATCGAAGGTCACGACGTTCGAGAAGTCGATAATCACATCGGCAGCCGGTGCGTTTTCGAGCTCGCTCAAATCGAAGCCAATCTGGGCCACGATATCAAAAACGGGCTGACCGGCGGCGTCGACAATGCCCTCGGCGGTAGTGCGGATGAGCGAGCCCATGCGGCCCGTTCCCATAATGACGGTCTTAATCAAGCAGACCAGCTCCCTTCAGAGCATTGGTAAGTGCGGAGCGCGTGTCGTCTGCCATGGGGCACAGCGGCATGCGGTAGTTTGCCTCGATCATACCCATCTGGGCGAGCGCTTCCTTAACGGGGATGGGGTTGACCTCACTAAAAAGGGCGTTGATGAGCGGCTGACCGGCAATCTGGATATCGCGGGCGCGCTCCACGTCGCCGTCCAGATAGGCGCGGCACATGTCGTGCACGAGCTGCGGCTGAACGTCGGCCCACACGCTGATGGTGCCCGAAGCGCCCAGGCTCATGAGCGGCACGGTGAGCGCGTCCTCGCCCGAGTACATGCGGAAATCGTCGGACAGCAGGTGGGCGATCTTGGCCGCGCAGGCGACGTCGCCCGAGGCCTCCTTGATGCCCATGATGTTGGGGTGTGCGGCCAAGCGCTCTACGTTGTGCTCGCTGATACCGCAGCCACAGCGGCCGGGGATGTTGTACAGGATGCAGGGGATGTCCACGGCATCGGCGACGGTCTTAAAGTGCTGATAGATGCCCTCTTCATTGGACTTGTTGTAGTAGGGGGTGATGAGCAGCAGACCGTCGGCGCCTAGGCCCTGATAGGTGAGCGACTTGGTGAGCATGGTCTGCGTGGAGTTGGAGCCCGAGCCGGCGATGACGGGGACGCGTCCTGCAACATGCTTGACCACGGCGGCGACGACGGAGTTGTCCTCGTCGTCGGTCATCGTGGCACTCTCACCGGTGGTGCCCAGGGTGAGGATGGCGTCGGTGCCATTTTGCAAGTGGAAATCGATAAGGCGCTCGAGCGCGTCAAAGTCGACGCTGCCGTCCTTTTTAAACGGCGTGACAAGGGCGACGATTGAGCCCTCGAGGTTGCGGATATCCATGTTCTTCTCCTTCGCCTCCGCGATCTGGATGCGTTTGTTCCATTGAGCTGCGACTGCCAGACGCTCGTCTTGGGCGCGACGGCGGGCACTTTCGGCGCGCGACTTGGCCAGCAGCTCGCGGCCGCACGGCAGCACGTCAAGCGTGGCAAAGTAATCGCCCGGGCGCTCGGCGCGGCGGATGAGGTCGGCCGAGCCATCGGGGCGCAGCAGGACCTCGGCGGAGCGCAGCCGTCCGTTGTAGTTGTAGCCCATGGAATAGCCATGCGCGCCGGTATCGTGGATTACAAGCAGGTCACCCATGTCGATATGCGGCAGCTCGCGATCGATAGCGAACTTGTCGTTGTTCTCGCATAGGTTGCCCGTGATGTCATAGGTGTTCGTGACGGGCGCTGTGGCCTTGTCGGCGCCGCCCGGCTGACCCATCACCGTAATGTGGTGGTAGGCGCCATACATGGCAGGGCGAATCAAATCGACGGCGCTTGCATCGACACCGATATAGTCCTTGTAGATCTGCTTCTCGTGGATGGCCTTGGTGACCAGACAGCCGTAGGGGCCCATCATAAAGCGGCCCATCTCGGTGCAGATGGCCACATCGCCCATGCCGGCGGGAACCAGGATCTCGTCGTATGCCGCGTGTACTCCCTCGCCGATGGCGTGAATGTCGTTCGCCTGCTGCTCGGGCAGATAGGGAATGCCGACGCCGCCGGACAGATTGATAAAGGCGACGTGTGCGCCGGTCTCGCGCTCCAGGCGTACGGCAAGCTCAAAGAGGATGCGCGCGAGCTTGGGGTAGTAGTCGTTGGTGACGGTGTTGCTGGCAAGGAATGCGTGGATGCCAAAGTCTTCGGCGCCCTTGGCCTTGAGTATGCGGAAGGCCTCGAAGAGCTGCTCGGTGGTCATGCCATATTTGGAGTCGCCTGGGTTGTCCATGATGCCGTTGGAGAGCTGAAACAGTCCGCCCGGATTAAAGCGGCAGCTGACCGTCTTGGGGATGGGCCCCGCAACACGCTCAAAGAACTCAATGTGGCTGATGTCGTCAAAGTTGACGATGGCACCCAGCTTGTCGGCGAGCTCAAAGTCGGCAGCCGGTGTGTCGTTGGACGAGAACATGATGTCGTGTCCCGTGATACCCAGCGAGCGGGCGATCATGAGCTCGGTATAGCTCGAGCAATCGCAGCCGCAGCCGTATTCGTTGAGAATGGAGATGAGCGCCGGGTTGGGGTTGGCCTTGACGGCAAAGTATTCCTTAAAGCCCGGGTTCCATGCAAAGGCGTCGCGCACTTCTTGCATGTTGCGGCGGATGCCCGCCTCGTCGTATAGATGAAACGGCGTGGGGAACTGCTCGACGATATGCTCGAGTGTCTCCTTGTCCACAAACGGCTGCTTGGCCGCATATGCCTCGTTGGGGGTCAATGCCATGTCCCGTAAACCTCGCTATCCAGACGGCGCCATCTGCGCATCGAATCCGCATAGCGTGGACCCAATGTCCGGATAGCGCTCCCGCATTGCTGCAGACAGTCCTGTGGGTGTTTCCCACAGGCCCACCAGGTTGTTCGTGCCCGAAAAGCCCAGTTCGGCGGGTTTCGCCTCCCCACGGGGTCAAAGCCTGCCGGCTCGCCCGCGGTTCTTCGTGCCCGCGCCTCTATCAAGTGGTAACGACCCTACCACGTTGCACTTTACCAAACAAGAGTATTCGTATATAATGTTTAAAAAATGCAGGGATATACTGGAAACATGTGCGCCACAGTCCTGTATCACAATAAGTTGCAACAGATGTGCCTCACGAAGGGATCCTCTATGACCGAGCTCCAAGAACTCCGTCGCTATCGCCGCGATCTCCATCGCATTCCGGAGCTCGATTTCGATCTTCCGCAAACCATTGCTTATATCGAGGGCGTGCTGGCACCGCTCACCTGCGAAGTGACCCATCCGTGCCCCAGCTGCGTCTGTGCTTTCTTCGACGCCGGCGTTGATGCCGCGCATGCCACGGCGATTCGCGCCGATATGGACGCGCTGCCCATCGCGGAGGCGACGGGAGCGGCCTTTGCCTCGACGCATCCCGGCAAGATGCATGCTTGCGGGCACGATGGACACATGGCCATGGCGCTTGCCGCCGCGACGCATGTCGACCGTACGATTCGCGAACAGCCGGGCGCCATTAGGCGCAATGTTCTCTTTGTGTTCCAGCCGGCCGAGGAAACGACCGGTGGTGCCAAGACGGTATGCGAGAGTGGTGTATTCGAGCGCTATGGGGCCGACCGCATTTTTGGCTTCCATGTGTGGCCCGATCTGCCTGCCGGCACGTTGGCGAGTTGTTCCGGTCCGCTGCTGGCGCGTTCGAGCGAGACGCATATCCATATTCACGGTACGAGCATCCACATCGCTAAGACCTATGGTGTGCCGGTTGGGGAGTCGCACGATGCCGCGTTGGCGGCAGCAAAGTTTTTGGTTGCCGAGCGCGAGCTGATGGACGAGCTGGGCACCGACGAGCCCTGTATCGGTAAGTTTGGTCTGCTGCAGGCCGGTACGGTTTGTAACGCGGTAGCGGGGGAGGCCCATGTGGCCGGAAGCCTGCGTGTGTTTACGGACGACATGTTCGACCGGGCGCGCGAAGGTGTGTGCCGCGTGCTTGATGAGGCATGCGCTGCAACGGGCTGCACGTACGATCTCGACTTTGCCGAGGGCTATCCGCCGGTCGACAACGACCCCGAGTTATTTGCCCGAATCGCGCCTGCTCTGCCCGAGTTACAGCTCGTGGACGAGCCGCTGCTGATTGCCGAGGATTTCGCGTTCTATCAGCGCCATCTGCCGGGCGTGTTTTTCTTGCTGGGCACGGGCGTGCCAGAGGACCAAGACAACCCGAGTGATTCGGATGGCTGCCCCGCCTATGCCGCAAGCGCTCTGCATACCGATAGCATGCTCTTCGACGAGGAAATCCTACTCAAAGGCCTCGATGTCTACAAACGATTGCTTGGCTTGGAGTGACGATGGAGCGACGCCGACAGTCTGCCGTGTATAGTCCTGGTGGGTGTGGGTGCGGCTTGCTGCTGCTCCCGGTTATGGCTGTGAGCATTGGCGTGATGTTTGCGCTTGCTGGGCTTGCCGCGGCGGCGCTCGTGCTGTTTATCACTGCCATCGGCGTGACGATTTGGCTCTGCCGCAATCGCGGGCAACGCCGTGCCGACGGTAAAACCAATGTTGGCTGGGTCGTCTTTCTGATCATTGCGTACCTGCTGAGTGTCAGCTACCTTGTTTTCTTTGTCCTGTTGATGATCAGTGCTTTTACCGGGGAATCCGTCACGGTGGGTTGATCACTGCTGGCAGACGGTCGCGCAAAGTGCGTTTGCTCGGCGTTTGGATAACTGCATTGGCCGTTTACCGCAACCTTAGCTCTCAGCTAATGAATTCAAGTTCAATCCTTCCTACGATGTGCTGTGTGCCGGCACGGTAGCCGGATCGTAGGAAGGATGAATAATGGCAAAAGAGGGAAAGAAGCCGATCGGCAAGATTGTCCTAGGCATCATCGTGGTGCTGGTTATTGTCGGTGCCGTGGGCTCTATGGGCGGCAACTCAACCGATTCGTCTGCGAGCGATTCGGCAAAACCTGCCGAGACGGCACAGCAGGCTGAGGAGCAAAAAGAACCGCAAGAACCGTATACCATTGCTGACGAGGCTGAAGACACTTCCAATCAGTTTACCTATAAGATCACGGGCACGCTGACCAATAACACGGACAAGGAAAAGAGCTACATTCAGATTGAATATGTTCTGTATGATGCCGATGGCAACCAGGTTGGAACGGCTCTTGCAAACACCAATCATCTGAAGGCGGGCGGCTCCTGGAAGTTCGAGGCGCTGGGTACGGTGTCTCCCGACCAGGTTGCTAGCTGGGAGCGTTCGGACGTAAGCGGTTTCTAGCATGTTGCATGCACTGGGGGAGGTGAGGTCGTATGCCCGATAAAAAGCTGACTGACGAGTTGCTCAATGAGCTTCTCGACGCGCCAAACATCGATGGCTATATCAAGGAGCACGACTTTGCCACCCCGTCGCTTTCGGACTACCTGAAGCAACTGCTGCAGGAAAAGGGCTTGGAGCGCTCGCGCGTGGTTCGTATGGCCGATCTCAATGAGACCTTTGGCTATCAGATCTTTACCGGTGCGCGTCATCCGAGCCGCAATAAGGTGCTGCAGATTGCCTTTGCGATGGCGCTGACGCTCAAAGAGACTAACCGTGCGCTGACGGCTGCCGGGGTAAGCGTCCTTAACTGCAAGGACCGTCGCGATGCGATCATCATCTTCTGTATCGATCGCGGGTGCAGCCTCCAAAAGGTCAACGAGGAGCTGTATCGCTTTGGCGAGGAGACGGTGAGTTAGCGGCTGATATCTGAGCCGGCGGAGCTGCCGAACAACGATGCAAACGAACGGGGCGCGGATGCCATGGGGTGTCTGCGCCCTGCGCTATGATGGAGGCTATGGATAATCAGACCCCAACATATTACGATGATGAGCTGACCGCAGCGCTTGCCGAGCACCTGGCGTCGCTCGATCGTGACGACAGCTATCGCGTGGAGCGTGTACTTAAGCGCTCGTCCGTTGAAACAACCGAGCTTGTGTACTTTGAAGGAACCGGCGGTGGTTCGCTCGGCCCCTTTGTCCGTAAACGCATCGATGCTTCGGCTCAAATCGGCGGGGCATACGAGCGTCTGTTTGCCGCTCAGCGGGCAGGCAGGCGTTTTGAGCACCTGCCCAGAATCGTCGATTGTCGTCGTGTGGGCGACGAGCTCAACGTGGTTATGGAATACATCGAAGGGGAGACGCTCGGGGCGCTGGTGTACCGTCTGGGAGCCACCCCCGATTATGCGCGTGAATTGTATCCTGCCCTATGCGATGCCGTGGGCGAGCTCCACACCGGTTTTGCAATAGCGGGGGAGACGTCGGCGCCGGTGATCCATCGCGACCTCAAGCCGTCGAATATCATCGTGACAGGTGCCAACTATACGCCTGATGACGGCCTGACGTTTTCATCGCTGGTGATTATCGACTTGGGGATCGCGCGCGTATGGCGCGATGGCGCCGATGCCGATACCGTCAAGTTTGGGACACGGCCCTATGCGCCGCCCGAGCAGTATGGGTTCGGGCAGACGAGCGTGCGAAGCGACGTCTACGCACTTGGCGCCCTGTTGTTCTTCTGCTTGACGGGAGTCGACCCTAAACCAGGGCTCGACATGCGCGAGCAATGCGAGGCGCGCGGCATTCCCACTCCACTTGCCGATGCCGTCTGCATGTCGATGGCGCTCGACCCGGCCAAGCGTTTTGCGAGCGCGGAAGCGTTGGGACGGGCGACGCGCGCGGCATACGATCTAAGTCGCCCCGTGCGGCCTCCTGCGCCTGTGCTTGTCCGTGCTCCGGCCTCGGAGACGGCGTTGACGTCCCAAGGGTTCCAGAACCCCGCAGGGCTTCCTAGGCCTGCCGCCTCCGCTGCATGCGGTCTGCTCTCTCGCGTTCCGGAGTCTCTGGGGCGTATTTGGAATACGCTCGTCTGCTTCTCACTGCTTGTGTTCTTTGCCGGAAGTCACTTTGCCGTCTTTCACCCCACGGGAGCAAACCAAAGCTACCCGACGTGGCTTCTCATAATCGAGTATTTTTTCTTTGTCGATGGCTTTATGGTGCTTATGCATTTTGCGCTGCTCGATAAGCGCCGTCTTCGTCGGCGATTCACACTGCTCGACAGCTATCGCGGCAAGAAGCTCGCGAAACTCTGGCTCAAGGCATTGGGTGTGCTGCTCCTATGCATGATCGTCATAGTCGCGGTTGCCAATGCGACCGGCGTCGTCGATACCTACGCTACCTAAAAGAAAAGGGCCCCATTGGGGCCCTTTGCAGTTGCACTTAGATGCGGTTCATCTGAGCGGCGACTTTGTTATACCAGTCCTGCCACGTGGGCGGGCAGTACTTTTTGGCCGCTGCCGGGGTAAGGGTGGAGCCGTAGTTGGCGCCCAGATAGGCGACGTGAGCGGAGATGCCCTCGCTCCAGCTGCCAAAGCTGCGCCAACCGCCGCCACGGGCACTCCAGCCCCAGGCGTTGTAAGAATTGGCGCAATAAGCACCCTTGGTGCTCTCGATGCAGGCGATGGCGGGGGACCAACGGGGGTCGACACCGGTATTCCAAGCGGCGACGGCAAAGTTGTAGCCCTGGCCTGCCATGGGGGAGCCGGCGAGATAATTGTCGATGCGGCCCGTCCACTCATTAATGAACGAATCGTAATCGGAGCTACCGGTATTGGCGTTGTTCACCGTGGTGTCGATGGTGGTGTTGGTGTTGGTGGCCTGGCTGCTGGAATTGCTGCCGCTTACGCCCTCGCCCGAGAGCTTCTCGGCGGCAGCGGCCTTATCGGCCTCAAGCTTGGCAAGCTCGGCGGCATTTTCCTGCTCGGCTTTTGCCTGTGCCTCGCTGCGGAGCTGCTGGGCCTGCGCCAGCGCATCCTCGGCGTTTTTCTGCTCTGCCTCAAGCTGTGACTTGGCCTGCTGGAGCTCGGCCTTGTTCTGCTCGAGTTCGGTTTGCATGTTATTGAGCTCTTCGATCTCGTCGACGCTCGAGCTCGTGATCTGGTTGGTGTATTTGCAGGTCGTGATGAACTCACCCAGGCTCTGCGCGTTGACCAGGAAGCTCACGATGGGATTGGTGCCCTTCTGATACTTGTACAGATCGCGCATGGCAGAGCTTGCCTTGGCCTGCTGCTCGGGAAGCTTAGCCTCGATTTCCTCGATGCTCGCCTCATTGGAGTCAATCTGCTTTTGCAGGTTATCGAGTTTGGTGCGGGCGTCGTTGTAGGCGCTCGTGGCGGCTTCGATCTTCTGCTGGGCTGCGGAAAGCTGGTCCTGCGTTGCCTGCGAGGCGGCATACGCCGCAACGGGGGAGAGCATCGGTGTGGCCGTCAGCGCAACGGCGAGCGCGGCGCTCGTGATGATACGAGCCGGCTTCGACGCAATGAGCGCTGCGGTGCGATGATTCGAATGCTGCATCCAGTCCCTCTGCAATCAATCGTAGGTTATGGTTCGAACGGTATTCTACTACTGCTTTCGACCTCAACTTGAACCTTAAAGGTTCCAAAGGGTCAAGTTGAACTTGAGGCTTTGGCTTTGACCTGCAGTTATGATGAATTGTTGAGAAACCATAGAGTTCAACTTTAACGTTACGGGGGCCTGTTTGCGGACGGGCTTTCGGTCGTGAAAGCTATCTCAACAGGGGTTTGCAGCTACAAGGCCCCATCGCGGTGAGTGCGGCCTTTATGCTGGACGATTACGTCGATTGCCATAGATACGGTGGAGCTTTGGGCGCCGGCGGCTTGGCACGCTAGAATAAATCAGTTGCGCAAAGACCGCCCGTTGTGTGGGCAGTTCATGATAGGAAGTTTCCATGGCATTGCAATTTACAGAGCGCGAGTTCATTCCCGTGCTGCTCGGTGGCGACATCAACGCCTATTCGGTGGCGCGCGCCTTCTACGAGGAGTACCAGGTCAAGAGTCTGGTCTTTGGCAAGTACCAGACGGGTCCCGCGTACCGCAGCCAGATTATCGACTACACGCCCAACGTGGATATCGACACCATGCCCGTGATGCTCAAAACCGTCAACGGCATTGCCCAAGCGCATGCCGACAAGACGATTGTCCTTGTGGGTTGTGGCGATAACTATGTCGCTCTCGTGGCTCAGGCCAAGGACGCTCATGAGCTGGCGGATAACATCGTCGCTCCCTACGCGCCCTACAGCATGCTCGAGCAGTGCCAGAAGAAGGAGATCTTCTACGAGCTGTGCGAGAAGCATGGCGTGCCCTATCCGCACACGTTTACCTTTACCAAGGCGATGCTCAATGCCCAGGGTGAGGCGCCTGCCGAAGTGCTCGACCAGATCGATTTTCCTTACCCGATGATTCTGAAGCCTTCTGACGGCATCATGTGGTGGCAGCACGAGTTCGAGGGCCAGAAAAAGGCCTATGAGATTGCCGACCGTGCCGAGCTGGAACAGGTCATTCGCGACTCGTATGCCAGCGGCTACACCGACGACCTGATCTTGCAGGATCGCGTGCCCGGCAACGACGAGTACATGCGCGTGCTCACCAGCTATTCCGACCGCAACGGCAAGGTCCGCATGATGTGCCTGGGTCACGTGCTGCTCGAGGAGCATCAGCCCCATGGCGTCGGTAATCACGCCTGCATCATCACCGAGCCCAATGATGAACTCATGGGCGGCGTGCGCAAGTTGCTCGAGGACCTTCACTTTGTGGGCTATTCCAACTTTGACGTTAAGTACGACGAGCGCGACGGCTCGTTTAAGTTCTTCGATTTCAACACGCGCCAAGGTCGCAGCAACTACTACGTCACCAACAGTGGCTTTAACGTTGCCAAGTATGTTGTGGACGAGTATGTGTTCAACCGCCCGTTTGAGCCGGAGTTTGTGACGGCGCAGGACGAGGCGCTGTGGATGGTCGTCCCCATGGGCGTCGTCGACAAATACGTCAAGGATCCCGAGTTGCGCGCGAAGGTGCATCGCCTGGACAAGGAAGGCAAGGGCGCCGACCCTTCGTTTATGAAGGGCGACTTTGTCTTTAACCGCTGGCTGCGCATGTGGCACACCAAGCTGCGCCACTTTAAGCTGTTCAAGACGTATTACAAGTAGATGAGTGCGGCGCCCGTCCGGTTTACATCGGGCGGGCGCGGGTATGATACGCGCAATTGCGCAAGCGTCACCAAGGAGGCGGCGATGGAAAAGCTGGGAGTTATCGGCGGCATGGGCGCCGAGGCCACGTCGTATTACTACGACCAGGTGGTGCGCCACACGGCTGCTGCCTGCGATCAGGAACATATCGACATGGTGGTGCTCTCCAAGTCGACCATGCCCGACCGCACGCTGGCCATTAAGACCGGCGAGCATGCCAAGCTGCTGGCGACCATGAAAGAGTGTGCCCAGGCACTCGAGTCGCTGGGCTGTGCGCACATTGCCATTCCCTGCAACACGTCACACTACTTCTACGACCAGATCCAGTCGTTTACGAAGGTGCCGATTATCCACATGCCGCGTGAGTCGGTGCGCTATGCCCTTGCGGGTGCGGTGATGGGGGAGTGCGAGTTCGACCCCAACCTGAGTATGCCGGCCGAGCCGGTGCACAAGATTGGCATCATGGGCACCGACGGAACCGTGGGCGCGGGCGTCTACGGCCGCGAATGCGAGGCCGCGGGTGTTGAGGTTGTCTATCCCAGCGAGAAACGTCAGAACGATGTGATGTCGCTTATCTACGATGATGTGAAGGCCGGACGTGAGCCCGATATGGATAAGTTCGACCGCGTGATGTGGGAGTTCGCCCGTAGCGGCTGCGACCGTGTCATTCTGGCCTGCACCGAGCTATCGGTGCTGCAGAAGTATCGAGAGATGCCCGAGATCACCCTCGATGCCATGGATGTCCTGGTGCGCGAATCCATCATCCGCAGCGGCGCCCCCTACCGCCTCTAGCTTCCGACCTGTCAAAAAGGGACAGGTTAATTTTGGTAGGTTTTATCTGGTGAAACAGTAAAGGCCTCGGCTCGTTTGGTGCGAGCCGAGGCCTTTTGCGTTGGGCGGTTGCTGCCGGTGGCGAACTAGAACAGGAAGCCGATGGCGATGAGGGCGATGCTGACGATGAGTACGGCGATGTCCAGGCCCTTGATGGGGTAGCGCTTGTACGAGCTGGCGCGCGTGCGCAGATAGAAGCCGCGCTGTTCTGCCGCCAAGGCCGTGGCATCGGTCTTGCCCACGCTCGAGATGAGCAGCGGCACACACAGTGGCAACATGAGCTTAAGCTTCTTGATAGGGTTCTTGGTGTCGTACTCGACGCCGCGCGTGGTCTGCGCTTCCATGATGGCGTTCATCTCCTGACCAAACACCGGCACAAAGCGCAGCGCCGTGGTAAAGGTGAAGGCATAGCGATACGGTACGTGCAGCACCTCGACGCAGGCGTTGGCAAGGTCGTTGAGCTCGGTCACCATGAGCATGAGGATGAGCGGTAACGCCACACCCAGCAGGCGCAGACAGGCCTTCGATCCTGTGATGAGGCCCGTGTCGGTGATAAAGCCCCACACAACGTTGCCATCGCGCATAAAGGCCAGCTGGAGCACCAGCATGATAAGCGCGAGCGGAATCAGCAACTTGAGCAGCGAGAACAGACGGTCGACGACACCGGCATAGGCGCCCAGCGCAAGGGTGAGCACCAAAAAGCCCAGCAGCGCCACGTAGGTGTCGGACAAGAAGATGCCGACGATGATGGCGGCGGCGAGGCCCAGTTTGACGACGGGGTTCAGGCGATGCAGCAGCGTATCGCCCGGCATGTAGTCGATGACGTTAACCACGGCGGACCATCTCCTTGGTAATGCGAACGACATCGCTGACCTCGCTCACCTGCGCAAAAGCGGGCGAGACGGAAGATGCCAGACGGCGCGAGAGTTCAATAACCTGGGGAGGCTCCACGTAGGCACGCCGCATGAGATCGATGTTCGAGAATAGCTCGTGCGTGCGGCCGCGGTCGAGGATGCGACCGTCGGCCATTACTACGATACGCTCGGCAAAGTCGGAAACAACTTCCATATCGTGGCAGACCATGATAACGGCGCAGCCGCGCTCGGCCATGGTGCGCACCGTTTCCATGACGGTCATGCACTCGCGGTAATCAAGGCCGCTCGTGGGCTCGTCGAGCACGACGATCTTGGGCTCAACAACTACGACGGAGGCAAGCGCCACCATTTGTCGCTGGCCGCGCGAAAGCGAGAAAGGTGCCTCATCGGCAGGCAGGCCAAAGCGGTCGATAACAAGTTGAGCACGACGCAGAGCCTCGGCGCGGTCCATGCCGCCAAGTTCCAGGCCAAAAGCGACCTCGTCGAGTACGGTATCCTTGCAGATCTGGCGGTCGGGGTTTTGGAAGAGCGTTGCGACCTCGCGGGCAATGCGGCTCGTGGGGACCGCGGCGGTATCCAGCCCCGTAACGCGCACGCTGCCCGAGGCGGGCTTAAGCAGGCCTGTGAGCAGCTTGGTGAGCGTGGTCTTGCCGGCACCGTTCTGGCCGACGATGCCCACGAGCTCGCCGGGATAGAGGGTCAGGTTGAGGTCGTGGACGGCGGCGCCGCCATTGGGATAGGCAAACTCAACATGGTCGAAGGTGAGCACGGGCTCGGCGTCCTTGGCGTGCGGGCGCAACGACGGTGCGTGCGGTGAGCCGGCGGGTGCCTGAATGTCGCTGCTTGCGTGTGCGGGGTCGACGATGCCCGAAATCAGGCGCTCGGCCTCATCGACATCCAAGCAAGGGGTACCGCTTACCAGGCCATCGGCCTCGAGGCTATTGAAGATACGCGTGACGCGAGGGCAGTCGACGCCGATGGCACGGAGCTCGTCGGTATGCGCGAAGACCTCGTGTGGCTCGCCCTGCAGCGCGATTTCGCCATGGTTGAGCACGAGCACGCGGTTGCAGTACTCCGAGAGTAGGGCGACCTTTTGCTCAACGACGACGATGGTGATTCCAAGCGCGCGGTTTGCCTCACGTAGCGTCTCGAAGACCAACGTGGAGCTGGCGGGGTCGAGTGCCGCGGTGGGCTCGTCGAGAACCAAGACGCGCGGACGCATAGCGAGGATGGCAGCGATGGCTACCTTTTGCTTCTGTCCGCCCGAGAGGGTGGCGATCTCGCGGTCGCGCAGGTCGCTGATGCCGACGGTCTCGAGGGTTTCGGTGACGCGCTGCTCAATCTGGTCGTGCGGCACGCCAAAGTTCTCGAGGCCAAAGAGCATCTCATCCTCAACCACGGAGGCGACCATCTGCGTGTCGATATCCTGCAGCACACTGCCGACGATTTGCGACACGTCGGTGAGCGAGGCTTCGCAGGTGTCGTGGCCGTCAACCATGACGGCCCCAAAGAACGTGCCGGTGTAGTGGTGGGGCACGGCACCCGACAGGCAGGCGGCAAGCGTGGACTTGCCGGCGCCCGAGGGCCCGATGATGCCGATGAAATCTCCCTTGTTCACGCTGAGCGAGATGTGGCTGAGCGCCCGCTCGGTCTGCGTGCCATAGGAGAACGAGACATCGTCGACGTTGATGATCGTTTCCATGGATACCTTTCATAGTCATTGGGGACGTTCTTTAATGACTAGTCGTTTAAGAACGTCCCCAAGAGCTAGCTGTTTGGGACAGTCTTTGCTGGTGGAGCGTTGGGGTGGCTCGTAAAGCCGAGCAGGTTAGTTGAGCTTCAGAGCCTTCTGGATGGGCAGGTAGAGGGCGCCGACCAGAATGGCGTTAAAGACGGCGGTCATGGCGACGACGGGCAGCATGGCGGCGGCGAGCTCGCCCACCACGCCGAGCATGGCCATCTTGATGACCATGAAGATGGCGCCGGAGACAAAGGTGGTCAGGAAGGTTGCGACAATGGCGATGGCGGGCTTGACCTGACCGTTCTTGCCGGCGGCATTGACGATGACGGCCATGAGCATGGCGGCGATGCCCTCGGCGGCAAAATCGACGAACGGCGAGGTGGTGGTGATCTGGATCACGGCAGCCGAGATGAGGCCAATGACGAGCGCCTGACCGATGTTGGGGCGAATGACCAGGATGGTGAGGCAGAAGGCCGAGATGATGAACTCGGGGCTGATCATGCCGCCCGAGATGCCCGAGATTGCCTTGCCGACGGTAAAGTTGAGGATGAAGCCGGCGGCGAGCAGGATGGCGAGCAGGACGAGGGCGCGGACATCGAGTTTGCCGCGATCGGCGGTCTGGACGGTGCGGGGCTGGGTGGCGGTGGTGTTCTGAGACATGGTGAAAATCCTTTCGGAAGGGGATTGCAAGAGAAAAGCGGAGGCGCGTGATGCGAATGCGATCGGGCTCGAGATAGAAAAAGGCCCCCGGTCGAAACCGGAGGCCTTCCAATCACCTAGAGCGCAAAAACAGGCGTGAGGGACTCACTGTCGACCGATCGTATTCGCATCACGCCACCACCAGTTGTTGAGAGACGTCATCGTGTTCTTCATGTTGGTGGCTCCTTTCGTGATGCCGTGGCGCGGTCGCACCTAGTTGCTGTTGCGCTGCACTATAGCACAGCGAAGTGTATGCGGGGAAATCTTTTTTGAAAAGATTTCAGGCGGGTTTCCCGTCGGTCAAAAGAGCGGGCTGAGCGGGCGAGGCTGCCATTGCTGCCTCGCCCGCTCAGCTAAGACGTTACTCCTTATTGCGACGGTAGAGGAAGTAACCGCCTGCGGAGATGACGGCAACGCCAGCGATGGCGAATGCAGCCACCACGCGGCCATCAAAACTATCACCGGTGGTGGGCAGGCCGCCCTTGGTGTTCGTCTTGTTGGTGGTTACTGTGGTCGTGGTGTCGGACTTGCCAGGCTTCTCGGGCTTGGTGGTGGGCTGCTCGGGCTTGGCGGGCTGCTCGGGGGTACCGGGCTGCTCAGGAGTACCAGGCTGCTCGGGGGTGCCAGGCTGATCCGGGGTTACCGGGTCGGTGGCAAGAGCGTCCTTGGCGTAGGTGATGGACACCTTGAGGCCGTTGGTCTCGGTGTTCAGGTCGCTCGGGGTGAAGGGCGTGCTGAAATCCTCAGCCTTCAGATAAGCGCGCATCTCCTGGAGAAGGGCCTTGCACTTGACATAGGTGTTCTTGGTGGCAGCGTTGCCGGCCTTGTTTGCCAGGGCGGTGCGGCCCTCAGTGGTGGTCTCGGCCTGCATAGCAGCATCGACCTCAAGGTTCTGCTCGATGAGCTCGTTCTGGAGAGCGTCGAGGTAGGCGCGAACGCCGGTGCCGAGCTGCTCGCGGTGCTCGTAGCAGAGGGAACTAATGTCCATGAGGACGTAGTTGATGGAGTTCTCGGGCTCCTCGTTGTTCACGATGTCCGTCTCTTCGCAGTGATCGTAGGAGACATCCTGATTGCTGAAGTAGGGGCTGACCTCGGTGAGCAGTGCAGAGTACAGAGGAATAGCGACGGAGTAGGCGGCGCGGGAGAGCATCTCCCACTGAATGGTCGCGATCTCGGGGTCCATGCCCTGACGGATCTGGAAGAGGTTGGTCTCGGTGCTTCTTTCGGTGCCGATGGCGTAGACACCGTCGGTGTTGGCGTTGAGGCCGGGGACATTTTCGCCGCGGTTGCCAAATGCACGGATCATCTCAAAGGTGTTCCAGTCGGACTTGTTGGGCTGGAAGAACAGGGGCTGGATCTCGCTGACCATGGCTCCGATTTGGTCGGGGCGATCTTCCTTTTTAACCGTGACGATGTCGTAATCCGTACCCTTGGTCAACGGGGCCATGAAGTAATCGCGGCCCTGGACATAGCGAGTCCACTGATGAACGCCGGAATCGGCGAAGCTTTTGCCGTAGGTCTGGGCAACGTCGAACTGGCCGTCCTCGAAGTACTTGGCAAAGCCCTTTTCTTCGGGCATGGTCTGAATGTCCTTGGAGTGGAGGCAGTTCTCGGTGTCGTCGAGGTTGACCTTGTAGTTAAGGTTGCCGATGTTGGGGTTGACCGAGGCGATGTCGTCGGTGAGCTTCATGGCAATCCACTGATGGCCGGAAAGTGCGCCAAACAGCCATGTCTCGTTGCTGTCGGCGATGATGATCTGATCGTTGCCGTTGGCGCCCTGCTCGTCGATGATCTTGCCGAGGAGCTCGACACCCTCACGTGCTTTGGCACTTTCGCCTAAGATAACGCTGCCGTAGCTATATTCGCCAATGCCAGTGTCGGGCAGGGGGTCCGCGGCTTTCGCAGCTGCATTCATGTCGGTGGTCAGCGTGGCGGAGCAGGAGACGCCCTTCTCGTTGATGCCGGCCTCGGAGTAGGCATCATAGCGCCCGTGCCACTGCGAAGGATGATCGCGCACGTAGCTATAACGATATGTAGTCTTGGTCGACCTGTATGAGAAGTCGGACTCGTCTGAGCCGTAGGTATACCCGGGGGCATGCGACGGCTCAATGCCAAAGTGCTTGAGGTAGCGCGGGCCAAAGTCCTCGGCGCGACCGTAGTACGTGTTGTTGTCGGCCGTAAGGTTTTTGCCCATGTACATCTGCGTGCAAGCGAGTGCAGAGGTCGGCATGGACATGATGGCTGCAGCTCCAAACGCAAGGCCTATACCAAGCTTCTTGAGCGCGTTGACGGGATGAGTTTTACTCATGTTCCCTCCCAGCGTGCGAAAGCCCTCTGTCTCCAGAGGGCTTCAGCCAATAAATACACTCCCCAAGCGTAACGAATTCGAAACAATATACATTTATGAAAGATTTTTACTCGATAAGCGTAGTAAAAAATGCGATGAACGGTTAATTGTACTCATTTACTAGGTAATTCAATCTGCATATCGCCAGCAATTGATGTAGCTAAGTAAAGTGTCGCAAAAAATGATGGACCCCTCGCCGCCACGTTGTGTCATGCCGATGAAGGGTCCGGGTTTGCGCGTGCTGTGAAAGAGCGGCGGCTACTTCTTCCGGCGGTGAATCACGTTAATGGCATAGCCGACGAGCATGGCCAAAACGATGACGATAAAGCCAAGGATGGGGTTGTCGTTCACGGGGGTCCTCCTATTTTCCGAGCGGCGAGAATTCGTCGACGATGAGGTCGAGGCATTGCGGAAGCGCGCGGGCTCCAAAGACGCCCGAATTGCTGGAGATAATCTCGCCATCGAACTGCATGCCCAGCGACGGGGTGCAGGTGATCTTGGCTTCCTTGGTCTGGATGATCTTGAACTGCGGGCGCCCGAGTACCTTGCCGGCGGGGTCAAGCGCAGCGGTGATCACAGTAGGCAGCAGCTGCACGGTGCGCACGGGTTCTATGACCGCAATGTCGACCATGCCGTCGTTCATGCGGCAATCGGGGAACAGGTTGATGTCGTTTTGGATGACCGAGGTGTTGCCGGCCATGCAACAGATGCCGTCGAGCTCCTCGACAATGCCGTCGTGCTCAATGGTAAAGTGCGCCACCGTGGGGTTGGGCGTGGCGAGCGCGGAGAGGAAGTAGGCGATCTCGCCGATGTCGTTTTTGGTGGGAGCGGCCTTCATCATGATCTCGGCATCGAAGCCCGAGCCGGCGATGATGATAAAGCCGTGGCGCTTCTCGCTGCCGTTCTCATCGAGCCAAAAGAGCTCGCCCATGTCCACTTTGACCGTGCGACCGGCGCGGCAGGCCTTGGCAAGCGCCGCTGCCTCGGGAGCATTACCGATGTTGTTAAAGAACAGGCAGGCCGTGCCGGAGGGGAAGACGAGCGTGGGGACACCGCACCCGCGCATCTGGTCGAGCACGTTGGAGACGGTGCCATCGCCGCCCGAAACGACCACGCGATCAAACTCGCGCACGTCCGCCACGGCATCCTCGGGTTCCATGCCATCGCCGATAAAGCGCATCACGATCTCGTCGCCGCCCTGCGCGAGGGCGTGCGTGAATGCGTAGATTTCATCTGAGCTAGGGCCCGATGCCGGGTTGTGGATGATAAGGCAGCGCATACTTACGTTCCCGTTCTGTGACTAACCGAGTATAGTTGTAAGGCAATGCCGATATCCTACCCGTGTTTTTCGGGCCTAACCTTATTCGATGGGTTGATATGTACATTTCCACACATCAGGCTCTACTCGACTTTTGCCAGCGCGCTCGTGAGTTCGACGCGATTGCCGTCGATACCGAGTTTTTGCGCGAGCGCACGTTCCATCCGCGTCTGTGTTTGGTTCAGATTGCCACCCCTGCCGAGAGCGTCGCGGTCGATCCCCTGGTAATCGACGACCTATCGCCGCTGGCCGAGCTTATGGCCGACGAGAGTGTGACCAAGGTCTTCCACGCCTGCTCGCAGGATATGGAGGTTATGCTCCATACCGTAGGCGTGCTGCCGCGTCCGATTTTCGATACGCAGGTGGCCGCCGCCTTTTTGGGCGAGCGCCAGCAGATTTCGTATGGCGCGCTTGTTCAGACGTTTTGCGGCGTCTCGCTGCCCAAGACCGAGTCGCTGACCGACTGGTCGCGTCGCCCGCTGACCGATAAACAGATTGAGTACGCGATCGATGACGTCAAGTACCTGATCGTCGCCTATACCGAGATGATGAGCCGCCTGCGTGAGCTGGGCCGCGTGGACTGGGTGCTCGACGAGCTGCGCCCGCTGGCTGACGAATCGCACTATCGCGCCGATCGCCACGAGGCGTTCCGCAAGGTCAAACGCATCAATTCGTGCAGCCGTCATCAGCTGGGTATCGCGCGCGAGCTCGCCGCCTGGCGCGAGGACCGCGCCGAGCGCCGCAACATCCCGCGCAAGTGGGTCATGTCCGACGACACGCTGCTTGCGCTCGTTAAGCGCAATCCCGTGCGCGTTGAGGAGTTCCGCAGCATTCGCGGTACCGATCAGTTGGGGGAGCGCGACGTGGACGGTGCGCTCATGGCCATCAAGCGCGGCGCAAGCTGCCCGCACGATCGCCTGCCGCTCATGGTGCGCGGGCATCGCCAGATCTCTCCGGAGCTGGAGAGCGTGACGGATCTCATGTACGCGCTTATTCGCCTGGTTGCCGAGCGCTCGGGCGTGGCGACCTCGGTCATTGCCTCGCGCGATGACCTGGCCGACTACATTGAGCATCCCGAGCAGAGCCGCCTGCGCGAAGGTTGGCGTTTTGAGCTTGTGGGCTCGCGCTTGGACGATTTGCTCTCGGGCAACATGGGGTTGACGGTCAAAGATGGCAAAATTGAATTGCTGTAGCTATAAAGTTACGCGGTTTTACCAAACCGCGTAACAGCTCGACGCTGCAAACGGCCGAGAGCGGCAATCTGACGTTCAATCGTCGCTCGCGTACCAAAGTACGCGTCGCCTCTCTTTCACGTCACCTTGCTCGCTCTCGGCCGTTTTCGCTGACAATGCCTAAACATCGATGCTGACTTGCCTGCTGGGCGAGTGGGTAGAATGCCTCCAACGTGTAACTCGATTCGGAGGAATTCGCATGCCTTATTACTATGGATACGGCTTTGGCATCGACCCGCTGTACCTGCTGGTTGTTCTTGTCTGCACGGTGCTTGGCCTTGCCGCACAGAACTATATCAATTCGACGTACAAAACCTGGTCCAAGGTTCGCTCGGACGGCGACACGGGCGCCACGGTCGCACGCCGCATGCTCGATGCAAACGGCTGCAATGCGGTTGGCATCAAAGGCGTCGCCGGCGAGCTCACCGACCATTACAACCCGCAGGACAATAACCTGTATCTCTCGGATGCCAACCGTTCGGGCGGGTCGGTCGCAAGCGTTGCCGTCGCCTGCCACGAGGCGGGCCATGCCGCCCAGCGTCAAAGTGGTTATGCCATGATGAAGGTACGTACCGCCCTGGTCCCGGTCGTCAACTTTACCCAGAACACCTGGACCATCGTGCTGCTCATGGGCCTGTTTATGAACATCGCGGGGCTCACGACCCTCGCGCTGGTCTTCTTCTCGTTTAGTGTGTTGTTCCAACTGGTTACGCTGCCGGTTGAGATTGATGCTAGTCGGCGTGCCGTGGCGTATATTGAGCAGTCGGGTATGAGCTCCAAGCAGGTCAACGGTGCCAAGAAGGTGCTGACGGCCGCTGCGCTTACCTATGTTGCTGCAGCGCTCACTTCGATCGTTCAGCTGCTCTACCTTATGGCTCGTTACAGCAGAAACTCCAACCGATAACAAATTGGCTTGACAGGCGCCGCGGAGATTTGTGTCCCCGCGGCGCTGTACTATGTGTTGGACTTGAATTTGCGCAGGGCCGGAGCCCTTGTGCGCGATAACGAAAGGAGGCTGCGTGGCAGGCTGGAATCTGACCGGCAATACCGTTTCCGCCGAGTTCGACGGTTCGGACGAGCAGGAGCGCAAGGAGCTCAGCGTGAGCCAGGCGGTAGAGATCGCCGCCGGTGCGCTCGATGCCATTCCGCAGCTGAGCGTTCTGGGCGAGGTCACGGGCTTCCGTGGCCCCAATGCCCGAAGCGGCCACTGCTACTTCCAAATCAAGGACGACTCGGCGGCCGTCGACTGCATCATCTGGAAGGGCGCCTACCTTAAGCGTACCTTCGATCTGCGTGATGGCATGCAGGTGAGCTTTAAGGGCAGCTTCAATCTCTACAAGCCTACGGGTCGCATGAGCTTCGTTGCCCGCTCGTTCTCGCTGGCGGGGGAGGGCCTGCTGCGTCAGCAGGTGGCTCAGTTGGCCGAAAAGCTGCGTCGCGAGGGCCTGATGGACGAGGCGCGCAAACGTCGCATTCCGGTGTTTTGCTCGCGTGTGGCAGTCGTCACCTCGCTTTCGGGTGCCGTGATCGACGATGTCAAGCGCACGCTGCGCCGTCGCAACCCGCTTGTCGAGCTTGTTTGCGTGGGTGCCAAGGTGCAAGGCGAGGGTGCGCCGGCAGAGCTTATTGAAGGCTTGCGCCGCGCCGCTGCCATTACGCCGGCACCCGATTGCATCTTGCTGGTGCGCGGCGGTGGCTCCTTCGAGGACCTCATGACCTTTAACGACGAGGAGCTTGCCCGTGCGGTGGCAGCCTGTCCCGTGCCTGTGGTGACGGGCATTGGGCATGAGCCCGATACCTCGATCTGCGACATGGTGAGCGACCGTCGCGCCTCCACGCCAACGGCAGCGGCAGAATCGGTGGCGCCGGCTATGACGGAGTTGGCCGACGTGCTCGAGGCGCGCCATCAGCGTCTGGGCGCCGCGATGGCTTCGATGATCGGGTCGGATCAGGTCGATCTGGAAATGCTCGACCAACGCGGCCGTCGTGCCTGGGACACCTATACGGCTCGTCTGGGCGACGCGCTCGATGCAGCCGCGTGCCGCCCGTGTCTTAACGATCCAACGTTTATGGTTGAGCGTCGCGAGTCCGAGCTTGCCCTGACTGCCGACCGCCTGTCGGGCGCCATAGCGCGCTCGGTCGGGGCATTCCGCTCCAACTTTGAGCGCCTGCCCGAGCGTTTGGTTGCAAGCACTTCGGGGCTCGATGGCAAACGCCATGCGCTCACGCTTGCGAGTTCCCGTCTGGAGCATCAGGGGCGCACGATGCTCAGCAAGCCCGCGTCCGACCTGGGCCGTGCGGCGGCTTCGCTCGATGCCCTGTCGCCGCTTAAGGTACTTGCCCGCGGTTACTCCATCGCGTACAGCGATGATGGGGTTGCTACGAGCGCCAAGACCTTTGAGCCCGGCGACGCCATCCGCGTGCGCATGGCGGACGGCAACGTGTCGGCAACCGTCAACGCAGTCGAGTAGACCGCGTTTCATAGTGATAAACCTTTAGGAAAGGAAACAGATATGGCAGAGAAGACCCCGGTGGAGCAGCTCACCTACAAGCAGGCCTCGCAGGAGCTGGAGCTCATCATCCGCAGCTTGGAGTCGGGCGACATGGAGCTCGAGGAGTCGCTCGAGAGCTACACCCGCGGCGTCGAGCTTCTTAAGAGCCTGCGTACCCGCCTGACTGATGCCGAGCAGAAGGTCTCGGTGCTCCTTAAGGACGTCGACGGCAACGACGTGCTCGCCGACGGCGAGGCCGCCAACACCGACGACAACCTCTCGTTCTAACCATCTCGCAGTCCACTTTGGGGTAGTCTTTTTGGGACGGGGCTTTTTTGACTACCTCTTGTCGGCTGCCTCGCCGAGCACTTGCGTTTGCGAAAAAGTAGTCAAAAAAGCCCCGTCGCAAAAAGACTACCCTGGTGGCTTGGCCATTGGAGGTGAATGTTGCTTGCCTTTTGGCGTGTTAGGTGAGTTGAGGCGCTATCGCTGGTCGATTTCACCGGGTTCAACCATTATTTCTAGCGTGTGTAAATATTCATCTTGATTGTCAGATATGTATTCGCTTACATACCAGAATTCTAGAAGAGGCCCTGCGGCAATGAGATGATTCTGGTCCATGAATTCATTCATTTCCTTCCATATTGTCGGCGTTATTTCTGCAGGTCCGGTGGTTGTCCTGCAAAGATAGTCGCCTTCTGGGAAAATCTCGCACCCTTTATCGTCGATTGATCCGAGTGAAAGCAGCGTCTTCTCTGCTACCAGGCAACCGTCGGCGCTTCTGCGCGATGGGTCAAGGATGAAGCATGGAACCGTGTGTATCGAATCGATTTCCATCCCGAGTTCTTTCATGCGCTTAATGGTGGCGTAGGGAATTATGTCGCCGCTTAGCTCATCCTCGCTTACGATGACATATCCTCGGGGTCCCTTATGAACCACCCTCGACTGTTTTTCCTCGCGTGCTCTTAACGACATGGATATGTTCTGCATGCAATGCTCGATCTTTCGGCGCCGTTGCGATAGTTTTGCTATGGCTGCGTCGATGCTATCAAGTTCGTTGCTGAACAGTTCAAAGCTCGTTTCGAGTGAATGGTTATCTAGGAAAGATCTGATTTCGCTAAGCGTGTAGTTCATATTGAGCATTGACATGATGATGTTGAGTCTGCCGAAATCGTCCTTCCTGTATTCACGGTAGGCATTCGCCCCGCGCTTTGGGGCAACTAAACCAATTGCCTCGTAATAGCGAAGAGTGTCTGCGCTTACGCCGTAGAGGCTGGCCGTCTGCTTGATATTAAGGGAAAACTCGCGTTCCATGTCACACCTTCCGACTGCCCTAGGGCCACTCAAAACCTTGGAGCTATTCTAATGTTTGTTACTCCGTCATTGTCGGGCAAGCGGTCGTTTTGACGAGGTGAACGGTCTTAAGCGCTTGGTATCCAGCTGGTATTCCATCGAAACACGTCGTTGACCTTTGACTTTCTCCATATTCTAAGATGGTTTCAAGCCAGCTAGCTTAAATCATATCGATCTAGCATCTTAATTGTGAGGAAGGACAAGCAATGAAGGTCAAGACTAGGACGGGTATAGTTTCGGGCAAGACGCTCGAAAACGGGGTTGAAGCTTTTTTGGGCATTCCCTATGCAAAGCAGCCGGTAGGTGATCTTCGTTGGCGTGCCCCTGAGCGCCTTGATGATTCCGATGAGGAAATTGAATGCGTGGAATTCGGGCATTCTGCCAGGCAATTTATCGATGAAGTTGAACTCGCTTCGCTTCATGAGCAAGGGGAGGATTGCCTGAGCCTTAACGTGTGGGTCAGGGGACACGCACGCAAGAACCTTCCTGTCATGGTATATATCCATGGTGGTGCCTACTTCTCAGGTGGATCTGCCGACCCGCTATATAACGGCTCCAATTTTGCGGCAGCGAAGGATGTCGTTATTGTTTCGATTAACTACCGTCTGAACTTGTTTGGGTCGCTGCTGCTCGATTGCCTGCCGGGCGGAGAGGACTACAAAGACGCCGGCTATCTTGCCATTCTTGATCAAATCCGTGCGCTCGAGTGGGTGCATGAGAATATTTCGGCCTTCGGCGGTGACCCCAATTGTGTCACGCTTTTCGGTGAGTCGGCAGGCTCTTCCAGCCAGGCTCTTCTTTCCATATTGCCAGAGGCAAATAAGTATTTCCAACGTGCGATTTTGGAGTCCGGCCCTATCCAGCTTTATAAGACCCGCGAGCGCGGCGAGTACTTTGCTCGGGAGTTCGCCGAAATCATGGGATGCAAAACCGCCCAAGAGCTCTTAGCGAAGTCGGCAGACGAGCTCATTGAGGGCATGCAGGTGTGGTGCGATCGTCATACCTACGAAGTGTCGCTAATTTTCTCGCCGGTTTGCGACGGGTCTTTTCTTCCCAAGAAGCCGATGAAGGCCTGGGCGGAGGGCGCAGCCAAGGATATCGATATCATGATTGGATGTACCGAGGACGAGTTTACTTATTTCCATTTCTATTTCGATGACCTTCCCGGATTCTGGCACGGCCAATTCCCGATTCATTTTGATGATCAGATTGATATCGATTACTGGGAGCAAGCATATCGAAAGGCATGGCCTGAGCGCGATTTTGCCGAGAATTACACCAATTTTATGAACTCAACCGGTTTCTTTGTCGGCACCGACCTTATGGCTGAAGAGCAGTCGGCGTTTAAGCCCGTGTACAACTATTTGTTCCGTTATAAATCTCGTGTCGAGGGAATGGGTTCTTGCCACGCAATCGAGGTGCCGTTCGTTTTCAAGAATCTTGATACCGCGAGTGGTCTGATGTTTACGGGTGACAATCCTCCAGCGCATCTCGCGGATGAAATGAACGATGCGTGGTTCAGCTTTGCGAAGACGGGCAAACCGTTTGTTGAGGGCAAGGCACCATGGGACCCCTATACCGCTGAGAACCACATTCATATGGTAATTGACGAAAACGAGTGGAAGCCGGTGCATTCGCTGCATGCCAAAGAAGATTCGGTGTTCCGTCCTATGTACGAGGTGCTACTCAACGATTAGTGAAAGAAGCCGCAATGGAGTGGGCTAATTAGCCCCATTGAATTCAGCTTGAACTATCCCTGCGTAAGGAGAAAGAAATGGCTCAAGAAGAAAAGCTATCGGGTTATCGGTGGATGATCTTATTCGTAGTTTGCCTCATTTGCTTCATGGCAAACTTCATGCAATATCAGGTTTCAGCATGGGGTGTCGTCGTGATGACGACTCTCGGCATCGATGCCGGTGGGCTTACCAATCTCATGTTGATGCCGATGCTCACCGCTGTGTTTTTGTCGATTCCTGCAGGATCTCTTGCTGATCGCTACGGCGTTAAGCTTGTCGTGTCAATTGGCATGGTGCTTTCTGCTGTAGGCGGCTTTCTGCGTTATTTCATGATTAATGACTTTACCGTGCAGATCGTTTCGATGTTTATGATCGGCTTTGGCATTGCGGCGCTCAATGCCAATCTGGCAAAGGTGCTGGGTTCCTGGTTTAAACAGCAGACCTCCCTTGCCGTGGGAGTTTTCTATGCTGCTTCATGTGTGTCCATCGTGATAGCCCAGGCATTCAGCACTTATTTTCCTACGCTTGACGTGTCTTATCTGGTCGCTGCTATTGCCGAAGCTGTAACTGCTGCGCTGTGGATCTTCTTTATGAGGAACGTCCCGGAGGGCGAGCCCATGCCCGAGCCCGAGCCGGTTATGAAGTACATTAAGATTGCCGCTAAGTCGCGCGGCGTTTGGTGCATTGCCTTGGCTTATGGTCTTACCCTCGCTTCAACCACGGCATATTGCGCAATTCTGCCGTCTGCGCTTGAGCTCGTTCGCGGCGTTGATACTGCCACCGCTGGATCTATGGCAGCAATTATTACAGTTGGTAGCTTCTTTGCTTGTTTTGCGGGACCGGCTGCCGTCCTCAAGCTCGGTAAGAATAAACCGTTTCTCATTGTAACCACGGTGATTGCCGCCGTTGTAATGGTTGCAAACTGGTTTTTGCCGCTTGGCACTGTCATGTGGGTTGCTCTCGTCCTCAATGGTTTTATGACCGCTCTTTCTGGCCCCATTATTCAGGCAATGACTCCTGATCTTCCTGAGATTGGCGCGAAATATGCCGGTAGCGCTGGTGGAATAATCGGTACTGTCGGCCTTCTCTGCTCCTATTTTGTTCCCGTTATTGTTTCGTCTATTTCTGGTGACAATTGGACGTTGAACTTTACGATCGAATCGATTCTTTTCCTTGCGAGCGTTTTGCCTATTGCGATGTTGCCCGAGACTGGTGCGGCGGCAAAAGCCGAGATGCCTGAGACTTCTGAATTATAATTAATCGGTGTTTTGCCTGGTCGCGACCTCCAGTTGATATGGGGGTCGCGACCATTTTTAATGTGAGGTTGGTGCAATGGATGGTGAAGCGTGCGAAGTTGCGCACAAAGTTGAGCAAAAGCGGGCTTCGAGTGGTTACCGCTGGTTAATATTGCTGTTGACGTGTGGTCTCTGTTTTTTGGGCAACTTCATGCAGTATCAGGTCGCTGCCTATGCTACGGTCATCATGCCTCAGATGAATATCGACCCTGTCGGATTCTCATCTCTCTTTCTGGCGCCAATGCTTGCGGCGGTTTTCTTTAGTCTCCCGTTCGGATCACTTGGAGATAGGCTTGGGCCCAAAGTAGTGATACTTGGCGGGTTCTGTGTTTCTTTAGTCGGCGGCGCTATCAGAATTTTCACCCTATCGAACTATCCTGCTCAACTTGTCTCGATGTTTTGCATCGGCGTGGGGATGGCGGCATTGACTGCCAATAATGCAAAGACGCTTGGACTTTGGTTTGCAGATAAGACGGATGTTGCGATGGGCATTTACTATGCGGCGACTTGCTTTGGCATTGCGGCGGCGCAAGCGTCATCGGCGTTTATGTCTTCCGTGCTAATGGGCTATACAGTTGCAGAAGCGTTGTTGGTCGTTCTGACTATCTTCTGGGGTTTATTTGGTAAGAACGTACAGCATGACTCACTTATTCCTGATGGCGTTGAGCACGACCAAGCCCTTCTGACTGCTTTTCGTTCGCGTAACGTTTGGCTTTGCGCGATTTGCGCCGCTTTCTCACTTGCCGCCACGACCGCCTTTTCCGGTGTGCTACCTCAGGCTCTTGAGCTTGTGCGAGGCACCGATGCTTCGACGGCCGGCGAAATGGCGGCGCTGACAACCGCTGCTGGGATTATCGGCTGCTTGATTGCTCCGATGCTTTACGGTAAATGCCGCCTTGCGCGACCGTATCTTGTGATTGTTGGGCTTCTTGGCTCTATTTCATTTGCAGTTGCGTGGTTTGCCTCGGGCTTGAAGTCCATGGGGGTATTGCTTGCAGTGTGCGGCATCGTTACGAGCATGATGGGTCCAGTTGTTCAAGCTCTGCCAGTTTCATTTGTTGAAATCGGCACTCGTTATGCTGGCAGCGCTGGCGGCATTATGGCCGAAGTTAGCCTTTTGGGCTCTTATATGCTTCCTATTGGGATTGCGGCTATTTCCGGTTCAGATTACGACAAACAAATGATGCTTATTACTCTGCTTTACGGTCTATCCGTCCTTCCGGTGTTGATCGTTCCCGAGGTCAAACACTTTAAATAGGCGCGAGCATATGGATGGATAAAGCCCTCTGGCCATTGCGATTGCCGAGGAATGGATTTCGCTCAATTCGGATCTTTGAAGTGGGCTAAACTGTCTTGGTGTTTCACTGAACAACGCCACCTTCTGTTGCGTTGTCGTTAGAAAGGAACCAGCCATGTGTGATTGCATCTTCTGTAAAATCGCCAACCACGAGATCCCCTCGACTGTTGTCTACGAGGACGACCAGGTCATCGCGTTCGATGACCTCAATCCCCAGGCACCGGTTCATACGCTCGTGATCCCCAAGAAGCACTACAGCGACATCGCTGATAACGTGCCTGCCGAGACCATGGGCGCCATGGCCCATGCCATCCAGGAGGTTGCTAAGGCCAAGGGCCTGGAGGACGGTTTCCGCGTCATCTCCAACAAGGGCGTTAACGCCGGCCAGACCGTCATGCACTTCCACATGCACGTCCTCGGCGGCAAGAACTTGGGCGAGAACCTTATCTGAGATCGTATGGCCCGTCGTCTTGATTGCCTTTGGAGAAACCTGTGCAGTTGTCTCAACTCGAATATCTTCAAGCGGTAGCGAATTATGGCGGCATGCGCAAGGCGGCTCGCGCCGTTCATGTGAGTCCGCAGGCTGTTTCGTCGGCGATCAAGAAGCTGGAATCTGAGTATCAGGTCGTTTTGCTCGACCGGTCGACGGGCGAGGCCGTTTTGTCTCCTGCAGGGCGAGAGTTTGCGGGACGCGCGCGCGTAATCCTCGCGCAAGTCGATGATCTCAAAAATTACGCTCGGTCGATGGGGCAGGGTGTTTCGCCCGACGGTCATTTTCGTCTTTACGCCCCCTGCCTTCATGGGCGGGGGCGTCTTTTTGACGAAAACTGGTACGACTCGTTTGAGAGTTCGCACCCCCAGATTCACCTCGACGTGTGGCATCAGCCAACGGCTACGTGTTTTGAGTCTCTTTTGCTCGGGATATCGGATGCGGCTATTTCATTCGAGAAGCCACGGGGCAGCGCCCTTTGTTCGAAATGCCTGGGTGAAAAGGAGCTCAAGGTTCTTTCGTGTCCGGTTGGCTATCGTGTCAGGGGCACCATAACCATTCGTGAACTATTGAGCGGTAGGCTTGCTGTCCCCATCAACTTGTCGCCCTGTCTCAATGCAATCAACCAGTGCCCTGAGGCCCAACTCGTTAATTTCCGCTTTCGTGATGTCGAATATGGAAGCGAGAGACAGATTGAGTTTCTTCAAGGCGGGGGATTGATATTGAGCTTTTCTGGCTCCTCTCTTGCATCAGATGGATCCAACGTGAGCGAATGCTCCATTGAGGGCTCGCGCGACGTAACCTTGCCTATCTATTTTTGCTACCGGCAAAACGCCTGGACGGATCGGCATCAGACGGTATTTCTTCACCTGTTGCGCCATCTCGCTTCTTGAGGTTGCTTGGCTTCGTGCCGTCAAATGAATATTGACGATTTGTAACGTATGGCTGACGGTTTTGCCTTCATGCTTTTTGAGACCTCGGCTTGGATTATCGGCCTTTGGAGGAGGAGTATGAAAAACCGTACGGTTTGGCTGTATATGGCGTTTGTTTTCCTATCGAACTTCAGCACCATCTTGTATTTTCTGACGGTTTACCTTGAGTTCGTCGGATTCTCGATGGTCGCGATTTCTGGCATGATGATTGCGTACCAGGTAAGCAAATTTGCTCTCGAGATTCCTACCGGCTATATCGCCGATAGATTTGGGCGAAAGATAAGTGGCCTGGTGGGTATCGCGGGAATGCTCGGATACTACGCTGCCCTGCTCCTCATACGATCTCCTCTGCTTTTGATAGGTGCGTTTGCCCTCAAGGGTTTTGCCGTCGCATGCGTGAGCGGTTCTATTGAGGCAATCTATATCGATTCCGTCTCCCAAGATCAGCTCGTTAGGCTTAATGTGGTTGAGCGATTCGTCTTTTACGCATCTTATGCTCTTTCCGCGTGTGTGGGCGGCTTCATCTCGTCAGAAGGTGCATATTTCATCGGTCTTTCGGCCGATATCTTTGCGATGGTATTGACGTTACTTGTCGTTGCCTGCATTCCCGAAACGAAAGGGAAAGGTAGCGCTGCGGCTTCTATGAGCCAAATTAGCCCGAGGATGATTTGGACTGCCATTGCGGGCAATGGCACGCTTCGCTCGGCGTTCGTCATGGACTGTTCTCAGGCATTTGCTTTTGTCGCTCTGGAAGATTTTTTCTCACTGCTGCTCGCAGCCCGTGGAATGGGTGCCGTCGCTTCGGGCATGACCATTGCGGTCCGGCTCCTTGTCTCCGCCTCCATAGGGTTTATCGTGCCCAGCGTAATTGCTCATGTCGACAAGAGGCTTTTTGCGCGTATTTGCGGCATCATCCGTCTCATTCTAGCTGCTTTGTTTTTAACCCCTTTTATTCCGGTTGACCTGTTGCCCGTTTTCTATGTGCTGCAGACGGTTGCCTACTCGTTATTTGCTCCGATCAAATACTCAGTTTTTCAAAATGCTGCCGATTCATCGATGCTCTGTTCGTTGATTTCGGTTCAAAGCCAGATGGTGGCGGTGGGCGCCGTTCTTTTCTATCTGCTCAATGCTGTGTTGAGTAGCGTTGTGGGTATTCGGGTTGTGCTGCTTGTTGCGCTTGGGATTTCTTCTCTGGCGTATGTCCCCGCGCTATTTCGCCTTACAAGTCGAAGACCATGAGCATGCATGCATCGATAACTTATATATCAACGCAATAAACCCGAGCTCGAGGGCGTTTGGGTTTATTATTGAAGCGTATGTAACCTGGCGGCGCCACACCGCCTGTTAGTAGGGAGACACATGAACGTTCTGGTCGTCAACGCAGGATCTTCGACCCTTAAGTATCAGGTCATCGATACCAAATCCCACAAGGTGTCCGCAAAGGGCTCCTGTGAGCGCGTCTGCTTTACCGGCGGTACCTTCACCCACGCTGCCAACGGCTCCAAGAAGGTGACCGAGAACATCGAGTTCCCCGACCACAAGGTCGCCATCGAGGTCGTCCTGAAGGACCTCGAGGCTAACGGCGTCAAGATCGAGGGCATCGGCCACCGCATCGTTCAGGGCGGTTGGTACTTTGGCGATTCCTCCCTCGTCGACGAGGACGTTCTCGCTAAGATCCGCGAGGTCGCTCCGCTCGCCCCGCTGCACAACAACCCCGAGGCTAACGTTATCGAGTTCTGCCTGGAGCAGTATCCCGACCTGCCCAACGTCACGGTCTACGACACCGCCTTCCACTTCAATATGCCCGAGGTCGCCAAGACCTACGCCCTGCCCAAGGACGTCTGCGACAAGCTGCACATCCGTAAGTACGGCGCTCATGGCACCAGCTATCGCTACATCTCCAAGAAGGTCGCCGAGATGACCAACGGCGAGGCCTGCAAGGTCGTCGTGTGCCACATCGGTTCCGGCGCCTCCCTGTGCGCCATCGAGGACGGCAAGTGCATGGACACCACCATGGGCCTTACCCCGCTCGACGGCGTCATGATGGGCACCCGCTGCGGTTCCATCGACCCGGCTACCGTGTGCTACCTGCAGCGCGAGGGCGGTTACACCTTCGACGAGGTCGACGAGATGATGAACAAGAAGTCCGGCCTTTTGGCTGTGACCGGCGGCAAGACCAACGACTGCCGTAACGTTGAGGAGCTTGCTGCTGCCGGCGATCCCGAGGCTCAGCTCGCCTTCGACATGTTCGTCTACAAGATTGCCGCCAAGGCCGCCGAGATGGCAACCTCCATGTGCGGCATGGACACGCTTGTCTTTACCGCTGGCATCGGCGAGCACGCTCCGGCCGTCCGCGCTGGCGTGGCCGACCGTCTGGCCTTTATGGGCGTCAAGATGGACCACGCCCGCAACGCCCTGCGCGGCGACGGCGCTTGGTGCCTGTCTGCCAAGGATTCCAAGGTCAAGATCTTCGTCATCCCCACGGACGAGGAGTTCATGATCGCTTCCGACGTCGAGCGCATCGTTAACGGCAAGTAATTGATGCAAGGGGAGGGGACTGGATGGCCTTGTGCCGTTCAGCCCCCTTTTATGCACTTTGAGCGAAGAGTTTAATAGATATTTATTGAATTCTGATAACTTCTTATTAAGGATACGGCCGCCTTATGGGTTTGCCGACCGTACTGTAATCACGAAGGAGTCTCATGAACGTACTTGTTGTCAACGCCGGCAGCTCGAGCCTTAAATATCAGCTTTTGAACACCGATACCCGCGAGGTTTTCGCCAAGGGTAACTGCGAGCGTATCGGCTCGGAGATGGGTATCTTTGGCCATTCCGAGAACGGTGGCGCCAAGCAGACCGAGGAGATTCCTTTCCCCGACCACCGTTCGGCTATCGCGCGCGTGCTCGAGGAGCTCGAGAAGACCGACTTTACGATCGATGGCATCGGCCACCGTATCGTTCAGGGCGGCTGGTACTTCGATGATTCCGCGGTCGTCGACGATGAGGTCATGGCTAAGATTCTCGAGGTGGCGCCGCTCGCCCCGCTGCACAACTACGGCGAGGCCGCAGCGATTGAGTACTGCCGTGAGAAGTATCCGGAGCTGCCCAACGTGGCCGTCTTCGATACCTCGTTCCACATGACCATGCCCGAGGTCGCCTACACCTACGCCCTGCCCAAGGACGTGTGCGACAAGTATCACGTGCGCAAGTACGGCGCCCACGGCACGAGCCACCGTTACGAGTGGATGATGGCCAAGGAGATTCTGGGCACGCGCTGCCACCGTCTGCTTTCGTGCCACCTGGGCAACGGCGCTTCGCTCGCCGCCATCGAGGACGGCGTGTGCCGCGATACCACGATGGGCCTCACGCCGCTCGACGGCCTGATGATGGGCACCCGTTGTGGTTCCATTGACCCGGCTACCGTGTGCTACCTGCAGCGCGAGGGCGGCTACAGCTACCAGGAAGTCGATGACATGATGAACAAGCAGTCTGGTCTGCTTGCCATCTCGGGCATCTCCAACGACGCCCGTGACATCCGCACGCGCGCCTCCGAGGGCGACGAGCGCTGCCTGCTCGCCTTCGATATGTTCGCCTACAAGGCCATGCAGCAGGCCGGCTCCATGATTGCCTCCATGGCGGGCGTGGACACCATTACCTTTACCGCCGGCATTGGCGAGAACGACTGGTCGATCCGCAAGGCTTTCTGCGACTGCTTCGAGTGGCTGGGCGTGCGCATCGACAACAACAAGAACCGCGAGGCCGTGGGTAACGGCCCGCAGGTCATCAGCGCCGCCGGCTCTTCCGTCACGGTCATGGTCATCCCCACCGACGAGGAATACATGATCGCCCACGACGTCGAGCGTTTGACCGCGAATAACTAGTGCGTTCGCTTGCGATTGAACGAAAGGCCTCCTGAGCAGCAGCTCAGGAGGCCTTTTTGCTAGCAGGCGGACGGCGGAAACCCTATCCCATTTCGAGCGCAAATTCTGGGACACGCTTTCCGGTTGAGGCACGTTGCGGAAAGTGCGACCCACAATAAAGCAAAATTCCGTCCCGCAGTTTCCCAAACAGGCCCCAAGGGGAAACTGCATCCCAAAATTCGCCTTCAAACTGGGATACGCTTTCCGCTTGAACAGCCGCCGATCTGCAGCACGTCTCGCAGATCCAAAGTGGCCATATCCGCAACGCCTTCGCTCCCAACAATTGCACCCATCCATTCAGATCCTCAGCCCCAGCTCGTAGCCAAGCCGCCGTCCACTCCAGATGCTCTGAATGCTTCGTAGCAGTAGAAGGCCGTACGGGCTAACCCCTGAAAACATTCCGCACTGATATTGTCTGTATTGAAGACGTCGATGATGCGCCCGTATACCATTGACGTCGACACCATCA
>UQHK01000009.1 GCA_900540855.1 uncultured Collinsella sp.
CACGAGTGGGGGCTCCTGTCGTTTCCGTGCCCCTGGATTGGGTCATAGTGTCTGTTGTTTCCTGGTCATCGGCGTTGCTGTTCTTTTTACCGGGGTTATTGGTACGGCCTTTGCCGTATTATTGAGGCTGTTTGTTGCCCGCTTTATTTTGTTGAGGGGCTTTGTTGGACAGCTATTTTACTCTGCAATCGAATATTGAGGTTTCGGGCGAGTTTGTGGACCGCAAGAGCCGGTTTATTGCCCAGCTGGTCCATATTGAGTCCGAGGACGAGGCGAATGCCTTTATCGAGATGGTTCGCAAGCGTCATTATGACGCTCGACACAATGTTCCCGCGTGGATTTTGGTCGATGGACGCGAGCGCCAGAGCGATGATGGTGAACCGAGCCGCACGAGTGGTATGCCGACGCTCGAGGTGCTGCGCGGTGCGGGGCTCAAAAATGTTTGCTGCGTAGTAACGCGCTATTTTGGTGGCACGCTGTTGGGGCCTGGTGGTTTGGTGCGCGCCTATACCGCGGCGACGCAGGCGGCGGTGGCCGCGGCTCAGGAGGCCGGGCAGATCGTCGAGATGACGAGCGTCGTGCCGGTTGATGTGCATGTGGCCTATCCACAGTATGAGCAGGTGCTTCGCTTGGCGCAGGATTCGGGTGCCAAGGTTTCGGATACCGATTACGCGGATGCTGTGACACTTCACTTGGTGTTTAAAGCGGGGGAGCAAGAGCCGTTTTGCGCTAAGATGCGCGAGCTTATGGCGGGGCGCGAGGAGATTGAGGTCAGCGCTCCCGAGTTTGCTGAGTTCTAACGACGACGGCCGGCGTGCATTTGGATGAATCCCAAGCGCGCCGGCTGTCGTTTTATGTCGCTGCCGTTTACTCGGCGAGCTGCTTTAGTACATCGCAGGCGATTTCGACGGCATCGTCGATGCAACCGGGACAGCTGCGGAGCGGACCCTTGTCCGATCCGATGCCCTTGAGCGTGCCGCAGACGGTCGTCGTGTTCTTCTCGCCAAAGCGCTTGGCAATCTCGCGCGACAGTTTGTAGGTCTGGCCCTTGGTCTTGGGGTTTTCCATGCCATCGCTCATTACAAAGCCCATGATGGCCACGGCGCCCGAGATGGCACCGCAAGTTTCGGTCATGCCGCCCATGCCGGCGCCAAAGCCCTCGGTGAGGGTAAAGGCGACCTGGGGGTCGAGCCCGACGGCGGGCGCGAGCGTGCAGGCGACGGCCTGCGCGCAGTTAAAGCCGCGGGCGTGGTATTCGGCAGCCTGAGCCTGGCAGGTGGCAGTGTTGAGCTGAGTGGTATCAATCTGCTTCATCGGTGTCTCCTTGATTGCGGTGTACCCGCCTATGGTACCCTTGCTGGCGCATTCGCTTATCGAGACCGCAGTGCATATCTCATTGTTTTTCGCCATCGAACACTTTCTTAAGATTTGGGACAAATAAACCTGATTAATTTGTCCCATAACCTATCGGCGGGATGGGTTGAGAGGGGTGCGGGGTAGCGGTATCGTGAACCGAATAAAAACAAAACCCAAGTAAGGGAGTTGGATATGAGCGAGCAGACCATCGGAACTACATGTGTTCAGGGCGGCTATCATCCGGGCGATGCGGAGCCGCGCCAGGTGCCCATCTACCAGTCCACCACGTGGAAGTACGACACGTCCGAGCACATGGGCAAGCTGTTTGACCTGGAGGAGTCGGGCTACTTCTACAGCCGCCTGCAGAACCCCACGTGCGATCTGGTCGCTGCCAAGATCTGCGAGATGGAGGGTGGTACCGCGGCGATGCTCACGAGCTCGGGCATGGCTGCGAACTTCCTCGCGATCTTTAACGTTGCCGGTGCCGGCGATCACGTGGTCGCAAGCTCTGCCATCTACGGCGGTACCTACAACCTGCTCGCCCACACCATGGGTCGTATGGGCGTCACCTGCACCTTTGTTGCCCCCGACTGCACCGATGAGGAGCTCGAGGCCGCCTTTAAGCCCAACACCAAGCTCGTCTTTGGCGAGACGATCGCCAACCCTGCCCTTGCCGTGCTCGATATCGAGCGTTTTGCCAAGGCCGCGCATGACCACGGCGTGCCGCTGATGGTCGACAACACCTTCCCGACGCCTGTGATGTGCCGTCCCTTTGAGTGGGGCGCCGACATCGTCACGCACTCCACCACCAAGTACATGGATGGCCATGCAGCCTACCTGGGTGGTGTGATTGTCGACCACGGCCAGTTTGACTGGATGGCCCATGCGGACAAGTTCCCGGGTCTCACCACGCCCGACGAGAGCTACCACGGCGTGACGTATGCCGAGAAGTTCGGTCGCGAGGGTGCCTTCATTACCAAGGCCACCGCGCAACTCATGCGCGATCTTGGCCCCATGCAGAACCCGCAGGCGGCGTTCTTCTTGAACAGCTCACTCGAGAGCCTGCATGTGCGTATGCCGCGTCATTGTGAGAACGGCCTGGTCGTTGCCAAGTTCCTGCAGAGTCATCCCAAGGTGCGCTTCGTGAGCTATCCGGGCCTGGAGGGCGATAAGTACTATGACCTGGCTCAGAAGTACATGCCCAACGGCACATGCGGCGTCGTGAGCTTTGGCTTTAACGGTGGTCGCGCGGCGGCCGAGACCTTTATGAAGAGCCTCAAGCTCGCCCAGATCGCCACGCATGTGGCCGACGCCCGCACTTGCTGCCTGCATCCCGCTAACGCCACGCACCGCCAGATGAACGATGAGGAGCTCATCGCCTGTGGCATTTCCGCCGACATGGTACGCCTGTCGTGCGGCCTCGAGGACACGGCCGATCTGATTGCCGACCTTGAGCAGGCGCTCGAGCAGTGCTAGGCTAGCTCCGTACAAGGTGCCGATGCTGGCAGAAAGCTTCGGTGACTTTTCGTTCCGATTCCGTAGGCGGGACCCCAATCGCGACTGTTTGCAGGCGATCGGGGTCCCGTTTTTTGCATTGCGCCACTCGAAAGGATGGATATGGAGAAAACCGCAGAGCAGCTGCGCCGCGAGCACATTGCCCTAGAGGGCGACACCCATGGCAAGAACAAATGGGCGATTCTGTTTACCGTGCTCATCATGACGTTTATGTCGTGTCTGGATTCGACCGTCGTGACCGTGGCGTTGCCCGTGATGCAAAAGGAGCTGGGCGTGGGCCTCGACCGCATTCAGCTGGTGAGCTCGGTGTACCTGCTTGCGACATGCGTGGCTATGCTGCCGTTTGGCCGCTTGGGCGACGTGCGCGGCAAGGTGGGCGTATTCCAGCTGGGCGTAATCGTTTTTACGGCTGGCTCGCTGCTTTGCGGCCTTTCGAGTTCGCTCGAGGTTCTTATTCTGGCACGCATTGTGCAGGGCGTCGGTTGCGCGGCGGCCATGGCAAACAACATGGGCATCATCACCGAGTCGTTTCCAGCGCGCGAGCGCGGCCGTGCCATGGGCATCCTTGCGACCTTCGTGGCCCTCGGCATGATGTGTGGTCCCGTGCTTGGCGGCATGCTGGTGGCGAGCTTTCCCTGGGAGAGCATCTTCCTCATCAACCTGCCCATTGGCGTTATCTCGTTTATCGTGGGGCTCTACACGTTGCCGCATGTTAAGCCGGAGGCCGGCGAGCGCCCCATGTCCCTGATCGAGGCCGCTCGTCGCTGCTTTGCAAATTCGGCCTTCACCATCAACCTTGCTTGCATGCTCATCGTGTTCGTTGGTATTGGCGCATCTGAGTTTATCCTGCCGTTTTATTTTCAGGACGCCCACGGCTTTGGTTCCGACATTTCCGGACTGCTCTTTTTGGCGCTTCCGATGGTGAATGCTTTTATCGGCCCGCTTTCGGGCACGATTTCCGATCGTATTGGTTGCGAGGGCCCCACGGCCGTTGGCCTGGGCGTGTACGTGTGCGGGCTCTTTGCAGTGAGCACGCTCGACGAGCACTCTTCCATCCCTGTGATCGTGTGCTGTGTCGCGTTTATGTCGTGCGGAACGTCGATTTTCCAGAGCCCCAACAACTCGCTGTACATGGGCTCGGCTCCGCGCGAAGCGCTCGGCTTTGCGGGCAGCCTGGGTAGCCTGGCGCGCTATGCGGGTATGGCAGTGGGCATTACGGTGGCGTCGCATATCCTGTATGGGCAGATGAGCGTGGCGATGGGCGAGGCCGTGACCAGTTTTGTTGCAGGCCGTCCGGATGTGTTCCTGTTTGGTTTTCGTTCGGTGTTCTATGTGTTGATGGCCGTGGCAGCCGTGGGCTTTGTCCTCTCGATGGTTCGTTTGGTGAGGATGCGCGCCCGCCATTAGCGTGTTGGGAGGCTGCCTGCCACGTATCCGCGCCGTCCCAAAAAGACTGGTTTGTGGTGCGATGCGGCTTGTGGGGCGGGCGGGGGTCGGTCCGTGGTAGACTATCGAACAACGTTTATTAATCGCGCGGTATCCTTGCCGCGAGAAGGGGTTGCGCCATGCAGGAGCTTGAGGATCGTATTCGCCATGACGGCATCGTAAAGGCCGGTAACGTCCTTAAGGTTGATGCCTTCCTCAACCACCAGTGCGACGTTGAGCTGTTCGACCACATGGGTGCCGAGTGGGCCCGTCTGTTCAAGGATGTCGAGATCAACAAGATCCTGACGATTGAGGCTTCGGGCATTGGTATGGCTTGCATCGCGGCTCAGCATTTTGGCGGCGTGCCGGTGGTCTTTGCCAAGAAGGCACAGTCCATCAACCTCGACGGCGAGCAGTACGCCACGACCATCTACTCCTTTACCAAGCAGAAGGAGTACCCGGTCATCGTTGGCAAACGCTTCCTGTCCGAGGGCGACAAGGTCCTGATCATCGACGACTTTTTGGCCAACGGCTGCGCGCTCGAGGGTCTTATCAAGATCTGCGAGGCTGCAGGTGCCGAGGTATCCGGCATTGGCATTGCGGTGGAGAAGGGCTTCCAGGGCGGTGGCGATAAGCTCCGCGAGCGCGGCTTCCGCGTTGAAAGCCTAGCCCGTATCGCCGATATGGACTGCGATACCGGCGAGATCACCTTCGCCTAAGCGCGCAACACAAGCGATTGGTATGCGATGTGACAAAGGGACTTTCCCTTTGTCACATTTTTTATGAGGGGAGGTGTTGATATGGATGAGAACAAGATGGGATGGCGCGAGTATGCGCGCTATGCCGAGATGTCGGTCGAGGAGTTGGCGCGAGATTGCGAGGTGCAGGTGTTTCGCGCGACAGGTCCGGGCGGACAGGGCGTGAACACGACGGACTCGGCGGTGCGTATGAAGCATGGGCCCACGGGGATTGTTGTGACGGCGCGCGAGAGCCGTAGTCAGTTTCAGAATCGCGCGAGCTGCCTGCGTAAGCTGCGCGCTGAGCTGGAGCGTCGCGGGCGTCCACCGCGCCGACGCGTAAAGACTAAGGTGCCTCTGCGCTCTCGCCAGCGCAGGCTCAATGACAAGCACTTCAACGCGATTAAAAAGGCCAACCGCCGCAAACCGGGCGGGGAGGAATGACCTTCTCAATAAGTTGCGGTGAAATAGGGACTGTTTTGCGGCTTTAGCTGCATAAACAGTCCCTATTTCACCGCAACTTAGGGGTGGCTAGCGGGTGGGGCGCCAGACCTGGAGGGCGCTGCCGAGGACGTCAACCTCGATGCGCGAGGCGACAATGGGCTCGCCGTCGGCCTGGATGGGGTAATCGGGCTGCTCGAAGGTGAGCTCGGCATGGCGGCAGCGGCGCATACGAACCGGCGGCAACCTGGTGTGGTGGCCGTCCTTGGCCGAAAGAAACATAGGCAGGGCAACGGCGCGGGGGACGGGGCCGCAGGCGTAGCAGACATCGAGTATGCCGTCGCAGGGGTCGGCATCGGGGCAGATGCGATAGCCCGAGCCATAGGTGGGGCCCAGCTGAATCGCCATGATAATCGCCCGCACGCGCTCGGCGGGCGCGCCGTCAAAGCTGACTGTCATGGGGTAGTTGCGATAGCGCAGACCAAACTGCTCAAGTCCCGAGAGGGTGTAGAGCGGCGCGCCTGTCAAGCCGGTCTTTTTGCGCAGCTCGGTGGTGCCAAGGCCGATGGCGGCATCAATACCGACGGAGAGCGTCTGGTCGTAATACTCGACGATCGCCTCGCCGCTGCCGCTCGCAGGGCTCCACGAGCGAATGCGCCCGATATCCTGGTGCTGCAGCTCGCAGGTGAGCAGCGCGCCAAAATCCTTGCCGGAGAAATCGTCGATGCCGAGCGCCTGGGCAAAATCGTTGCCGGAGCCCACGGGCAGGACGGCAAGAGCGGGGCGGGCGTCCTCCTTTTGCGTCATAAGCCCGTTGACGACCTCGTGAATCACGCCGTCGCCGCCGAGTGCGATAACGGTGCGATAGCCCTGAGCCTGTGCGGCCAGCTCCTTGGCGTGTCCCATACGCTCGGTCAACACCAGGTCAAACTGGGATGCGCGTGCAGTCATGTCTAAAAAGCGCTGCAGGCGCTCAGCGACCTCGCGCGCCGCACCCGACTGGGCGGCTGGGTTGGCGATGATGAGCGTGCGACCAAAATCAGTTGCGTGCATGGGGCGACTCCCGGCGTATAACGTGACGGTGCGGTCGCGCTCGGGTCGAATTGCCCCCGATTGTGGCTGCACGGCGAATACTAACGTCTACTCTATCAGGTCGTTGTGGCGCTCGATAGCATCCGCTACCGTACCGCCCTCATCCACAATAAGCGAACGGCGCTTGGGTGAGATGATGCGCTGGGCGGGGTACACGCCGCGGTGTCCGCCGGTTAGGTAGCTGATAAAGGCCACGATGACAAAGAACCCGGCGGCTGTGCCGTGGAACAGGTCGATGGCCATCATGCAGGTGGTGATGGGCACGTTGAGGCCGGCGCAGAACACGCCGAGCATGCCGAGAGCCGCCAGAAAACTGGGGTCGAGCCCGGTAAGGCAACCGATCCAGCCACCGAGTGCCGCGCCGATGCCAAACAGGGGCGTGACCTCGCCGCCTTGGAAGCCCGCGCCCAGGGTAAGCGCTGTGACGACCAACTTGATGACTGCGTCCGCCAGGGTGGTGTTGCCTGCAAATCCGGCGCCGGAAAGCCACGTGGAAAGGCCGGCGTAGTTCCAGGCGTCAAGGAGGGCATAGGCGGCCAAAACCACGAGTGCGCCTATGAGTGCGCGGACGAGGTAATTGGCGATAAAGCGACCGTACAAGCTTTTGACGGTTCGAACCGACCAGGCAAAGAGGCGTGCCGTCAGGCCGAAGATAATGGCGCTGATAACAACGATGACAACCGTCCGTGGTGTCATGTTGGGAACGCTGGCGATGACATTCGCCTCGTACTCGGTTCCCAAGGCAAGCGACGTAAAGTAGCCGGTAAACGAGGCGACCAGGCAGTAGATGCCCGCGGTGTAGTCGATCTTGCCGATAAAGCACATCTCCATGCCAAAGAAAGCTCCAGCAAGGGGCGAACCGAATACGGCGCCAAAGGCCGACGAGATGCCGGCGAGCATGAGGTCGTGGTGGTCATGCTTTTTGAGGTGGGCGAGGCTCGAGATGTTGCTGGCGATGGTGCCGCCAATCTGCACCGCAGCTCCCTCGCGACCGGCCGACCCGCCCGTTAGGTGCGTGAGCGTGGAACAGACGAAGGTGAGGACGGCCATGCGCATATGGATGAGGCGTGTGCCCAGAGCGGAGTCGATGACCAGGTTGTTGCCACGTTTGGCGGCGAGGCCGTGGTTTTTGTACACCCATGCGGTGGCAACGCCCACAACGGGGAGCAGCGCGTAAATCCACTCATGGTGCTCGCGATAGAAGGTCGCGATATTCAGCGAGGCCAAAAACGCCCAAGCGGCAACGCCCATGGCGAGCGAGACGATAACTACGAGCACGAGCAGCTTGGCGCTCGCGAGTAGGTTGCGGGCGTTGCGGCGCGTGTCGGCAGCCAAGAGATGCTCGGAGCGGGTGAGCTGTTGCCTGCCTGCCATGATGACGTCGTTAAGGGAGAAAAGGCCGCCGTCGTCGAGCGGCTGGGAATGGTCCTGCGCCTCGTTTGCGCTTTCGGGTTTGTCGGTAAAAGCCATACGTTCCTCTTTTTGGGTTGCAACACGAGCATTATAAAACGCGGTAAACGCGACGAGCCGGTGGGTTGGTTTCCATTCTGTTTCGCGGCTTGCAACCGACAGGTGTATTTGCGGGTACAGGCCGAGTCGCGGTCGTGCGTCGGGGGATTATACTGAGACAAGCATAAAGAATCGGCGCTCCTGTTGTGCGCCGTGGCATTAAGAGGTGCATATGGCTGAGAAACTCATTCCGTTGGAGGACGCACAGGCGATCGTCTTGTCGCACGTGAATCGCACCGAAGTTGTCGAGATTCCCGTGTGGCAGGCCGCCGGTCTTCCCTTGGCAGAGGACGCGGTGGCCGATATCGACATTTCGCCGTTTGCCAACAGCGCTATGGACGGATATGCCGTGCGCTCGGCGGACTTGGTGCAGGCATCTGGCGAGGCGCCGGTGACGCTCGACGTTATCGGACACGAGGCCGCGGGCCATGTGTTTGAGGGCACAATTGGCGCGGGCGAGACCGTCCGCATCATGACGGGCGCGCCGGTACCCGAAGGTGCCGATGCCGTGGTGAAATACGAGATCGTCGAGGTGCTTGACGGCGACGGCAACGAGGGCTCGCACGTGAGCTTTTCGGCGCCTGCTAAAGTGGGGGAGAACGTTCGCTCTGCCGCCGAGGAGGCCCATGTCGGCGATGTTGTGATGCACGCCGGCGAGGTTGTGGCCCCGGCCGGCGCTGGCCTGCTGGCGAGCGCCGGGTATGCGAGCGTGAAGGTGCATGCCGCGCCGCGTGTGGGCATTATCTCGCTGGGCACGGAGCTGGTCGCGCCGGGTGAGCTGCCGGCGCGCGGGCAGATTCGCGACTCCAACTCGTCGGCGTTGATGGCCGAGGCACTCGATGCCGGCGCCGAGCCGGTGTTCTTTGGCATCGCTCCCGATGATGAGCAGGCAATCGCCGAGCTCGTGCATCGCGCCGTGCAGGAGTGCGATTTTGTCATTACGAGCGGCGGTGCCTCGGCGGGCGATTACGACTATGTGACGGCGCTCGTCCGGCGCGAGGGCGAGGTGCTCTTCGACCGCATCTCGATGCGTCCCGGCAAAGCCATCACGTTTGGCCTGCTTGGGGGCAAGCCGTATTTGGGGCTTTCGGGCAATCCCGCGGCGGCGTATGTGGGCTTTGAGATGCTCGCCCGCCGCGCGATCCGCAAGATGCGCGGCTTTGCCGAGGGTACGCGTCCCGTGCAGCAGGCGATATTGACGCACGGCGTAAAGAAGCGCCAGGACCGACGCTTCTTCGATCGCGCCACGGTTTTGCGCGACCCCGAGACCGGTGAGCTGTTGGTGACCGAGGCCAAGACGCAGAATTCGGCGCTGCTCGGCACGATGCAGCGGGCCAACTGTCTGCTGCGTATTGACGAAGGGCCGTGTGAGCTCAAGCCGGGCGACGTCGTGGGCGTCGTTCGTGTCGATCTGCCTGAGGATGCCGTGTTGTAGGAGGAATGCTATGGAGCTGAAGATATCGATCGTGACGTGTTCGGACACGCGCGATCTTGCCCAGGATGAGGCGGGTGCCGCACTCGAGGAGCTTATCGAGGCGCAGGGATGGACGGTCGCCTCACATGTGGTCGTGCGCGACGACATCAGTGAAATCGGTGATGCGATTGTGGAAGCTGCCGATGAGTGCCACGCCAATGTCGTGCTCACCTGCGGCGGCACGGGGCTTTCGATGCGCGATGTGACGCCCGAGGCGACGCGTGCCGTTTGCGAGCGCGATGTGCCGGGTATTGCAGAGGCAATCCGTGCGCACTCCATGACCAAGACGCGCCGCGCTATGCTCTCGCGCGCTATTTGCATGCAACGAGGTCATACACTTGTCGTAAACTTTCCCGGTTCTACGAAGGCCGCCCGCGAAAGCTGGGAGGCCATAGCGGACCAGCTGGAGCATGCGGCTCAGATGACAGCGGGCGGCGGACATACCAACTAAGCGGTTTACCTGCGGCGGAGCGACCTGAACGGCTGCTCCGCCTTTTATTTGCGCCCAAGGGGACGGCATTCTGTAGGCATGCTCGAAACTATATTCTCAGACGAGAATAATTTCTCATAATCATTATTCGCATCGAAGTATAATCTAATTACAGAATAAAGCCCGCGGTGGGGTACCCGGGCACAAGGTCCGAAAGGGTTGAACATGTTCGATATGGTTTCTCGCCGCGGATTCGTCTCACTCTCCGCTGTCGCCGCTGTCGGCCTTGGCCTTGCCGGCTGCTCCGGAAACAAGGAACCTGAGTCGACCGGTTCCGATGCTGGCTCCGCCAAGGCATCTTCCAAGAAGGAAACTGTCGGGCTGCAGGTCTTTGCCGCCAACTCGCTCGAGAAGGCTCTGCCCGAGGTTCAGGAGCTCTATACCGACCAGACCGGTACCACCTTTGCCGACACGCAGTTTAAGGCGTCCGGCGACCTTGTCGAGCAGATGCGTGCCGGCGCCACGGTCGACGTGCTCATCACGGCTTCCACGGGCACCATGGACGACGCCGAGGCCGCCGAGCTCGTCGATGCCGGCACACGTGAGGATATGTTCGTCAACGACCTTGTAATCATTCGTGCTGAGGGTTCCGACACCAAGATCGAGGCCATCGCCGACGTCGCGAATCTGGACGGCAAGATCGCCATCGGCGACGCCAAGACCGTCCCCGCCGGCAAGTACGCCAACCAGGCCCTGGCCTCCGTGGGCCTCTATACCGGCACCGAGGGCGACGACGGCGAGTACGCCTCCGAGATCGCCGACAAGGTGGCCCTGGCCGACAAGGTCGGCACTGCTGCGTCTTACGTCTCTACGGGCGACTGCGTGGCTGGCTTTGTCTATAGCTCCGACATCTTCCGCTACGACGGCATCGAGGAGGCCTTTGTGTGTCCCGAGGACTCGCATAAGCCCATCGTGTATCCGGGCGCTGTCGCCGATGGCTCCGAACATGCCGACGAGGCCAAGGCGTTTATCGACTTCTGCCTGTCCAGCAAGAAGGCTCAGAAGATTTGGGCTAAGTACGGCTTTGAGCTTTCCGCGTAGTGCGGCTTGGCGCGATAATTCCATCGTTTTGTGTTTCACTCCGTCCTTGTATTCGCTTGGAGCTTTTCGTGCTTAATAGATTCCGCATGCTTGTCGCCTGTGCTTTGACCCTCGCGCTTTGCTGGGTGCCGGGATTTGCGTTTGCTGGGGACGCTGAGGACGGGGCCCAGGTTGCTGCGACCGCTCATGGGCTTTCCTATGGGATCGAGGGTTTTGAGCGGTTGGCCAAGGGGACCGCTCGTGCTATGGAGGGCCAGCCTGAGGGCTACCGGTTTCCCGTTGACGAGGACGTGGACCTTGTAGTGGCGCCTGCTGCCGATCGCGTTGTGGTGTGGATATCGCCCAAGGCGGCCGAGAAGTATGGATTGGATCCGCAGGACAACGAGTGTGTATCGGGTCTCAAGGCCCTCGTCTGTGAGCTCGACAGCGCAAACTCCATGGGAGGTGCGCAGCTAGGGGACGTTGATCTTCCTTGGTATGTTACGGCGGAAACAACGTTTGATGCCGGCGGGTATACCTATGGCTTTGATGTGCGTGGTGCGGATGGGGATCGCTATGTGGTGATTGCATCAGCCTCGGGTGATGCCAAGGGCGGCGCGCGCTGGCTTGATAGCGCTCAAATGGTACAAGCATCGTCTGTCGTGTTGCGGGATGAGCAGGGTCCCTTGACCTCTCTGGCCTCCTTTTTGGGCGACATCGACTATCGCCCGCTTTGGGTGTCCATAAAAACGAGCGGCCTTGCCCTGCTGATTTCCTTTGCGCTGGGCCTGTTCGCCGCGTGGAAGACTATGGGTACCTCGAGTCGCATCAAGGGCCTGCTCGACTCGGTCTTTACGATTCCTATGGTGCTGCCGCCCACGGTTTGTGGCTTTCTGCTCCTCATGCTGTTTGGCCACTCGACCGGGGTGGGCCAGTGGCTCATCGCGCATGGCATCTCGATTGTCTTTACGTGGCCGGCGGCGGTGATCTCTGCCGTGGTGGTGTCGTTCCCGCTCGTCTATCGTACGGCACTCGGAGCCTTCGAGAGCCTCGACACGCAGATGCTCGACGCCGCGCGAACCTTGGGATGGTCCGAGTGTCGCATCTTTACCAAGCTCATGATGCCGCTCGGCTGGCCCTCGATTGCCGCCGGCACGGTGCTCGCCTTTGCCCGCGCGATGGGAGAGTTTGGCTGCACCCTGTTCTTTGCGGGCAACTACGCCGGTATTACGCAGACCATTCCCATCGCCATCTACTTTGAGTGGATGGGCGGCAACACGTCGGTGGCCCTCTTTTGGGTCGTCGTCGTGATCGTGTTTAGTTTCCTGGTCATTTTGTTCATCAATATGTACACGGCGCATTCGCAAAAGTACCGCGAGCGCGGCCTGTCCCGCGCGGAGCGGAAGCAGGCCAAGCGGCTGGGCAGCCAGACCGATTCGCTCGACCCGGTCGGCGGCGATGCCTTGCGCATCGATCGCGAGGCGCTGGCCGAGCTTATGCGCGACGACGCAGCACCGCAGGGAGGTCGATAAGCTATGTCGCTCGTTTTGGATATCAAAAAACGCTATCCCGGGTTTATGCTCGACATGCAGCTTGAGGCCGGCGAGGAGCGTGTGGCGCTGCTGGGCGCCTCGGGCTGTGGCAAGAGCTGCACGCTGCGCTGCATTGCCGGTGTGGAGACGCCCGACGAGGGAAAGATCGTCGTCAACGGCGTGACCTTCTTTGACTCTGCGGCGGGCATCAACCTTTCGCCCCAGGAGCGAAAAAGCGCCCTGATGTTTCAAAACTATCAGCTGTTCCCTAATATGACGGTGGCCGATAACGTGTGCGCCGGCGTTGAGGGTGCAGGCGACGCCGCGGCGCGCAGGCAACTTGCCGAGCGCTACCTGGGTATCTTTGGACTGGCCGATTTTGCCGACCGCTATCCCGCGCGTCTCTCGGGCGGCCAGCAGCAGCGTGTGGCGCTTGCTCGCATGGTGGCGGCACACCCGGGCATTTTTATGTTCGATGAGCCCATGAGCGCGCTCGACGCGTATCTCAAGAGCGCGCTTGAGCAGAACATGCTCGACCTGTTCGACGTCTGTAACCGTACCGTGCTCTACGTGAGCCACGATATTGACGAGGCATGCCGCCTGTGCGAGCGCATTTGCGTGATGCATAACGGACATGTGGAGGAGATCGGCTCCGTCGAGGACGTGGTCCGCCGGCCGCAAACCTTGGCTGCGCTGCGCCTGACGGGCTGCAAGAATACGAGCCGCGCGCGTAAGATTGGGCTTCAGGAAGTTGAAGCCCTGGACTGGGGCATGACCTTTAACGTGGGCCGTGAGGTTCCCGATAACGTGGCGTACCTGGGTATTCGTGCGAGCTACTTCCATGTGGACAACCGCGCTGAGCGCGGTCGTAACAGCTACGATCTGCATGTGGCCCGCGTGAGCGATTCGCGTTTTGAGCGCCTGGTTCTGCTGGATGTGCCGCGTGCCGATGCGCCCACGCGTTTGCAGTGGAAGGTCAACAAGGTGGGCATACCTGTCGACGAGTTGCCGCAAGCAGGCGAGACGCTGCGCATGCATTTTGATGCCAGCAGGATCCATTTGGTTTGTCGATAGCGCCGGGTAATGCCGTCGGGGAATATAAGCCTCCGCGGCTTTGTTTTTGCCGTTCGCCGAATGAGGAATGACAAACTCTTATCAATCAAGATAATTATTTATTAGACGACGGCACACGACGCTGTCGTACGAATGTCAACGGTGTTCGCATGGTCGATGACCGTTGATATAGTTGACCTCAACTTGTAAAGGAGGGTGCGCACATGCCGCAGACGACATACATTCGCCGCGTTGCCGCGCGTGCCCTGTATATGGCTCGGAGCCGCATATGAGCAGGTATGTTCACGGCTCCGGGAGAGACGACGCACAACTAAATAATCGACCGCAAAGCAGGTTCCCTAAAATTCCGGGTTTGAGCACGGTCGGGCAATCGCCGTCCGTCGTGCATCGATACCGCTGTTATCCGTTTTTGGTTCGAGAGGGGAACCGTTATGGCTGAAGAATTTGATTTCCACCCGATGTGGGAGAGCCTCGGCATGAATCTTGCCGACCACGACATGCTGCTAGGCGCCGTGGGCCAGATGTACGGCGATATGTTCTTGACGCAGAACAATCGCCCCAAGTCCACGTCCTACCTGGACTTTGTGGCCACCAACATCCACAGCGGCCGTATTAAGGAGATGCTCGACAAGAAGGAGGCTGGCGAGGCCACCAAAATCGTGGGCTCGTTCTGCGTGTACGTGCCCGAGGAGATCGTGCTTGCCTGTGACGGCATTCCCGTTGGTCTGTGCTCGGGTGCTGATTGGGCAACGGACAAGGTCGAGGAGCACTTGCCGCGCAACACTTGTCCGCTTATCAAGAGCTTTGCCGGCTTTAAGCTGGGTGAGGTCTGCCCCTACATCGAGTCGAGTGACTTGGTGGTAGGCGAGAACACCTGCGATGGCAAGAAGAAGGCCTACGAGTTTTTTGCCACGCAAAAGAACATGTACGTCATGGATATTCCCAACGTGCACGACGAGTCGACGCTCGTGACCTGGAAGGCCGAGGTTAAAAAGCTCGCCGCCAAGATTGAGGAAGAGTGCGGCGTCACGATTACGCCTGAGCGTCTGAAGGCCGCCATCCGCGCCGTCAATGAGAAGCGTCGCGCCCTGCAGCGCCTCGCTGCCACGCGCGCTGCCGACCCAGCGCCCATTAGCGGTCTCGACAGCCTGCTGACCGTTCAGGCCGCCTTTATGGACGACACGCCGCGTCTGACCGGAGCCATCAACGATATGGCGGCCGAGTGTGAGCAGCGTGTCGAGGCCGGCGAGGGCGTAGCACCCAAGGGGACCAAGCGCATCCTGTACACCGGTACGCCCATGGCCGTGCCCAACTGGAAGCTGTTCAACCTCATCGAGAAAGCCGGCGGCATTGTGGTAGGCGAGGAGTCCTGCACGGGTTCGCGCTACTACAAGGATCTGGTCGACGAGTCCGGCGAGACGGTCGACGAGATGCTCGACGCCATCGCCGAGCGCTACTTTAAGATCAACTGTGCCGTCTTTACGCCCAACGACCAGCGAATGAAGGACATTGTCCAGATGGCCAAGGACCTGCATGCCGACGGCATTGTCGACGTGGCCCTGCAGTTCTGCACGCTCTACGAGATGGAGTCGTTTGCCGTGGAGAAGGCCGCCGAGGAGGCCGGCATTCCGTTTATGCACATCACGACCGACTACGCCGGTGAGGACGCCGGTCAGCTCCAGACCCGCATCGAGGCCTTCCTCGAGACGATTTAGCCGCCCCTGCGTTAAGTCGTCCCGCCGGGTGTTCCTATCCACGCGATAGGGATTTCTCTGCTGCCATGCCGGTCGGTGTCCGGATGCACCGCAGGGCGCCGATCGGCTTCGCATAGCTGCCGGGGCGGGGATTTTCGCCGTCCCGGCAGATTCTGTCCGTTTGTTCAGACACGAAAGGAACTCAATGAACAACGACCTTTTCAAGGCGGGCGTTTCCCGTCGCGGTTTTCTGACCGGCTCCGCTGCCCTGTGCGCCATGGCGGGCCTCGGCCTCACCGGCTGCGGCAGTTCGGGCGCCGAGAGCGGTAGCGCCGCTGCCTCCGGCCAGGATGTGGAGTATCGCGACGAGCTGCAAATCGCGCTCCCGGCGAGCCCGGACGGTCTCGATCCGCACACCACGTCGTCGCTTGTGACCATGGACATCATCTGCAACGTCGTCGAGCCGCTCTTTGGCCTCGATAGCGACTACGAGCCCCGGCCCGTGCTGGCCAAGGGCTATGAGGTCTCCGACGACGGCCTGACCTACACCATCAAGCTGCGCGAGGGCGTCACCTTCCACAACGGCAAGGAGTTTGGCTCCGAGGACGTCGTGGCCTCAATGAACCGCTGGCTCACCGTCAACGACCGCGCCGCGAGCCTGCTGCCCGGCGCCACCTTCGCCGCCTCGGGCGACCACGAGGTCACCTGCACGCTGACCGAGCCCGCCATCGACTTTCTGATCATCCTGGGCAACCACTCCCAGTATCCGGGTATCTTCCCCTCCGAGGTCATCGAGGCCGCGGGCGATACCGGCGTGACCGAGTACGTGGGTACCGGTGCCTACAAGCTTGTGGAGTGGAAGCAGGACCAGTACATCCATCTCACCCGCTACGAGGACTATGTCGCCGCCCACGGCAAGGCTTCGGGCTACACCGGCAAGGTCTCCGCGCCCACCAAGGATATCTACTATCAGTTCGTGACCGAGGCCTCCACGCGCGTGAGCGGGTTTGAGACCGGCGAGTACGATATCGCCGGCGAGATTCCCACCGAGAACTACCACGACTTCGACGGCAACGACGACGTTAAGCTCTACACCCATAACGCCGGCGTTCTGACCGCCTTCCTCAACATGAACGAGGGCGTCTTCGCCGACGAGGAGATCCGCAAGTGCGCCCTCATGGCTATCGACTGCGAGGCGGCCGCTCTTGCCGCCTATGGCGAGAAGGAGCTCTTCAACATCGATCCCAACCTTGGCAACCCCGAGAACGCTCAGTGGGCGACTGACGCGGGCAAGAAGTACTTCAACCAGGCCGACGCCAAGGCCGCCAAGAAGGCCCTGGCCAAGACCTCCTATGCCGGTGAGACGGTCAAGCTGCTGACCACCCCCGACTACAAGGATATGTACAACGCCACCGTCGCGCTGCAGGAGCAGCTCGAGAAGGCCGGCTTCACCGCCGAGGTCGACAGCTACGAGTTCGCGACCTTCATGGACATCCGCTCCAGCAAGCCCGAGCAGTGGGACCTCTTTGTGGCCTCCACCAACTACAAGCCCATCCCGGCCCAGTCCCTCTCGGTTTCCAAGGCCTTCTATGGCCTGTCCGACGAGAAGGCGCTTAAGCTCGTGGCCGAGACCCGCACCGCCAAGGACACCGACGCCGCGGCCAAGAAGTGGGCCGAGGCTCAGGAGCGCCTCTATGAGATCGCCGTTATCGAGCCGCTTTGCCACTACGCTTCCATCACGGGCACCCAGGCAGACGTCGAGGACGTCGAGGTGCTCGACGGCGCCATCATCTGGAACGCCAAGCGTCCGGAGTAATGCAATAGATGGTGTGGCGGCTGGAGGGGTCTGGTCCCCTGTGGCCGCCACGCCCTGTCCACGTTCAGAGGGGAAATAGACGCCTCGCATGTTGAAGTACACGCTCAAACGTATAGGCGCGATGGTTCCGGTGATGCTCATCATCTCGGTCGTCGTGTTTTTGATTATCTATCTCACACCGGGTGACCCGGCCTCTTCGATGCTCGGCATGGAGGCTACGGCCGACCAGATCGAGCGCGTCAACGATAGCTTGGGACTCAACGAGCCGCTGCCGCAGCGCTACGTTGAGTGGATGGGCGGCGTGTTTACCGGCGACCTGGGCGATTCGTATTTTATGCGCCAGCCCGTCACGCAGGCGATCGCCGAGCACTTTGGCCCCACGCTATCGCTCGCGCTTCTGGCACAGCTCATCGCGCTGCTGATTGCACTGCCCTGCGGCGTCGTCGCTGCCCTCAAACATGGGTCGCGCACCGACGCGGTCTTGCGTGTCGTTGCTCTTTTGGGCGTGGCGATACCCGGCTTTTTGATGGCGCTCATGCTTATGTGGCTGTTTGCCGTCACGTTGCGTGTGTTCCCGGTGGCCGGCTATGCGCCGCTATCGAAGGGCTGGTTCAGCCATTTACGCTATCTTGCGTTGCCGGCCATATCGCTTGGATGCGTGCAGGCGGCCCTGCTCATGCGCATGACCCGTTCGAGCGTTATCGAGGCCATGCAGCTTGACTGCGTCAAGACGGCGCGTGCCAAGGGCGTCTCCGAGTTTCGCGTGGTGCTGGCCCATGCCCTGCGCAACGCAGCGCTGCCGATTCTCACCTCGGTCGGCTATTCTTTTGGCGCCCTGATTACGGGCGCCGTGGTGACTGAGGCCATTTTTAACATCCCCGGTTTGGGCCAGCTGGTCACGAGCTCTATCGAGCGTCGCGACTATCCGGTGATTCAGGGCGTGCTGCTGGTCATCGCCTTGTTGAATTCGGTGATCAATCTGGTCGTCGACCTTGCCTACGGCGCTTTTGACCCGCGCGCTCGCAAATGGAGCGATGCATGATGGCAAACTTTAAGAAGGCTCTTGCCAACAAGGGGTTTGTGGTCGGCGGCTGCATTTTCCTGGCAATTGCGCTGATCGCGCTCGTCGGTCCGCTGGTGTGGACGGTTAATCCCAATGCGCAGGAGATGACGTTGCGACTTTCGGCACCTTCGCCCGCGCATCCCTTTGGCTGCGATGACTTTGGCCGCGACCTGCTTGCCCGCGTTATCGCGGGCGCGCGCGTGTCGCTTGGCGTTGGTATTGCCGTCACGCTCGCGACGAGTGCGCTCGGCCTGGTGATCGGCGCCTATGCGTGCTACAACGAGAGGCTCGATCATATTCTCATGCGCATCTGCGACGGCCTTATGTCCATTCCGGGCGTGCTTTTGGCTATCGCACTCATGGCCATGATGGGCGCCTCGGTCTGGAACGTCATCATCGCGCTCTCCATCGTCTATACGCCCAGCATGGCGCGCATCGTGCGCTCGCGTGCGATGGTGGTCAAGGAGGAGCCCTTTGTGGAGGCCCTGCGCGTGCAGGGCGCCTCGACCGCGCGCATCGTGTGGCTGCATATCGTGCCCAACGTTATGGCGCCCTTCCTGGTGCAGGCGACCTTCGTCTTTGCCGAGGCCGTGCTCTCGGAGGCTGCCCTCTCGTTTCTGGGACTGGGCATCAAGGCGCCCGATGCCAGCTGGGGAAACATCCTGCAGGCGGGCAAGAACGTGATGCGCAAAGCCTGGTGGATGATTTTCTTCCCGGCAGCGGCCATCATCGCAAGCGTGCTTTCGCTCAATCTGGCCGGCGACGGCCTGCGCGACGCCCTCGACCCCAAGACCAAGGAGGACTAGCCCATGGCTCAGCATCTTTTGGACGTGCGCGACCTCTGCATCTCGTTTGTGGGCCGCGATGGCAACGCGCTGGAAGCCGTCAACAAACTCAACCTACATATCGATGCCGGTGAGATCGTTGGTGTTGTCGGCGAGTCCGGCTGCGGTAAGTCGGTGTTTGCCCAGAGTGTCATGCGCCTATTGGAGCATGAACAGAAGATGGCCTATGAGGGCCAGATTGTGTTTGATGGCGAGGATCTGCTGGCGCGTCCGCTCAAGACGATGCGCAAGGTGCGCGGCTGCGACATCGCCATGATTTTCCAGGACCCTTTGAGCTCGCTTAATCCCGTCATGACGGTCGGGGCCCAGATCGTCGAGGCCGTGCGGGCCCACCGTAAGGTGAGCCGACGCGAAGCCCGCAACGAGGCTCTATCGCTGTTGGAGCGTGTGGGAATTCGAGATGCCGCGGCCCGCTTTGACATGTATCCGAGCGATTTTAGCGGCGGCATGCGCCAGCGCGTGATGATCGCCATGGCGCTCGCCGGACACCCGCGGCTGCTTATCGCCGATGAGCCCACCACGGCACTCGACACGACGACTCAAAAACAGATTTTGGATCTTCTGCGCGACCTCAACAGTTCCGAGGGCATGGCGGTGCTTTTTATCAGCCATGATTTGGGTGTCGTCACGAGCATCTGCTCGCGCGTGCACGTCATGTATCTGGGCCAAATCGTAGAAGAGATCGACGCCTGCGGCCTTATGGAGCGTCCGAGCCACCCGTATGCCCAGGGGCTCATCGCGAGCATTCCGCCGCTCGAAGGCGAGCGTGTTGACACGCTGGCGGATATTCCGGGCACAGTGCCGCCGCTTACGGCAATACCCTGTGGATGCCGCTTTGCGCCTCGTTGCGCCCGGGCGGACGAGCGTTGCCGCGCGCAGGAGCCTCCGCTGTTTGCCGTGAATGCGTGCGACCGGTCTAAATGCTGGCTTGTCGAGAAAGGGGAGTGCCATGGCTGTTGATAGCGAAGCCCTGCTTAGGGTCTCACATCTGACTAAAACGTATCCCATGTCGGGCTCAGGTTTTAAGCGTCAGGCCTTTACCGCCGTGGACGATCTGTCGTTTGAGATCGCACCGGGCGAGGTCTATGGCCTGGTTGGCGAATCCGGATCGGGCAAGTCGACGACTGGACGCCTGATCTGTGGTCTCGAGCGTGCAGATTCCGGCTCGATTGTCTATCGCGGGCACGACCTCGCCACGATGTCGGAGCGCGAACGCAAGCCATTTCGCCGCGAAATCCAGCTGGTATTCCAGGATAGCTCTGCGGCTTTTGACCCACGTAACCGTGTCGGCCGCATTTTGGAGGAGCCGCTGATTATCGCCGGCGTGCGCGATGCGGATGAGCGCCATGGGCGCGCGCTCTCGGCTCTAGCCTCGGTCGGTCTTCTGGCAGAGTATTATGACCGCTATCCGCACGACCTTTCGGGGGGACAGCGTCAGCGACTCAATCTGGCACAGGCGCTTATTTGCGAGCCGCGCCTTGTGGTATGCGACGAGCCGGTCTCGGCGCTTGACGTGTCCGTTCAGGCCCAAGTGCTCAACTTGCTTCGCGACCTGCAACGCACGACGGGCGTGGCGCTGCTGCTTATCACGCATGATATGCGTGTGGTTCGGCATATGTCCGACCGGATTGGCGTGCTCTACCACGGTCGTCTTGTCGAGGAAGGCGCGGCCGAGAACGTGATCGCACACCCGAGCGATCCGTATACGCAGGAGCTTATCGACGCCATTCCCTAGAGGATGCTTCCTTTTGGGTATGGCGTGGGTTTGTTGTTTAATTGTCGGTATATCGGTGCAAGAGAGGGGAACTACTATGGCCGATATCGAGGAACAGCCGTTGCCGCGCACGTTTGAGGAGTTCAACGAGCAGCGCAAGGCGGCGTTTATTCGCGTTAAGGATTATAAGCAGGCGGGTAATCGCCTGGTCGGCTTTTTGTGCAGCTATACGCCGCTCGAGATTATCGATGCCGCGGGGGCTGCGAGCGTGGCTCTGTGTGGTACGTCCGACGAGGTGATTCCCGAGGCCGAGAAGGTGCTGCCGGCAAACCTCTGCCCGCTCATCAAGTCGACGTATGGTTTTGCCTATTCGCAAAAGTGCCCGTTTACGTACTTTAGCGACATGATCATCGGCGAGACCACCTGCGACGGCAAGAAGAAGATGTACGAGCTACTCAACGAGCTTAAGCGTACGCACATTCTGCATCTTCCGCAGGGTCGCGACCGCGCCTACGAGCGCGAGGGCTGGTACGAGGAGTGCCGCCTGCTCAAGGAGGAACTCGAGGGCTTCTACGGCATCACGATTACCGACGATGACCTGCGCGCCGCCGTCCGTCGTCGCAACCGTTTGCGTGCGGCGCAACTCGAGATGTTTGCCCTCCAGGCCAACCAGCCTGCGGCCATGAGCGGCGTCGACCTGATGAGCACCATGTTTGCCGGTACGTTCAGCTTTGATATCGAGGCCTATACGCAGCAGCTGGAGCAAAAGGTTGTCAAGCTGCACGAGGCCTACGACGCGGGCGAGCGCCCGGTTGCGGCGGATGCCAAGCGCATTCTGATTACCGGCTGCCCGGTGGGCGGCGTGATCAACAAGATTGGCCGCACCATCGAGTCCAACGGCGGCGTGGTTGTGTGCATGGACGACTGCTCGGGCGAGCGTACGGCGGCCATGATGATCGACCCGGAGGCTCCCGATATCCTGCGCGCCATCGCCGACCGATACCTGGACATCAACTGCTCGGTCATGACGCCCAACGACGGTCGTATGGAAAATACGCTGGCCATGTGCGAGAAGTACCACGTCGATGGCGTGGTAGAGAGCGTGCTACAGGCGTGCCATACCTTTAACGTGGAGAGTGCACGCATGCAGGAGGCTGTCGAGGGTGCGGGTATTCCGTACATGAAGATCGAGACCGATTACAGCAACGGCGATATGGGCCAGATCGAGACCCGCATCGCCGCCTTCATCGAAACCCTGTAGGACAAATGCGGTAAAGGGATAGCTGCTTTGCCGCATAGAAGGAGGATGCCGTGGTTGGCATTGGTATCGACATAGGCTCGACGGCCGCGAAGGCTGCGGTGTTGGAGACGGACAGCGCCATTGCGTTGACCTGCGTCATGCCGACGGGGTATTCGTCGGTCGATGCGGCCGAGCGCCTACGCGGTGAGCTCGCCGCAGCCGGCTATGACGTGACGGGCGACGATGTTCGCGTGGTCGCGACTGGCTACGGCCGTGTCGCCGTGCCCTATGCGCATAAGGTCGTGACCGAGATTACCTGCCACGGTACCGGTGCCGTGCGTCTGTTTGGCGACCATGGCACCGTGATCGACGTGGGTGGTCAGGACACCAAAGTCATACAGATCAAGGGCGGTTGCGTGGTCAAGTTCGCCATGAACGACAAGTGCGCCGCCGGCACGGGGCGCTTTCTGGAGATCATGGCCGACCGCCTGGGCATTTCCCAGCAGCAGATGGCCGACCTGGCGCGTTCCGGCGAGCCTACCAAGATCAGCAGCATGTGCACGGTGTTTGCCGAAAGCGAGGTCATCAGCTTGATCGGTCGCGGTGAGCCGCGCGAGAACATCGCCCGTGGCGTGATCGACAGCGTCGTGTCGCGCGTGGCGACCATGGCCGGGCAGGCGGCGGGCGCTCCGTACTATCTGACCGGTGGTCTGTGCGAGAACGCTTACGTTGTGGAGCGGTTAGGCGAGCTACTGGGGTCGCCGGTGACCACCTCGCCCCAGGCTCGCTTTGCCGGAGCGATCGGCGCGGCTGTCCGCGCCGCCGCCTTGGCCTAGGGGTGTACCGCGACATGCGCATCCTCAATATCACGGCACAAAAACCAGATAGCACCGGCAGCGGCACCTACCTTGCCGCGCTTGTGCGCGAGCAGATCGAGACGGGGCATCGCGCCGCCGTGCTTTGCGGTGCGGCTCCGGGTGATACCCAAGGCGAGCTGGACCGGCGTGCTGCCGTGTTTGCCGTACCGTTCGAGTCGCCCGAGCTGCCGTTTCCCATCTGCGGTATGTCCGATGTCATGCCCTATTCCTCTACACGCTATCGTGACCTGACGCCTTCGATGCTCAAGGCATTTGAGCGGGCATTTGCTGCTGCAATCGATCGGGCGGTGGCTGAGTTTCGGCCCGATCTGGTGCTCTGCCATCACCTGTATCTGGTGACCGCATTGGCGCGCGAGTGCGTCCGGGGCGTGCCGGTTGTTGCCGTGTGCCATTCGACCGACCTGCGCCAGCTGCGTTCGCATGCGCTCGAGCGCGATCGCATCGTAAGTGCGGTTCGTCGGCTCGATGCCGTCTTTGCGCTCCATGCTGAGCAGGCTGAGCAGATTGGCCTGGTGTGCGGCGTCGATGCCGATCGCATCCACGTGATTGGGACGGGCTACGACCATCGCGTCTTCTGCCGCGACGCAAGCGCGGCGAGGCGGCCGGGATCGCTTGTGTACGTGGGCAAGATTTGCTTTAAAAAGGGCGTCGAGTCGCTGGTTCGAGCCGTGTCATTGCCGATTGACGATGACGTCCGCCCATCTGGCTTGGTACTTGTGGGCGGCCGCGGGGACGATGCCGAGTACGCGCGTATCGAGCGCTTGACCGCGGCCTCGGATGTGCCGGTGACGCTTGCGGGGCGCCTGGATAGCGATGAACTCGTGCGCGCCTACCGCAGTTCCGACGTCTTTGTGTTGCCTTCGTTTTACGAAGGTTTGCCGCTCGTGACGATCGAGGCCCTCGCGTGCGGCTGCAAAGTTGTGGCGACCGATTTGCCCGGCGTTCGTCCCTGGATGGAGGCGATGCTTCCCGGTGCTCCCGTGACGTGGGTGGCGTCGCCGCGTATGACGGATGTCGACACGCCCGTGGCGGCCGACCTTCCGTTGTTTGAGCGCGCACTGGCAGATGCTATCGCGCAGGCGCTTGCGGCTCCGCCTTCGACGTTCGAGCCGTCGGCGGTCTCTTGGGAAGCGTGCCTGGGGCGTATACTTAAAGTCGTTGATTTGTTGGAAGGGGGTTCGTATGGCTAAGGACACAATGAGGCTCACGTCCATGACGGCCGCGAGCGGTTGAGCCGCTAAGTTGGCCCCCGGAGCCCTCGCCCAGGTCTTGGGCGATTTACCCAATGTGCATAACGACAACTTGCTCGTGGGGTTCGATACCTCCGACGATGCGAGCGTCTTCCGCGTAGGGGAGAACCTTGGCCTCGTGCAGTCCATCGACTTCTTCCCGCCGATGGTCGACGACCCGTTCCTGTTTGGCCAGATCGCCGCGGCCAACTCGCTGTCGGACATCTACGCCATGGGCGGGCGGCCGAGCCATGCCATGAACTTGCTGTGCATCCCGAGCTGCCTGGGCATCGAGGTCGCCGGCCAGATTCTGGCGGGCGGCGCCGACAAGTGCGTCGAGGCGGGTTGCTCCATCGCGGGCGGCCATACCATCAACGACGACGAGCCCAAGTACGGCCTGTCCGTGAGTGGTTTTGTCGCGCTCGACCGCATGCTCGCCAACAGCGGCGCACGCGTGGGCGATGTTCTGCTGCTGACCAAGGCGATCGGCTCGGGCATTATCACCACGGCCATTAAGGGCGAGCTTGTCGAGCAGGACGAGGCTGGTCCCATGTTTGACTCGATGCGCACCCTCAATGAGGCGCCGATTCGTCTGGCAGTGGGACTTGAGCTTCACGGCTGCACCGACATCACGGGCTTTGGCCTGATCGGGCATGCGTGCGAGATGGCTGAGGGCTCGGGTGTGCAGGTTGAGCTTGCGTCGGGGGCGGTGCCGCTCTTTGACCAGGTGCTCGACATGGCGCGTCTGGGCATTATCCCCGCGGGCTCCTACCGCAACCAGGACTTCTTTGGCCCGCGTGTGGCTGCCGATGAGGACCTGGAGCCGGGCATGCTCGACGCGCTGTACGATCCGCAGACGTCTGGTGGCCTGCTTATCGCGGCGCCCGCGGCGGATGTGGATGAGCTTGCGCGTCGCCTGGATGCCGAGGGGCGCGTTGCCGCCACAATCGGTCGCGTGTGCGAGCCGGTGCCGGGCGGTCCTGCTGTTCGCGTTGTGCATTAAGGAAAACCGTTTATGCGACCGCCTGCTGTTCTGGGCGGTCCCTTTTGAAAGGATGTAGCTATGTCTACCAAAATTGAAGTCAATGCCATGGGCGATGCCTGCCCGCTGCCCGTCGTCAAGACGCTTAAGGCGCTCAAACAGCTTGACGGCGAGGGTGCCGTGGTGACCTCGGTCGATAACGAGACCGCCGTCAAGAACATCTCAAAGATGGCGCAGGAGAAGGGCTGCACGGCCTCGGTCAAGAAGGTTTCTGACGCTGAGTGGCACGTGACCGTGGCGACCTCTGGTGCCATTGCCGTGGCCGATCCCGAGCAGGATGGCGCTGCCTTCTGTGGTGCCAGCACCGGTAAGGGCGAGCTCGTCATTTCCGTCTACACCGACTGCATGGGCCGCGGCGACGACGAGCTGGGCCACAAGCTCATGAAGGCCTTCATCTTTGCCGTGACGCAGCAGGAGGAGCTGCCCGCGACCATGCTGTTCTACAACGGCGGAGCCAAGCTCACCGTCGAGGGCTCGCCGGTACTCGACGACCTGAAGGGGTTGGCTGAGCAGGGCGTCGAAATCCTCACCTGTGGCACCTGCCTCGACCACTATGGCATTAAGGACCAGCTTGCCGTGGGCGAGGTCACGAACATGTATGTGATCGTGGAGAAGATGGAGCAGGCCGTGCGCGTCGTGCGCCCGTAGCGTATTGGTTGGAGTTGCCATGAGGGAGAAGCGCCCGGCGCTTGTCATCACGTTTCCCACCACGGCGGCCGCCATGGGCTGCGAGTCCCTGTGCATCGAGCGCGGCCTTCCCGGGCGAACGATTCCCGTGCCCGGGGAGGTCGCTGCCGGCTGTGGTCTGGCGTGGAAAGCGTTGCCTGCCGATGAGGAGCTGCTGCGCGGCGAGCTCACCGCGGCGGGCGTTCCCACTGAGGGCTATACCGTGATTGATATGTGGGAGGTCGTGCGATGATCTATCTGGATAACGCGGCGACGACCATGCACAAGCCGCAGACGGTCATCGATGCCGTGGTGCAGGCGATGTGTTCGCTCGGCAATGCCGGGCGCGGTGCCACGTCGGGCGCGCTCGACGCGGCGCGCACGATTCACGGCTGCCGCGCCAAGCTTGCGCGCTTGCTGGGCTGCCCGAGGGCGGACCATGTGTGCCTTACGCCTAATTCCACGGCCGCGCTCAACACCGCCATCAACGGAGTGGTGTGCCCCGGCGACCGCGTGGTCACGACGGTGCTTGAGCACAACTCCGTGCTACGTCCGCTCAATCGCTTGGCGACGGAGCAGGGTGTGACGGTTGAGCATGCGGGTTGCGACGCGAACGGCGCGCTCGACTACGACGAATTAGAGCGGCTGGTGACGCCGGGCACGCGTGCCGTGGTGGTGACGCACGCCTCCAATGTGACCGGTAACGCGGTCGACATCACGCGCGTGGCCGCCATGGCCCATGCTGCCGGCGCGCTCGTGATCGTCGATGCCTCGCAGTCTGCCGGCGCGGCGCATATCGATATGCGGGCCATGGGGCTCGACATGGTGTGCTTTACCGGCCACAAGGGACTCATGGGCCCGCAGGGGACCGGTGGCCTGGCCGTGGCGGAGGGCATCGACGTGGCTCCTTGGGCCATGGGCGGCACGGGTGTGCACAGCTTCGATGAGCTGCAGCCGCGGGAGTGGCCCACGCGCCTTGAGGCGGGCACGCTCAACGGTCATGGCATCGCGGGCCTTTCCGCCGGTCTCGACTTTATCGAGGCCCAGGGCGGGGTGGAGGCGATTGCGGCTCACGAGCGCGCGCTCGCCGAGCGTTTCCTCGCCGGCGTTCGCGAAATCCCGGAGATCAAGCTCTACGGTGCCTTTGACCAGCCCGTGCGCTCGGCGATCGTCTCACTCAACGTGGGTGATATCGACTCTGCCGAGATCTCGGACGCGCTCATGCAAGGGTGGGGGATTGCGACGCGCCCCGGTGCCCATTGCGCTCCGCTCATGCACCGTGCGCTGGGGACCGAGCGCCAGGGTGTCGTCCGCTTCTCGTTTGGGTATTTCAACACGGATAAGGAAGTCGACATCGCGATTGACGCTTTGCGCGATTTAGCCTGCTAAAGCGTATATACTTGCGGGACGGGTGTTTTTGCCCGTCCCGTTTTTGTTTCGACCCGAAAGGTGTGCTTATGGCCTCATCCGCCCCGCGTGGTTTGCGCTCCGACCATGTCGTTACCGTCGGCATTGCGTTGTTCTCGATGCTCTTTGGCGCCGGTAACCTCATTATTCCGCCGCTGCTGGCGCTGCAGGCAGGTTCTGCCACGCCGGTTGCCATGATCGGCTTTTTGATTGCCGCTATCGGTCTGCCTGTTATGGGCTTTATCGCCGTGGCGCTTGCCGGAACGGCGCGCGAGCTTGCCGGGCGCGTACATCCTAAGTTTGGCGAATTCTTCGTTGCGGCGGTCTACCTGGCCATCGGTCCGTGCCTGGCCATTCCGCGCACAAGCTCTACGGCCTTCGAGATGCTGGTGCCGCTGCTGCCCGAGGGCGTTTCGCTCGGCACGGCTCGCCTGGTGTTTGCTGTCGGTTTCTTTGCCATCGCGTTTGCGCTCACGCTGCGCCCGGGCGTTATCACACGCGTGCTCGGTCGTATTACGGGCCCCGCGCTCATCGCGCTCATCGTGCTGGTCGTTGGTGCTGCCGTGATCTCGCCGCTGGGTCCCGCTGCCGCGCCGCAGGCCCCTTACGATGCAGGCGCTGCCGTGCAGGGCTTTCTGACTGGCTATCAGACCATGGACCTGCTCGCGTCGCTCGCCTTTGGCATCATCATCGCCGAGACCATCCACGAGTTGGGTGTTACCGATGACAAGCGCGTGGCCTTCGAGATTTCGCGTTCCGGTGTGATCGCCGGCGTACTCATGGCCATCATCTACTGCGGCTTGGGCCTTGCCGGTATGCAGCTCGGCACCGTGATGCCCGACGCTACCAACGGCGCCGCTCTCCTCGCCCGATCGGCCTCTATGCATTTTGGTCTTGCCGGCACGGTCGTGGTCTTCGCCATCTTCTTCCTCGCCTGCATGAATGTGTGCATCGGCCTCATCAGCTGCTGCTCACGTTACTTCTGCGAGACGTATGTAGTTAAAGGGGGAGCGGAGGCCTCCGAGGAGGCCATGCGCCGTCCCTTTGCGATGCTCGCCTTTGTGTTCGCAGCGTTTTCGTGCGTGCTTTCCAACGTGGGCCTCGACGTGATCCTTATGTTCTCGGTGCCCATGCTCAACGCCTTGTATCCCGTTGCCATTGTGCTGGTGCTGATGGGCCTGGTGCACGGCTTTTGCGACGCACATCCGCAGGTTTGGGTCTGGGTCGGCGGCGTTGTCGCGGTGCAGAGCGTAATCACCTCGGTCCGCGATGCGTTCTTTGCTGGCGCGTGGCTACCGTTCGACGCGTTGCCGGCGGCAGATATCGGTGCTGCGTGGGCACCGGTTGCCGGTGTTGCCTTTGTGATCGGTCTGCTCCATAGTCGTTTTGTCGCACATTCGAGGAGCTAAGGCATCAATGCTTGCACAGGCGGGGAGTCTCTCCTATAATTTCCTTCGCTTTGGGACACGCAAGGTTTAGACCTTAGCTGCTCAACACCTTCGGGACGTGGCGCAGTTTGGTAGCGCGCCTGCTTTGGGAGCAGGATGTCGCAGGTTCAAATCCTGTCGTCCCGACCATATCTTGCGGGCGTAGTTCAATGGTAGAACCCCAGCCTTCCAAGCTGATGACGCGGGTTCGATTCCCGTCGCCCGCTCCATAGGATAGTTTTAACGGCTTTGGCTCCATCTGGTGCCAGAGCCGTTTTCATAAGCGTGCCGGGCGACGGGAATCGAACCCGGCAGGGTGCGAAGCTGAGAAAATGCGCGAGCATTTTCCAGCGCAGCACGCAAGGGCCAATGGCCCGCAGCGAAACAAGGGTTTGCGAAGCAAACCCTTGGACTTCCCGTCGCCCGCTCCATAAGATAGATGAATGGCTCTGGTTCCTTTTGGGACCAGAGCCATTTTTGTAAGTGTACGGGGTGACGGGCCTTTAACGGCGTGAAACAGTCCGTATTTCACCGCAACCTAGAGGGGATGAGGCTGAGGGGCGGGCAATGCCGTTGCCTGCCGGTTAGTGGCGACCGTGGTGGCGGAGCTTGTCGATGGTGGCGTCGGTGCTGTGGCCGCGGGTGTCGGCTGCGGTTTGGCGCTTGCGGCGGTAATCGATCATGCCTTGGATGATGGGCTTGCCAAAGCTCACGACATCATCGTTGTAGATGGCGGTTCGGGCTGCGAGGAGGCAGTCGGTAAAGTCCATATGGGTCTTGCCAAAGAGTTTGACGGCAAGGGCGACAACGGTGGGCTCGTCGACCATGACGTCATCGAGCAGCCTTTTCATAGCCGCAGCAATCTCAACGCGGGGAACCTTATAGACGTCGCGCAGCGTGACCACAACGCGCGTGATGATTTCGGGGTAGACGCGAGCGGTGCGCGTGGCGATGACCTTGGCGGCGCGCGGTGACAGAACTTCGTCGTCGTCAAGCAGGTAGCGTAGGATGACGGTCTCGTCGATGATGGTGCTACTCATGGATATCTACTTCCTCGGGACCCAAAACCGAATCGTCGCTTTCCGTAGCAAGGTATTCAATCCAGGCATTGCGTTCCTCAGAGCGGCGATTGGGGTCCCCATATGCTTTGAGCGATCCATAGGCGGCGGTGCCGTCCTTTGAGCGCACGGCGACTGGCTGAAAGGGGAGCTTGCGCATCAAAATGCTCTGCGCGACAAATAGGCGGACGGCCTCGGCGAGCGAGGTGCCCATGGCGTCGTAGAGGCGCTCGGCATGCTGCTTGTCATCTTCGCGGATGCGCACCTGCAGGATGGCTCTTTTTTGAGTCGATGACATCGCTGGCCTCCCTTTATTAGCGTGCAATATGGATGGTCAAATACGGCACGTGCCGATACTTGGCAATCATATATCCAATACTTTATTGCACTCAAGTTTATGAGTGTAAACATTACTACAAGCGTAGTACATCTTTAAAAGAAGAGCGCGAAATCTCTCGCGGCGTACGCGTGTAATACACTCATCTCTATATCTAAGCAAGAATAATCCTAACCAGCCCAAACCCCTGCAATACACACGTATTGCAGGGGTTACGCTCAAGTTTACCCCCTGCAACTGCGTATATTCAACCTGTATACCGTTGGAGAAATTCTATCGAGTGCCTGTTTCGCCGCATGCATTCGATACGTCGATGCCAGGCTACGGGCGGCCTGGGGCAATGTCGACAGGGTCTCTCCGGCAAGGGATTCAGGAGGGAGTGAACAACATGGGCAATAAACGAGTCGTAGCCGATTCCTCGCGCTGCATTGGGTGTCAAACCTGCATGGCGGCGTGTATCGAGGCACACGACATCCCCGGCAACATCGCCGCGCCGCGCCTGCGCGTGACGCGTACGTACGAGATCTCCGCACCGGTGGCTTGCCATCACTGCGAGGATGCCCCGTGCGCCAAGGCCTGCCCCACGGGCGCCTTGTTCTTTGATCCAAAGAACCATCGTATCGGCGTCAACGAGGACAACTGCATCGGCTGCAAGAGCTGCGTCATGGCCTGCCCCTTTGGCGCCGTGAGCGTGGCGACCACGCAGGTCCCCGTCTTGATGGGCGACGTGCGCGTGGGTTCGCAGACTAAGAGCTTCGTGCTCAAGTGCGACCTGTGCGTGGACCGTCCCGGCGGTCCGGCGTGTGCCGAGGCGTGCCCGACCAAGGGCCTCACCCTGGTAGACGAGGAGCGCCTGGCGGAACTGACCGCCGAGCGTGCCCGCGCCACCATCGAAAACGAGGCGTAGGCGGGCGGCTATATAGGCCCAACGATTGTCAAATACGTACCGAGTAATCGGTAGTAGAGAAAGGAAGGAGGGTGTCATGGAGAAGCATAAAGTGATCTGCCCGTACTGCGGCGCCGGTTGCCAGTTTAACCTCCTGGTCCAAAACGGCCAGGTCGTGGGTACCGAACCGCTCAACGGCATCACCAATCAGGGCGAGCTGTGCCTTAAGGGCATGAGCGGCTACGACTTCATCAACGACACCAAGATCTTGACTCCTCGCGTACTGCACCCGATGATCCGCCGCACCAAGGGCGCGGATCTTGAGCGCGTAAGCTGGGACGAGGCACTGGATTTCACCGCATCTAAGATGCAGGCCATAATTGACGAATATGGTCCTAACGCTGTCATGACCACCGGCTCTTCGCGAGGCGGCGGCAATGAGGCGAACTACGTCATGCAGAAGTTTACGCGTGCGTGCATCGGCACCCACAGCGTGGACAACTGCGCCCGTACTTGACACGGCCCTACTGTCCTCGGTCTGATGGACACGGTTGGTTCAGGTTGCATGTCATGCTCCATCCCCGGTATGGAGGATGCGGGCTGCATTTTCCTCTTCGGCTATAACCCTGCCGATTCGCACCCCATCGTCGCAAGGCGCATCGTGCGAGCCAAAGAAAAGGGTTGCAAGATCATCGTCGCCGACCCGCGCCATATCGAAACCGCGCGTATCGCCGATATCTACCTTCCGATCAAGAACGGTTGCAACGTCGCGTTCCTCAACGCCTTTGCCAACTGTCTGGTCAACGATGGCCTCTACGACAAGGAATTCGTCGCCGAGCACACGAACGGCTTTGACGAGTGGTGGGAGACCATCAAGAACTACACTCCCGAATCCGTACAGGACATCACGGGTGTCGATCCCGCGCTGATCCACCAAGCTGCCGAGATGTACGCCACGGCGAAGCCTTCTGCCATCATTGGCTGGGGCATGGGCGTATGCCAGCAGAAGCAGAACCTGAAGACGGTGCACACCATCGCCTCCATCGCCTGCGTTGCCGGCCAGATCGGCAAACCCAATTCCGGCCTCGCGCCCGTGCGCGGTCAGAATAACGTCCAGGGCTCCTGCGATATGGGCATGCTGCCCAACCTGTACCCTGGCTACCAGAAGGTCACCGACCCGGCTGTGCGTGCCAAGTTTGCCAAGGCTTGGGGCGTGCCCGAGGAAAAACTCCCGCTCGAGGAGGGCTACAAGCTCACCGACCTGGGCCACCTGGTCGACGAGGGCAAGGTGCACTGCTTCTACAACTACGGCGAGGACCCGGTACAGACCGAGCCCGATTCGGCCGGTATGCGCAAGACGCTCTCCGAGCTGGATCTGTTCATTTGCCAGGACATCTTTATGACGCAGACGACCATGCTCGCCGACGTCATCCTGCCTGCCACCTCTTGGGGCGAGCACGAGGGTGTCTTTACCGCATCCGACCGTAGCTTCCAGCACTTTGACGCGGCCGTTCCGCCCAAGGGCGAGTGCCGTCACGACTGGGAGATCTTCGCGGACCTGTCCACGCGCATGGGATACCCCATGCACTACGACAACACCGAGCAGATCTGGAACGAGTGCATTAGCCTGTGCCCCAACTTTGTGGGCGCGACCTACGAGAAGATGGCCCCCGAGGGCGGTTACGCCCAGTGGCCCGTCAAGAGCACTGATGTGAACGACCACGGTACGCCCGACATGTTCGCTGGTGGCAAGTTCACCACCAAGGACGGCCGCGCCAACCTGATGGCGCACGACTGGGAGGCGCCCTCCGAGCTTCCCGACGATGAGTACCCGCTTATCCTGTGCACCGTCCGCGAGGTCGGCCACTACAGCTGCCGCTCGATGACCGGCAACTGCAAGACGCTGGCGCTGCTCGCCGACGAGCCCGGCTTTGTCCGCATGAATCCCGCGGACGCCCAGGCACGCGGCATCAAGAATGGCGACATCGTCTCGATCCACAGCCGCCGCGGCCAGGTATACAGCCGCGCCGACGTGAGCGACCGCATCAACAAGGGCACGGTCTATATGACCTACCAGTGGTGGATCGGCAAGTGCAACGAGCTGACCATGCACAAGGTCGACCCGGTCTCGCATACGCCCGAGGACAAGTTCTCCGCCTGCCAGGTCGACGCTATCGCCGACCAGGTCTGGGCCGAGGGCGAGGTCGAGCGTCAGTACACCGAGCTCAAGCAGGCTCTGGTGGACGCCGCCGCTCCCCAGGACGTTGAGCCTGGCGCCGCCAAGTTCGACGACGAGACGCACGTGAATCAAATCGTGTAGTCCCGTTCTCGTTGGCTTTTTGGGCCGGGCGTCCCGTACGTTCGGGAGCCCGGCCCGTTATTTTGAAAGGAAGTGGGGATGAACCGCTTCATCGACATCAACCCGGAGAGGTGCATCGGTTGCGGAACATGCCAGTCCGCCTGTGCCGACGCCCACCGGATGCAGGGTCTTCAGGATACGCCGCGCCTGGCGCTCGTGAAGACCGGCGGTATTTCGGCCGCCCTTGCCTGCCACCATTGCGAGGGTGCCCCCTGCGCCGAGGTCTGCCCGGTGAATGCCATCGAGCACGATGGCGATCGCATCCACGTCAAGGAGCAGGAGTGCATCGGGTGCAGGCTGTGCGCCATCGCGTGCCCCTTCGGAGCCATCCATCCCGATGGCACGTCTATCGCCGGTGTCGCAGGCATGTGCGACCCGACGCCTTCGTATCCTAAGTCCCTGAGCAGCCTGCTTACGTGGGCTCCCGGCCAGTACACCTGCGCTGTTAAGTGCGACCTGTGCGCCTTCGATCCGGACGGTCCGCATTGTGTGGCGGCGTGCCCCACCAAGGCGCTGACCGTCATGGGCGGCGCGGCCGATCGCGAGCTCGACGAGGCCAAGCGCCTGCGCTCGATCGAAAACGGTCCGGTCGTCGACGTTACCGCTGTGGCCCAGGGTCTGTCCGAGAAAGCAGAAGGGAGCGTAAACAATGGATAGCATGACGCTGTTTATCGCATCGCTTGCCGTCTCGTGCATCGGTGCGCTCGCCTCGGTTCTGCTGATTAAGGCCGACAACGCCGCCAAGACCGCCGGCTGCCTGATCGGCGCCGTCGCGGCCGTGCTGTCGTTCATCGCGGGCCTCGAGGCCGTGCTTGGCGACGTTTCGTCCCTCAACACGGTCTTCTTCTTCCCGTTCGCCCGTCTCGAGCTCTTGCTCAACGGCCTTGCGGGCCTGATCGTGGTCCTCATCTCGATTCTCGCCTTTGCGGGCTTCATCTACGGTCTGTCCTACTTCGACGAGTACCCGGGCAAGGTCGGGCGCGCCGGCTTCTTTATGAACACCTTCGTCGCCTCGATGATGCTCGTCATCACCGCCGACAACGTGTTCTGGTTCCTGGTCGCCTTTGAGCTCATGTCCCTTACGAGCTACTTCCTTGTCGTTATCGAGGAGAACAAGAACTCCATTAGGGGCGGTTGGCTCTACTTCGTCATCGCGCACGTCGGCTTCGTTCTCATCATGGCGAGCTTCCTGCTCATGACCAACGGCGTGGGCGGTTCCTTCAGCTTCAGTGATTTCCGTACGCATGACTTTGGACCCGCCGTCTCCTCCGCGTGCTTCGTCCTCGCGTTCTTCGGATTTGGCGCGAAGGCCGGTATCATTCCGCTGCACTCCTGGCTGCCCCAGGCGCACCCCGAGGCGCCGTCCAACGTGTCCGCCCTCATGTCCGGCGGCATGATCAAGATCGGCATCCTGGGAATCCTCAAGGTCGGTCTCGACCTGCTCGCGGGTTCGGGCGTCCAGCTCTGGTGGGGCCTCATGGTCCTGGTCTTCGGATCCATCTCGTCGGTCCTGGGTGTCGTCTACGCCCTCCACGAGCACGACATCAAGCGCCTGCTTGCCTATCACTCCGTCGAGAACATCGGCATCATCTTGCTCGGTGTCGGCGCGTCCATGACGGCGCACGCCCTGGGCAACGACGTCATCGCGACGATCGCGCTCATGGCCGCCCTCTACCACACGCTCAACCACGCCATGTTCAAGGGCGAGCTGTTCCTCGGCGCGGGCTCCCTGCTCTATGCCACGGGTACGCGCAACATGGAGAAGATGGGCGGTCTGTTCCGCCGCATGCCGGTCACGGCCGTCTGCTTCCTCATCGGTGCCCTTGCCATCTCGGCCATCCCGCCGCTCAACGGCTTCGTTTCCGAGTGGTTCACCTACCAGTCCCTGTTCAACATCTCGACGCTCTCCGACCCGGTCGTCATGGTGTTCGCCGTCGCCTCCGCGGCCGCCCTCGCCATCACCGGTGCCCTGGCCGTCACGTGCTTCGTGAAGGCCTACGGCGTCTCGTTCGCGAGCAGCCCTCGTTCCCAGGAGGCCGCGAACGCCAAGGAGTCCCCGGCTCCGATGTTGTTCTCGCAGATGCTCCTCGCGGCCATCTGCGTGGTACTGGGAATCGGCTCCCCGGTCATCGCCCCGGTTCTGGGCGACGTCGCCCAGAGCGTGCTTGCCGGCTCCGCCGTCACAGCCACCTCGGGCGTGTCTCTCGTGAACGAGATTTCCGGTGCCGCCACCTCCACCCCCGCGATCGCCATCGCGCTCGTGGTCCTCACCGGCCTCGCGTTCGCGTTGAGGTCCTGCCTCGGCGCCAAGGCCCCCGCTAAGAAGACCGACCCTTGGGCGTGCGGCTACGAGCCCAACGAGCACATGCCCGTCGTCGCCACGAGCTTCGCGTCCGACGTCGAACTCTTCATGGGCCCGCTCTACACCCTGCGCGAGGTATGCACCAAGATCTGCTGGTCCATCGCGCACGTGTTCCAGAAGCTCACCGGTGTCGCCCAGGGCGTCGAGCCCCTGCCCGACCGTTTTCTGGTCGATGCACCGAGCGAGGGTGCCGACAAGCTGGCCGGCCTCGCCTCCAAGATCGAGGGCGGCAACTACTCCGTATACATCTGCTACATCGTCGCGGCGCTCGTGGTCTTCCTCGTGCTCGCCGTGGTCATGGTCTAGAGAGGGGAGAGGATATTATGAACATCGTTCTTGCGATGGCGCAGGGCCTCGTGGTCATGCTGGTCGCGCCCTTCTTCTCCGGCCTCGCCCGTGTGATTCGCGCGAAGATGCACAATCGCCGCGGTCCGTCCATCCTTCAGGATTACCGGGACCTCGCGAAGCTCATGGCGCGTCCCGAGTCCGTGAGTTCCGACTCGAGCTTCGTGCTGCGCATCATGCCGCCGCTGTTCCTCGCGGTGTCGTTTATGCTCGCCATGGGCCTGCCCATGTTCACGCTCCAGAGCCCCATGCCCGTCTTTGGTGACGCCATCACCATCATGTACGCGCTCGCGCTGTCCCGCTTCTTCTTCGCGCTGTCCGGCGTGGATTCCTCCAACGCCTACGCGGGCTTCGGCGGTATCCGCGAGCTCCTCATGAGCGTGCTCATCGAGCCGTCCATGCTCATCGCGCTGTTCACCGTCGCCATCGTGTGCGGCTCCACGGACATTGCGACCATGGGTCAGCACATCGTTACGGGCAACGTCTCGAGCGTCGTCGCCGTTATCCTCGCCGGCGTCGCCTTCGCGGCCGCCTGTTACATGGAGCTCGGCAAGCTTCCGTTCGATCAGGCCGAAGCCGAGCAGGAGCTCCAGGAGGGCCCGCTCGCCGAGCTCTCCGGCCCGTCCCTGGCCATGATGAAGCTCGCCATGGGCATGAAGCAGGTCGTGGTCGTCGCTTGGTTCACCTCCATCTTCATCCCCTGGGGAGAGCCCGCGACCATCGGTGTCACCGCTCTCGTGGGCGCCGTCGTCTTCCTCGTCAAGTGCCTGGTCGATTTCGTCGTCTGCGGCGTGCTCGAGAACTCCGTTTCCCGTTCGCGCTTCAAGGTGCTCGGTAACCAGACCTGGGCCGTCGTCGGCATCGCGGTCCTCGCGTTCGTCTTCGTCGTCGTAGGCGTGTAGGGAGAAGGGAGAAACTATGTCAATCGAATCGAGCTTGTCCCTCTTTGCCATGGTGGCGATCGCCGTCCCCATGCTGGGCTCCCTGCTCATCGTCATGCTGCCGCGTCCCTACGCTAAATGGATCTGCGCCTTTGCCGGCGGCATCGCCACGGTCGCTTCCGTTGGCTTGGCCGCGACGTTTGCCGGAAACGGCATGAACGCGGTCGATGTAACCTGGGCGAGTATGGGCCAGACCTTGGTCATGGGCTTCATATTCGACCGGATGAGCACGCTGCTCGCACCCGCGTTCGTCGCTATCGGCCTGCTCGTCGTCATCTATTCGTTCCCGTACATGAGCGATAAGAATAAGGAGCATCCCGACGCGCCCCGTCGTCGCTTCTACGTGTACTTCTCCACGTTCATCGGCGCCATGGCCGGTCTCGCCTACAGCTCCACCATCGTCGGCCAGCTCGTTTTCTTCGAGATCACCGGTGTGTGCTCCTGGGGCCTCATCAGCTACTACATGACGCCCACGGCCAAGAAGGCCGGTATGAAGGCGCTCATCATCACCCATATCGGCGCTCTGGGACTCTACATCGGCGCGGCCTTCCTGTTCGCCGGAACCGGCACGTTCGCGCTGAGCGCGATCTCCCAGCTCGATTCCGGTATGAAGACCGTCGTGCTGCTGCTCATCCTGTTCGCTGCTTGGGCCAAGTCCGCCCAGTTCCCGCTCTACATGTGGCTGCCCTCCGCAATGGAGGCCCCCACGCCCGTTTCCGCCTACCTTCATGGCGCGTCCATGGTTAAGGTCGGCGTGTGCGTGTTCGCCCGCGCTCTTGCGAGCGCCGGCGATATCCCCGAGATCGTCGGTTGGGTCGCCATCATCGACGCCGTCGTGACCATGCTCTTCGGCTTCCTCATGTACCTGCCCCAGAAGGATATGAAGCGCCTGCTCGCCTTCTCGACGATCGCGCAGCTCGCCTACGTGTTCTTTGGCCTGGGCCTCTCCGTGTTCGGAAGCCAGATGGCGTTTAACGGCGCCGTCGAGCACATCTTCAACCACGCGTTCACCAAGACCCTGTTCTTCCTCATCGCTGGCTCTCTCAGCTTCACGCTGGGAACCCGTATGCTGCCCAAGATTCAGGGCCTCATGAAGAAGTACCCGGTCACGGGCGTGGGCTTTGCGGTCGCCGCGACCGCTATCGCCGGCGTGCCCCCCATGAGCACGTTCTTTTCCAAGTTCCAGATCATTTCCGGTGGCTTCGCGGTTGGTGCTACCAACACGGTCATCTTTGTCCTCGTGTGCGTCATGGTCGTCGAGACCGTCGCCACCTTCGCATGGTTCCTGCGTTGGATGGGTAAGGTCCTGCCCGGTGAGCCGAGCGAGACCGTGGCCGCCGGCCAGCCCCTTCCGCGCGCCATGGCGTTCGTGTTCGTCGTCCTCATGATCATGGTCGTCGTCGCCGGTCCTCTGTCCTCTAGTTGGATGGGTTAGGAGGTAGGACATGGGTTATTCGTTAGTCAATATCCTGGGCGGTCTTCTGATCGTGACCTCCACCATGGTGGTCGTCTCGAAGACCATCCCGTCCGCCATCAAGTGGTACGCGATCCAGTCGGTTGTCCTGGTGGGCGTGCTGCTCACCCTGGGCCTCACCACCGGTGCCACCGAGCTTCTCATGTGGGCCGCGTCGGCCTTCGTCACCAAGGTGATCCTCGTTCCGTTCATTCTCAACCGTGCCTACAAGAAGATGGGTTCGCCTGCCGATAGCACGCTGACCTCCTCCATCAAGCCGGCCTGGACCATCATCCTCACCGGTCTGGAGGTGGCCGTCTGCTTCGCGGTGGTCACGCGCCTGAGCCTGCCCACCGCCGAGGTGGCCACTCCGGCCCTCGCCATCAGCTTCGCGCACTTCTTCGTCGGCCTCACGTGCATCATCTCCCAGCGCAACATCCTCAAGCAGATCTTCGGGTACTGCCTTATGGAGAACGGTAGCCACGTGACGCTCGCTCTGCTCGCGCCCACGGCCCCCGAGATCATCGAGATCGGCATCGCCACCGACGCCATCTTCGCCGTCATCATCATGTCCGCCGTCGTCGTGAGGATTTGGAACGACACCAAGTCGCTCGACTCCCACGACCTGACCGAATTGAAGGGGTAGGCCATGGATGTTTCAATGCTGACGGTCGCCCTGCTCGCTTGTCCTCTCGTGTTCTCCCTGATTATGGCTGCGCTCCCCAAGACGACGTCCTACAACGTCTTCGCGGGGCTCAACACCATCTCCGTCGCGGCGACCCTTGTCCTTTCGGTCGTCACCGCGGGAACCATGCTCTCGAGCGGGCAGAATATCGACGCTTTGGGCCTGTGGCTTCATCTCGATTCGCTCTCGTCGATCTTCGTCCTTCTGGTAGGCATCATCGGGTTCATCACCGGCGTGTACTCCATCTCCTATATCAAGATCGATATCGAGGAGAAGACCATGCCGGCCGAGCGCACCAAGCAGTACTACGCGCTGTTCAGCCTGTTCGTCTTCACGATGCTGCTCGCCTGCCTGTCCAACAACATCATCCTCACCTGGGCGGCGGTCGAGGCCACTACGCTGTCGACCGTGTTCCTCGTGGGCATCTACAAGAACAAGCAGGCGCTCGAGGCGTCTTGGAAGTACGCGATGGTCTGCACCGCCGGTGTGGCCTTCGGCCTGTTCGGCACGCTGCTCATCTACGCGAACGCCGCCGATATCATGCCCAACGCGCATGAGGCCGCCTTCCTCACCTCCATCATGCCCTACGCCGACCAGTTCGACCCGATGCTCGTGCGCCTCGCGTTCGCGTTCATCGTCATCGGCTTCGGCACCAAGGCGGGCCTGTTCCCCATGCACACCTGGCTGCCCGACGCGCACTCCCAGGCTCCGAGCCCGGTCTCCGCGCTGCTCTCGGGCGTGCTGCTCAAGTGCGCCATGCTGGTGATCATCCGCTTCTACTCCCTGTCCATCATCACGGTGGGCGACACCTATCCGCGAACGCTCCTGCTCATCCTGGGCACGCTGTCCATCCTGGTGGCTGCCCTGTGCATCTTCAAGCAGGACGATATCAAGCGCCGCTTCGCGTACTCCTCCGTCGACAACGTCGGCGTGGTCGCGCTGTGCCTGGGTATCGGTGGCCCGCTCGGTATCGCCGCCTGCCTGCTGCACTGCATCTTCCACGGCTTCACGAAGGCGCTCGCCTTCTGCATGGCCGGTAACATCCAGCACATCTACCACACCCGCGACCTGAACAAGATCAAGGGCGTCGTCGAGATCGCTCCCGTCACGGCAGCGCTCACCATCATCGCCCTGCTCGCGCTCGCCGCCTTCCCGCCGTTCGCCCTGTTCATCTCCGAGTTCCTCACCTTCGTGGCCGGCGTTCAGTCCGGTCCCATCTGGGTGGTCGTGCTCGTGGCCATCGGCCTCACCGGCGTGTACTTCGCCCTTACCGGCATCGCGCTCAAGTCCATCTTCGGCAAGGCGCCCGAGGGCATGAAGCGCCACGAGGTGCCCGCCCTCATGATCATCCCCGAGATCGCCCTCGCGATCGTGGTCATGTGGTTCGGTATCGCCACCCCGGTCGCCATCACGAGCGGCGTCGAGGATGCAACGTCCGTCGTTTTGAACCAGAGCGTCGAAGAGCTCCACGAGGCCCCTCTCTACCGCATGGTGTTCAGTTCCCAGACCAAGACAAGTGAGGTGAATTAGCACCATGGCAGAACCTGAAAAGAAGGACTACGCTCGTCGCTGCGAAAGCCACGTCGAGGCCCTGCGTGCTGCAGTGCCGGGCGCTATCGAGAAGGTCGAATGGCAGTGCGAGGACCAGCTGACGATTACCGTCAAGCTGGACCGTCTGCCCGAGGCCGTCCACTACCTGTATTACGAGCGCTACGGTTGGATTCCTGTGATCATCGGCAACGATGAGCGCAGTCTGTGCGGCCGTTACGCCGTGTACTACGTCATCTCCATGGAGGGGGAGGACCCCGGCTGGGTGACCGTGCGCACCGAGGTCGATCCCGCCAAGATGACGTTCCCGTCCGTGACGCCGTTCGTCCCCGCCTGCGTGTGGGGCGAGCGCGAGCTTCGCGACATGTTCGGCCTGATTCCCGAGGGTCTGCCCGATCGTCGTCGCCTGGTGCTGCCCGACGATTGGCCCAGCGGCCTGTACCCGCTGCGCAAGGACTCCATGGACTACCGCTTCCGTCCCGCTCCCGCGAGCGATATGGAAAACTACGAGTTCTTGGCCGATACCAAGGGCAAGGAGACGACGCTCGTCCCCATGGGCCCGTTGCACATTACCTCCGACGAGCCCGGCCACTTCCGTCTGTTCGTTGAGGGCGAGACGATCGTCGACGCCGACTACCGTCTGTTCTACGTGCACCGCGGCATGGAGAAGGTTGCCGAGACGCGCCTGAACTATGATGCCGTGACGTTCCTCGCCGACCGTATCTGCGGCATCTGCGGCTGCGCCCACTCGGTGGCCTATGCCGAGGCCGTCGAGCGCGCCCAGGGCATTCATGTCCCGCCGCGCGCCCAGTACATCCGCGCTATCATGCTCGAGGTCGAGCGCCTGCACTCGCATCTGCTCAACATTGGCCTCGCATCGCACTACACGGGCTTCGACTCCGGCTTCCAGCAGTTCTTCCGCGTCCGCGAGAAGTCCATGGACCTGGCCGAGAAGCTCTCCGGTCACCGTAAGACCTACGGTCTCAACGTGATCGGCGGCGTGCGTCGAGACATTTTGGCCGAGCAGAAGCTTTCCACGCTTACGACCATCCACCAGCTGCGCTCCGAGGTTCAGGAGCTCGTCGACGTCTTGCTCTCCACGCCCAACTTTATTGAGCGTACGAGTGGCATCGGCATTCTGGACCGCAAGATCGCACGCGACTTCTCGCCGGTCGGCCCGCTCATGCGTGGCTCGGGCTATGCTCGCGACGTGCGCTTTGACCATCCCTTCGACGGCTACGCCGATCCGGACGTCCAAAAGATGCACGCCGCCACGGCCGACACTTGCGATGCCTTCGGCCGTACCGCCGTTCGCATCCAGGAGGTCTACGATTCGATCGACATGATCGAGACCATGCTCGAGAACTGCCCGTCGGGCCCCATCCTCACCACGGATTGGGAGTACACCCCGCACAAGTACGCCATCGGTGCCACCGAGGCACCGCGCGGCGAGGACGTGCACTGGGCCATGCTCGGCAATAACCAGAAGTGCTACCGCTGGCGCGCCAAGGCCGCCACGTACAGCAACTGGCCGGTCCTGCGCTACATGTTCCGCGGCAACACCGTGGGCGATGCGGCGCTGATCGTCGGCTCGCTCGACCCGTGCTATTCCTGCACCGACCGCGTGACGGTGACCGATGTCGCCGCCAAGCGCGACCACGTGCTCGACAAGGAGCAGTTCGAGAACGTCTGGCGCGACAAGTCGCCGCTTGCGGGCGAGGGCACCATGGCCGCTCCGCTCGATGAGGAGGCGCTCTAATATGCTGAAGCTTTGGAAGGTTAACGCCAAGGCCGGCGACGCGACGGTCAAGTACCCGTTTGCGCCGTTTCCCACCAACAAGGACATGCGCGGCAAGCCCGAGCACAACGCCGAGCTCTGCATCGCCTGCGGTGCCTGCGGCGTGGCGTGCCCGGCCGATGCCATTCGCATGGACACCGACCTTGCGGCCGATACCATCACCTGGTCGATCGACTACGGTCGCTGCATCTTCTGCGGTCGTTGCGAGGAAGCCTGCCCCATGGAGGCCATCAAGCTCACCGAGGAGTTTGAGCTGGCCGTCATGAGCAAGGACGACCTCACCAGCAAGAGCGTCTACACGCTCGAGCACTGCTCGCGTTGCGGCAAGCCGTTTGCCCCGCACAAGGAGATCGACTACGCTAAGCGCCTGCTGCAAAAGGCCGGCGGCATGGAGGCCGAGCAGGCCGCCCGTACCGTCGGTATGTGCCAGGAGTGCAAGCGCGAGCTCGACGCCCTGCGCGCCGCCTCGGCCGTAAAGACCGGCAACGCGCGCGGCATGGCTGCCAACGAGACGCTTGCGTCCGGTGAGCCCCAGGGCCCCGGCATGGAGTATCTGGGCGGCCACGGCGTGAACCCGGAGTATGTCGACCGCGAGCTCAACCCCGATGCGCCCGAGATCCCCGCTGGACCTGCACCGGTCGAGGGCATCATCATGGATTTTGATACGAAGGAGGAGTAACCATGGCCGAACCCACGCTTTTGCCCGAGCGGCTTCAGTACCGCCCGACCAAGATCGAGCTCGACGAGAGCATCGAGAAGGCCAAGGCGACCCTTCTTAAGAAGATCAAGCGCTCGGTGTACGTCTACCGTGTTGACTGCGGCGGCTGCAACGGCTGCGAGATCGAGATCTTCGGTTCTATCACGCCCGTCTTCGACGTCGAGCGCTTTGGCATCAAGGTCGTGCCCTCGCCCCGTCACGCCGACGTCCTGCTGTACACCGGTGCCGTGACGCGTGCCATGCGCATGCCGGCCCTGCGCGCCTTTGAGGCCGCACCCGATCCCAAGATCGTGGTGTCCTATGGCGCGTGCGGCTGCACCGGCGGCATCTTCTACGACAACTACTGCGTCTGGGGCGGCACGGACAAGATTCTGCCGGTTGATGTCTACATCCCCGGCTGCCCGCCTAGCCCCGCGCAGACCATCTACGGATTTGCCATGGCGCTCGGTCTGCTGGACCAAAAGCTCCATGCCGAGACCACGGTGGAGGCCGCCGGCGAGCAGGCCGACATCCTGCACCCCGGCGTGCCGTACAAGCTGCGCGTTGCCATCGAGCGCGAAGCTCGCGCCATGAGCGGCTACCGTTACGGCCGCGACCTGGCCAATGAGTTTATGGATACGCTCGAGGGCGCGCCCAAGGGCGATATCCGCGGTGCTATGGCGCTGCTCATCGACAAGCAAGATGATCCTCGCCGCGTTGAGGTCTACTCGGCGCTGCAGGATCTGGTGCTGGCCGGAGGTCGCTAGATGGAGCTCACGGACCGCTCTGGTTACTTTGCGGGCCCCGGTATGCTCGGCGGCTCCTTTGGCGATGCCTCGCGCGCAAGCGACGAGGCCGCCGAGGGCGTCGCCGACCCCTGCCTGGGCCATGCGCCCGACCAGGTGGTCTTCTATGAGCTCACGCGTAAGTTTGTGGAGACCGAGGAAGACGTTCCCCAGGAGGCCTGCGACGTGCTGTACTACACGCTCGCCGTGGGCCACCACACCGGCGTGCTCGACTGCTTTGAGCCGCGCCTGTCGGTGCCGGTGGATGTCTTCTATTCGCTCGTTGACGCGCTGCCGGAGGGGGAGGCTAAGACAAAGTTCGAGGCCATCCGCTCCTTTGGCGAGTGCCAGCTCGACAAAGCGGCGGTGCCGTCGCTGCTCGAGGCCTGCGACACGCTGCTCGACGAGCGCGGTTTTCGTGGTTCGGCCAAGGCTGGCATTTCGGTGTTCGATGACGACTTTGGCCTGCATGCCCAGCAGGTCGCGTTCTTAATGAAGTTTCGCGATTTGGTTGAGCGCGTGCGCGATGTGTCGGGCGTGTATCTGACGGGAAGGTTGCAGTAATGGGTCGCGTTGTGGATGGACGTGTGAACGGCGCCCCGTTTGCGGGTATCGTGCTCACGGCGGGAAGCGTGCTGCGTGCCGACGATGCCGCCGGCCCCGTGCTCTCCAAAAAGATGGAAGACGCACCCATCGCCGGTTGGTACACCATCGACGGAGGCCAAACGCCCGAGGATGACATCATCGAGGTCAAGCGCGAGCGTCCGCCGCGTCTGGTCTTGGTCGATGCCGCCGATATGGCACTGCCCGTCGGGTCCATCCGCTTGCTCGACAAGCGCGATGTGGCTCGCAAGTCGATGTTCACCACGCATTCGCTTCCTTTGTCGATTCTGATCGAAGAGATTGAACAATCGTGCGAAGATATCGTCTTCATAGGGATTCAGCCGGGCGATACGGAGTTCTACAACCCCATGTCCCCGGAGGTCTTTGAGGCCGTCGACGCCGTGTACGACGCCGTGGCCGCCAACGACTTTTCCCACTTTGTCCGCTTGGGGCAAGAGCAATAGGAGCGCTTGTCCCTGCTGATTAGGAAAGAAGTGATTGACATGGCAGATTCCAAGGTGGAGTACCCCGCTCCCGATTGCCTGGCGCCCGCCGCGATCGAGGCCAAGACCGAGGCCGCCGGCGTGACCAAGGCTAACCTGCCGGTCGCTAAGGCCTTTGTTTTGGCAATGTTCGCCGGCGCGTTCATTGCCTTCGGCGGCCTGTTCTTTACCGTGTTCTTGAGCGATAGCACGCTGGGCTGGGGCGCCCAGCGTGTCGTGGGCGGCTTGTGCTTTTGCCTTGGCCTGGTGCTGGTGCTGGTGTGCGGCGCCGAGCTGTTTACCGGCAACTCGCTTATGGTCTGCGCGCTCAAGAGCAAAAAAATCACCCTGGCTCAGATGCTCAAGGCATGGCTCGTCGTGTGGCTTGGTAACTTTGTCGGTGCCCTGTTCATCGTCTTTTTGGTGTACATGGCCGGCATTTACAAGCTCAACGGCGAGGCGGTCGCCAATTCCATGGTGAGCGTCGCCGCCGGCAAGGTGACGATCGACTGGGTGACGATCTTCTTCCGCGGCATTTTGTGCAACATCTTTGTGTGCCTGGCCGTGTGGATCGGTACAGCCGGCAAGACCGTGGTCGATAAGGTTGTGGGCATTCTGCTGCCTATCGCCGCCTTTGTGGCCTGCGGTTTTGAGCACTGCGTCGCCAACATGTACTTTTTGCCCATGGGTGCCGTGATGCACGCGTGCGGCTATGGTGCCGACGTCGCCGGCGCCGATGCGCTCAACGCCGCGGGCATTGCGTTTAACCTGTCCGCTGCCACGCTGGGCAACATCGTGGGCGGCGCGGTTCTAGTTGCGCTCGGCTACTGGTTTATCTATGCCAAGAAGTTCGAGGCGTAAGGTACCGTCTGTTTGACGTTGGGCCTCCCGCGGGGCGTTGCCGTGCGGGAGGCTTTTTGGGTTTGGGGCTCGTTGCCGAGCTTTTGGCCTGTTGTGTTTGGCTGATGAAAGGGGTAATCGAGATGACATCTGCTGTGAAGCGTGACGGTCGCGCCGTGGTGACCACATGTGGGGGATGCTATGCCGATTGCGCCTTTGCGGCACGCGTTGAAGACGGTCGCGTGGTGGCCGAGTTGCCGGTGCCGGGGCACCCGTGCGCGGCGCGTGCCCTGTGCGCCCGCGGGCGCCATCGACTGTCTATGCCGTTTGACGAGCGCGACCGGATTATGCATCCCATGCGACGCCGCCAGGATGGCTCGGGGTTCGATGTGATTTCGTGGGATGAGGCGTTCGCGCAGATCGCAGCGCGCCTTGGGGAGATTGTTGACGGGCATGGTCCCCGTGCGCTGGGCATGACGCTCGGCGTGCCCTCGTTCGACCGTTACTGGGCGTATCGCTTTATGCATGCGCTGGGCTCGCCCAACGTATACGGTGCCGACGGTGCCTGCGAGGTAAGCCGACTTACCGGCTGGGAGCACAGTCTGGGCTACAGCCCCGCCTCCGACCTGGCGCATATCGATTGCATCATGTATCTGGGGCGCTCCATTGTCGATTCGTCGACGATGGGGGCCGTTGATGCGCTCAACGATGCCCGTCTCCGTGGGGCGAAGATTATCGTGGTCGACCCCCGGCGCAGCGGCTCGGCTGCGCTCGCCGACCGCTGGTTGCGCGTACGCCCGGGCTGCGACCTAGCCTTGCTGCTGGGCATTGCGCATGTGCTCATTGCCGAGGACTTGTACGACCGCGAGTTTGTTGCCCGCTATACCACGGGTTTTGACGAGCTTGCGCAGGCGGCCCATGCTTGGACGCCCGAGTGGGCCGAGTCGATGTGCGACGTGCCGGCTACAGAGATTGTCGCCACGGCGCGCGATCTAGCTGCCGCCGCGCCTGCCGCCGTGGTGGATGCGGGTTTTCATGGCGGCATCGGTATCGCGTATGCCAACAGCACCCAGACCGCGCGCGCGATTTGTCTGGTCGATGTGCTGTTGGGCTGTATTGGACATGCGGGCGGAGCGCTCAATCCACCCACACCGCTTGTGTTGGGCGACCTCGATCCCACGCGCTTTGCGACGCCGCTGGTGCCGCTTGGGCCCAAGCTAGGGTCCGAGCGCTATCCACTGGTCGATCCGGTGCGCGGCCTGTGCACGACCATCGGTCAGTCGATTCTTGCCGGCGATTTGCGTGGACTCATCGTCTATGCCAGTAACCCCGGTGCGGGCTATGGCAATGCGCAGGCTTGGTTGGGTATTTTGCAGCAGCTCGACTTGCTCGTGACGATTGACATTCGCTGGTCCGAGACGGCGCGTGCTTCTGATTTCGTGCTGCCCGACGTGACGTACCTGGAGACCGATCGCGGTGTGGGAACGGTGACGGGCGCCAACGATGCGTGCGTGTTCTACCGCAATGCCGTGCTGCCCGTGCAGCATGACGACACACGTCCCGGTCGGGAGATCTTTGCCGGTCTGGCGCAGGCGTGTGGCGTGGGCGAGTACTTCCAGTTTACGTCTGACGATCTGGCGGCTGCCCAGGTGGCGCCTTTTGGGATCAATCTGGACGAGCTCAAGGAACGCGGCTGGGCCGACACGGGTGTTGCGTTGCCGTCGCGTACGGGCGAGCCGGCGATTCCCCTGGATGGCGGCAGGATTGCGCTGGCAAGCGACGTGTGGGAGCGAGCCGGTCTGGGTCGTGTACCCAACTGGATCGCTCCCATGGTGGAGCCCGGCCCGGGGATGTTTCGCCTCATTAGCGGCAACCGTCCCTTTGAGTCGCACACCTCGCGCAGGCTTGCGGCCCAAGGTGCCGCCGAGGCTGGATCGGATCTGGATGCCGTGCAGATGAATGCCGATGCTGCTGCGCACATGGGCATCGCCGACGGCGAGATTGTCGAACTCGTGAGTGATATGGGCCGCGACCGCGTGCGCGTGGAGACGACGCCGTATCTGCATCCGGCGTGCATCTTCACCTCGGCCGCCCCCGGCGGGCGTTCGTTTGGCGCCGAAGCCGGCGGCGCTCAAGCCTTGGGCGTCGGCCCACTCGACCATACACCGTTGCGTTGGGACCCGTTGACGGGCGCCGCGCTCACCCAGGAAAACGCCGTTCGCGTGGAAAAGATCGCGGCGCGCGAGGATAATAGCGATTGATTGACTCAGCCGATTGAATTGGCTGATAGTTAGACGTTCGAATGATTGATTCACCTTTGGTTTTGAAAGGCCGCACATGAGCGATAGCCAGAACATGTCCGATGAGGTACGCGCCCGCCTGCGCGCCATTCCTTCCGTCAACGAGCTGCTTGCCGAGTGGCCGGTTGTGAAGGCGGCGGGGGAGACCTGCGACGCGGTGGCGCATGCCGCCGTCACGGCCGAGCTCGACGAGGAGCGCGCCGCCATTCGCGCCGGTGCTGCCCCGCGCTCTAAGCGCGACCTGGCCTCGGCCATCGAGTGGCGTGCGCACCGTTCCGCGTTGCCGAGCCTGCGCCCCGCCGTCAACGCTACGGGCGTGGTCATCCATACCAACTTGGGCCGCGCCCCGCTCGCAGAGTCGGCGGCAAAGGCCGTGGCCGAGGTCGCGCGCGGGTACAGCACACTCGAGTACAGCGTGGACACCTGCTCGCGTGGGTCGCGCAAGGAACATGCCGCGCAGCTCATCCGCTCGCTTACCGGTGCCGAGGACGCGCTGGTCGTTAACAACAACGCCGCCGCTGTGCTGCTGGTGCTGGCGACCCATGCCGCAGGCAAAGAGGTCATCGTCAGCCGCGGCGAGCTTGTCGAGATCGGCGGCAGCTTCCGCATCCCCGATGTCATGGCGGCTTCGGGCGCCAAACTCGTCGAGGTCGGCGCCACCAACCGCACGCACCTGGCTGATTATGAGCAAGCCATCACGCCCGATACGGCGATGATCCTTAAGGTCCATCCTTCCAACTATCGCATCGAGGGTTTTCACGAGGAGGTGGGCTCTCGAGAGCTTGCCGCCCTGGCCCACAAGCATGGCCTGCTGTTCTACGAGGACCAGGGCTCGGGCGCGCTACTGCCCGACGACATCTTGGTGGACGGCGGCGAGGAGCCCACGCCGGCTTCGGTCTCGGCAGGGCTCGACCTGGTGTCGTGCTCGGGCGATAAACTGCTCGGTGCCGCGCAGGCGGGCATCATCATGGGCCGTCGCGATCTGGTCCAGGCCTGCGGCGCACATCCGCTCATGCGCGCTCTGCGCCCGGGCAAACTGGCTCTGTCGGCGCTCGAGGCCACGCTGCGTATCTACATGGACGGTGCCGACGTGGCCCATCGCGATATTCCGGTGCTCAGCATGCTTACGCTGCCGCAGGCTCATTTGGAGCGACGTGCCCGTAAGCTGCGCGATCGTATGGTCGCCGGGCTCGATAAGGCTGGTTGCCCGTGTGCCGTTGAGTTGGAGATTGTCGAGGAGTCGTCGACTCCCGGTGGCGGCTCGCTGCCTACCGTCGAGCTGTCCACGATGTGCGTGGCCGTCTGCCCGGTCGACGGGCACCTGTCCGTCGACGCGCTCAAGCGCTCGCTCGTCCAAGACTTCGATACGCCGGTCGTCACGCGCGCCTCGCACGACCGCATTCTGTTTGATGTGCGCACGCTCGTGGGCGACCGCGATATCGAGACGGCGGCGTCGACGCTTGCCGCATGCGTTGAGAAGGCGATTGCTCGATGAGTGAGGTTCAGGCGCTGGTGGAGTGTCCCGTTATCGTTGGCACGGCGGGTCACGTTGACCATGGTAAGTCGGCACTGATCGAGGCACTGACTGGCAAGAATCCCGATCGTCTGGAGGTTGAGCGCCGTCGCGGTATGACCGTGGAGCTGGGCTTTGGCGAGCTGGCGCTGCCGAGTGGCAAGATCGTTGGCCTGGTCGACGTGCCGGGCCACGCGCATTACTTGCGCGCCATGGTGCAGGGCGCCACGGGCATCGACGTGGCCGTGCTGGTGGTTTCGGCCGTCGAGGGCGTAATGCCGCAGACGCGCGAGCACGTGCACGTGCTGGAGCTGCTGGGCGTCACGCATATGGTGGTCGCACTGACGATGTGCGACCTTGCCGACGCCGAGATGACCGAGCTTGCCGAGCTCGATGTCGATGACTTTTTGTCGAGTACCGTGTTTGCGGGCGCGCCGATCGTGCCCGTGTCGTCCAAGACCGGCGCGGGAATCGATGACCTGCTGGCTGCGCTCGACGAGCAGGTTGCCGCTTGCTGGGGTGCCTGCCGTGCCCGTGCCGAGCTCACCGATGCCGCACCGCGTCTGCCCATCGACCGCTGTTTTACGATCAAGGGCGCCGGTACCGTGGTGACGGGAACGTTGCACGATGCGCCCGTCGCGGTGGGGGATGAGCTCGTCGCGCTGCCGTCGCGTACGGTCTGTCGCGTGCGCGGGATTCAGGTGCATGGCGATACGCCGTGGGCGTTGCCCGGTCAGCGTGTGGCGCTCAACTTGGTGGGCGATGCCGTCGCCGCGCTCGATCGCGGTGAGATGCTGGGCGTGGCGGGCCGCTTTGGCCAGACGATGCGCTTTATGATGACGTTTACGTATTTGGGTCGCGAGGGAGCCAAGCCGCGTGTGCTCGAGTCGGGTGCGCGTGTGCACGTGATGGCGGGTACGGCCGAGGTTGTCGGTCGCATCATGTTCATGGAGGGCGAAGCCCCCATGGCGGTGGGCGAGACCCGTATCGTTCAGGTGCGCTTGGAAAACTCGTTGCCGCTACGTGCCGGGGACCATGCCGTGGTGCTGTCATTTTCGCCCGTGATGCTTATTGGCGGCGGGCGCGTGCTGCTTGCGCGCTGCCGTCGCTCGCGCGAGCTTTCTGCCGGCGAGCGCGCGCTGTTTGCGGCGCTTGAGGTCGGCGATACCGCGGGCGGTGTGGCCGCTTGGCTGGCGCTGCAGGCGCTGCCGGTTGCGGCGGTTGATGTTGCCGAGGCACTGGATCTTGGTGCCGGCGAGGTCGATGCCGCGCTGCACGGGTTGGTGGCGCAGGGCTCCGTTCGCAAGCTTGCCGTGGGTGATGCGGACCTCTTCGCGGACGCCGCGGTGCTCGGCGCCGCGATGGATGCACTGGCAGCGACCCTGTCAGCCATGCACGCGGCGGCTCCCAAGGAGACGGGCTTTACGCCCGGCGCCGTTGCCCATGCTGCGTGGCCTGCCGCTGATGAATGCGTTGCCGCGGCTCTGATTGCCGAGGGCTGCTCGCGTGGCGTGTGCGCCGCCGAGGGCGCTGAGGTGTTCGACCCGCATTCGGCCGCCGCTGCCGCACGTGTAGTGCATGAGGCCTGCGAACGTATCGTTGCCTTGCTGGACGAAGCCGGCCTCGATGCGCCGACGCTGCCCGAGGTTGGCGAGCAGTTGAAGCTCGATCGCGACACCATGACGCGTGCCCTGCGCGAGCTTTCGCTCAACCGTTCCATCGTGAAGGTCGAGCGCGACGTTGCCCTGTCTGCTATCTCGGAAGTCCATGCGCGCGAGCTTGTTGCCGTTGCCATTGAGGCAGCCGGTGGCGCTGCCACCACGAGTGTGTTGCGCGAGGCCCTGGGTGTGTCGCGCAAGCGTGCCATCAGCATCTTGGAGCACCTGGATGCCGTGCGCTTCACGGTGCTCGACAAGGAGGCCGGCGGCCTGCGCTCCCTGCGCTAGATTGGCTGCTCGGTTTGGTAAAATACCGCCGCACTTGGGAACGGATGGGCTCCGGTGGGCTCCGCGGTCCTCAAAACCGTTGCGAGGCGTGCAAAACGTCTTGGATGTGTTCGATTCACATACGTTCCCGCCATACGCTACCAGCGCTTTTGTGCTCGCGGTCTTGCTGCGTGCCGCAAAGGCGCTGTTTTGTTTTTGCACGAGCTTTTCGTAGCGCCGATATTTCGGCGGCTGTGTTTAGCTTCGTGCACCGGGTTTCGAGCATGCCGATGGGGGTGGTTTGCCGTATGACTACCGTAAGACGGGCCGATCTTTCTTGTGTCGTCCAGGCGGGCGGGTTGTCATCGCGCATGGGTTGCGACAAGGCACGGATGTTGTTTTGCGGCGAGCCGCTCATCGAACGCGTGCTGGGCCGGCTGGCGCCAGTTGCCGGCGAGTTGGTCGTGACGACTTCGCGCCCCAGCGAGCTTACCTATCTTGAGGAGCGCGCGTTTGGCGGCCTGGTGCCGCGTGTTGTGGCGGACCTTGAAGGGTCGGCGGGTGCCATGCGCGGCATCGCGAGCTCGCTAGCTGCCGCTCGGTTGCCCCTCGCGGCGATCGTCGCCTGCGATATGCCGTTCGTCTCACCAGAACTGATCGGCGCGCTTTCGGATCGGGTCAAGGAAGGCCCGCTCGATGTGTGCGTCCCGCGCGAGGAGCGGGGGATTGAGCCGCTTTGCGCTGTCTGGCGCCGTGACGCGTGTGCGCCGGTTGCCCGTGAGTTGCTCGACCAGGACCGCCAACGCATCCGCTGTTTGATTGACCGGGTCCATGCCGGCTATCTGGATGAGCCCCAGATTGTCGAGGTCGCAGGCTCGACGCTCTGCTTCGAAAACGTCAATACGCCCGAGGAGTTTGCGGCGGCCGAGTTACTCGCCTAGACGATTGGAGTTGCCATGTCTCACGATATTTGCCCCGACACGGGAGAGCCTTGCACTTGTGACGGGTCCGAACCCTGTACCTGCGGATGCGGTGGCTGTGGACATACTGCGGAAGAGGAAGCGGCTGCCGCGGCGTATCGTGAGGCACACCGCGAAGGCCCGTCCGGTGATGCCCTCGACCACGAACGCAAGATTATCGTGTCGTTCGACAGCACCTTCGATGTGATGGAATGCGAGCAGCTTTGCCTGGATGCCGGCGTGCCCGGGCGCATCATGCCGCTGCCCGGCTCCATTACCGCAGGTTGCGGACTGTGCTGGGCTATGCCGTTCTCGGGCGATGCCCTCGCCGCCTTCCGTGCCGCTACCGAGGGCCGCGTAACCCCCGCCGACTACCACCAGCTCGTCCTCTAACCACCAAAACCACCACAAAGGTGCCTGTCCCCAATGTGGTGGTTTGGAACATGTGGACGAAACAGGTTTGAAACACGGGTTTTGCGCGTCAGACACTCAAAAACGCTTCTACCAGCATCGTAATCAAAATGAAACATCTGCTCGTCGGCTTATGCGAAACTTTGCTGCAACAGTGCGATATTATCCATACTCGATAAAGTTCGCGGCGCATAGGGTGCCGCGACCGACACTTTTCGTTTCCCATCATTGGAGGAAGCATGAGCTACACGCAGAAAGTTCTCGAAGAGCTCAAGGCCCGCTATCCCGAGCAGCCTGAGTTCATCCAGGCCGCGACCGAGATCCTCGGCACCATCCAGCCGGCGCTCGACGCCCATCCGGAGTACGAGGAGGCCGCCCTGCTGGAGCGCCTCGTCGAGCCCGAGCGCATCGTCATGTTCCGTGTTCCCTGGGTCGACGACCAGGGCAAGGTCCAGGTCAACCGCGGCTACCGTGTCGAGTTCAACTCTGCCATTGGACCCTACAAGGGCGGCCTGCGCTTTAACCCGACGGTCACCCTGGGCATGCTCAAGTTCCTGGGTCTGGAGCAGATCCTCAAGAACAGCCTGACCACCCTTCCCATGGGCGGCGGCAAGGGCGGCTCCGACTTTGACCCCAAGGGCAAGTCCAACAACGAGATCATGCACTTCTGCCAGTCCTTCATGACCGAGCTCTATCGCCACATCGGCCCCAACACCGACGTTCCCGCCGGCGACCTGGGCGTTGGCGGCCGCGAGGTTGCCTACCTGTTCGGTCAGTACAAGCGCCTGACCAACGAGTGGACCGGCGTCCTCACCGGCAAGGGCCTCTCCTTTGGCGGCTCGCTCGCCCGTACCGAGGCCACCGGCTACGGCCTTGTCTACTTTGTGGACGAGTACCTCAAGAGCCGCGGCGACTCCTTCGAGGGCAAGAACGTCGTCGTTCACGGCTCCGGTAACGTCGCCATCTACGCGGTCCAGAAGGTCGCCCAGCTCGGCGGCAAGGTGCTCGCCTGCTCCGATACCCACGGCTGGGTCGAGGATCCCGACGGCATCGACTACACCGTGCTCGAGCACGTCTACAACAAGAAGCGCTCCGGCCACGACAAGGGCGTTACGCTCGCTATGTACGTTGACGAGAAGCCCAACGCCGTGTGGCACGAGGGCGACGGCCGTGGCGTTTGGCAGCTGCCCTGCGACATCGCGCTGCCCTGCGCTCGCGAGAACACGCTGCTGCTCGAGGACGCCCAGGCGCTCGTCGCCAACGGTTGCAAGGTGGTCGGCGAGGGCGCGAACATGCCCACGACCATCGAGGCCACGACTTACTTCCAGGAGAACGGCGTCGCCTTTATGCCCGGTAAGGCTGCCAACGCCGGCGGCGTGCTCGTGTCCGGCCTGGAGATGAGCCAGAATGCCGAGCACCTGTCCTGGACCTTCGAGGAGGTCGACGGCAAGCTCGAGCAGCTCATGCGCGGCATGTTCCACAACGTGGACGACACCGCCAAGGAGTATGGCCAGGAAGGCAACTTTGTCATGGGCGCCAACATCGCCGGCTTCCTGAAGGTCGCCGACGCCATGCTCGCCCAGGGCGTCTGCTAAGCCCAGCTCGACATAGCACCTGATGAGGCTCCCAGCATTTGTGCTGGGAGCCTTTTTCTATGGTGGTGAGGGCCGTGCACCCTCGTTTGGTACACTTAGGGGTACTGGACAAGTAAAGAGATGGGGGAGAACGTGCTCAAGTTCGGTACCTACGTCCGTGTTGGAAACGCGGCCGAAGCCTATGAGCTCTTACAGAAGAACCGCAACAACAAGATTGTGGGCGGCGGCATCTGGATGCGCCTGGGTTCGCGTCGCGTGGCGACGGCGATTGACCTTTCGGCCTGCGGACTCGATCAGATCGAGGAGACCGAGACCGAGTTTCGCATCGGTGCCATGTGCACCCTACGCCAGCTCGAGCGCCATGCCGAGCTCAACGCGCTCGTCAACAATGTCTTTGAGTTTGCCGTCCACGATATCGTGGGCGTGCAGCTGCGCAATACCGCCACGGTGGGCGGCAGCATCTACGGCCGCTTTGGCTTCTCGGACGTGCTTTCGGCTTTTTTGGCACTCGATTCATACGTTAAGCTGACAGGTGCCGGCCGCGTGCCGCTCGCCGAGTTTGTGAACATGGGCTACGTGCGCGACGTGATCGAGCATGTTGTGGTCGTTAAACACGACTACCGCGCAAGCTACGAGGCCGTGCGCAAGGCCGCGACCGACTTCCCCTCGCTGAACGTCACCGCCGCCTGGTGGGACGGCTCCTGGCACGTCACCGTGGGTGCCCGCCCGCTGCGCGCGACCCTGCTGCGGGGCGAGGCATGCGGCCTGGTGAACGAGCAGCCTTCCGAGGACGAGCTGTGCGCCCTTGCCGCATCCGTGCGTACCCTGAGCTACGGCACCAACCTGTGGGGCTCGGCCGACTACCGCCGCCGCATCTCGGCCCCGCTGGCGATTCAGGCCGTGCGCCGCGCCGCCGGCATTGAGCTTTCGGCCGCGCTTGCCCGCGAGCTCGAGGGCGTGCAGATTCCCAAGCACGCCACGGACGAGTATTCCTGCCGCCGCGTGCCCGGCGTCGATTCTAGCGAGGTGCGCTAATGGCTGCCAAACTCATCGATCTTTCTTTTACGCTCAACGGTCGCAAGGTCAAGGTTCAGATTGCCCCCGACACCATGCTCTTTGCGCTGCTGCGCGAGCAGGGCTGCGCGTCGGTACGCTGCGCCTGCGAAACCACCAACTGCGGCCTGTGCACGGTGTGGCTCGACGGCGACCCGGTGCTGAGCTGCTCGGTTCCCGCCGCGCGCGTCGAGGGCCGCTCCGTCACCACGCTCGAGGGCCTCAAGGCCGAGTCCGAGGCGCTCGCCCGCGCGATGGCTGCCGAAGGCGCCGAGCAGTGCGGTTTTTGCGCCCCCGGCCTCATCATGAACGTGCTGGCGCTCGCCCGCGCCGCCAAGGAGGACCCGACGCTCGTCGCCACGCGCGAGGAGCTCTCGCGCCAGCTCGCCGGCAATCTTTGCCGCTGCAGCGGCTACGAGAGCCAGCTGCGCGCCATCGTGCGCTTTCTCAACGAGTCCGGCGTGCAGGTGGGCTTTGAGATGCCCGAGCTGCCGGTCAACGACACCAGCTGCGACGGCGTCTCCTACAAGCAAATCACCCACAAACAGCCCAAGAAGGACTCGAAGGCCCTGCTCGAGGGCCGTCCGGTCTACACGGGCGACCTGGTGCCCGCCGGCGCCCTGATCGTCAAGCTCAAGCGCAGCCCGTATGCCCGCGCCAAGATCCGCTCCATCGACACGTCGCGCGCCCTGAAGGTGCCCGGCGTGGTGGGCGTCTATACCTACGAGGACGTGCCCAAGCGTCGCTTTACCATCGCCGGTCAGAGCTATCCGCAGCCGAGTCCCTATGACCGTCTGATCCTCGAGAACCTCGTGCGCTACCAAAACGAAGAGGTGGCGATCGTCGCCGCCGAGACCGAGGAGGCCGCCGATAAGGCGCTCAAGCTCATCAAGGTCGACTACGAGGTGCTCGAGCCCCTGCTCGACTTTACCCAGGCGCTCGATAACGACATCGTGGTCCACCCCGAGGGCGACGTGACCTTCATGTTCCCGCAGGGCGGCGACGTTCCCCGTAACCTGGTGTGCAGCGGTACCAGCGACTTTGGCGACCTGGACGAGGCCTTTGCCCAGAGCGACATCGTCTTTGAGCGCACCTACACCAGCCAGGCCACGCAGACCGCGCCCATGGAGACCTTCCGCGCCTTCGCGACGACCGACGCGTTCGGCCGCATCTCGGTGACCTCCTCCACGCAGGTGCCCTTCCACGTGCGCCGCATGGTCGCGCAGTCGCTCGACATTCCGCAGTCGCAGGTGCAGGTTATCAAGCCGCGCATCGGCGGCGGCTTTGGCTCCAAGCAGACGGGCTGCTGTGAGATCTTCGTGGCGTTCGTGACACAGCAGACCGGTCGTCCGAGCTACTGCTGCTACACCCGCGAGGAGACCATCACCGCGGGCAACTCGCGCCATCAGATGCAGATGACCGTTAAGCTGGGCGCCATGAACGACGGCACCATCACGGCCATCGACCTGCATACGCTGTCCAACGCCGGCGCGTACGGCGAGCACGCCACCACGACCATCGGCCTTTCGGGCCACAAGAGCCTGCCCATCTACAACCATGTGAAGGCGAGCCGCTTTAGGTGGGACGCCGTCTACACCAACACCAACCGCGGCGGCGCGTATCGCGGCTACGGTGCTACCCAGGGCCAGTTTGCCGTGGAGAGCGCCGTCAACGAGCTCGCCGACATGCTGCACATGGACCCTGCCGACCTGCGCCTTAAGAACATCGTGCGCGAGGGCGAGGTCATGCCGCAGTACTACAACGAGAAGCTCAACGCCTGCGCGCTCGACCGCTGCCTGCTGCGTGCGATGGACATGATCGGCTGGCGCGACAAGCCGCTGGCCGTGGACCTGGGCGACCGCGTGCGCGCCCTGGGCTGCGCGCTCACCATGCAGGGCTCGGGCATCTCCAACGTGGACATCGCCGGCATCGACATGCGCCTGGAAGAGGACGGCTTTATTACGCTTTCGACCGGCGCCACCGATAACGGCATGGGCGTCGATACGATTCTGGCGCAGATTGCCGCCGAGGAGCTGGGCGTTGAGAGCTCGCTCATTGTGGTGCGCGGCGTGGATACCGACGTGTCGCCGTTCGACGCCGGCTCGTACGCGAGCTCCGGTACCTACGTGACGGGCCTTGCCGCCAAGAACGCCGCGACCGAGCTGCGCGAGAAGATTTGCGTCAAGGCCGCCCAGATGTGGGATGTGGACGCCGCCGACGTGGTCTTTGATGGCCAGTACGTGCGCCTGTCCGACGAGCGTGCCGCGCGCGAGCAGAACCGCTACCTCACGCTGCGCGACTTTGCCAACCTATGCGTCAAGAACATCGCGGGCGGCGACGCGCTCACCTCGCATGCCTCTGCCTGCCTGCCCGTTTCGCCTCCGCCGTTTATGGCCGGCATTGCCGAGGTCGAGGTCGACAAGGCCACCGGCAAGGTGACCGTGGTGGACTACGCGGCGGCTGTGGACTGCGGCACCGTGATCAACGAGGCACTCGCGCGCGTCCAGGCCGAGGGCGGCATTGCCCAGGGCATTGGCCACGCGCTCTACGAGATCGTCGAGCACGATGACCGCGGCCGTCTGCGCACCGGCAACTTTATGAGCTACAAGCTGCCCACGCGCTTGGATATCGGCAGCATTCGCGTGGCCTTTGAGCCGAGCTACGAGCCGACGGGCCCGTTTGGCGCCAAGTCGATCGGCGAGGTCGTCATCAACACGCCGCTCGCCGCCGTGGCCTCAGCCGTGGCACACGCCACCGGACATCAGGTACGCTCGCTTCCGATCACGCCGGAGAAAGCGCTGCTGGGGGAGTAGCGGGTTAGCGAACAAGTCGTAGTTGGCGGGACGGGACAACTCGTCCCGCCTTTTGCACTCGTGGTGAGGTCGTGAGCCTGTAAAACGTGTGCGTGCGCTTGCCGCTCGTATCTGCTATCATTCCTAGTCTGTGCGCTCATGCGGGCGTGGCGGAATTGGTAGACGCGCCAGATTTAGGTTCTGGTGGGATTCCCGTGAAGGTTCGAGTCCTTTCGCCCGCACCATCGCACCTGCGTCGGCCCTGGCCGTCGCGACACTTTGTTGCATAAAGGTACCAGCACCTCAGATAAGCTGGGCAGTATGAGGAGGAACGTGTTGAACATCACCGCTTCTGACGTCAAGGACGCCAAGCTCACCGCTACGGTCACCATCCCGGCCGCCGACGTCGACGCCGCGATCAAGAAGGCCTACAAGGATACCGCCAAGAAGTACCGCTTCCCGGGCTTCCGCGCCGGCAAGGCTCCCCGTCCGGTCATCGACTCCGCTCTTGGCGCCGAGGCAACCCTCGCTCAGGCCACCAACGACCTGATCGCCGCCAACGAGCCCTCCGTCCTCAACGAGCTGGACATCGTCCCCACCAAGAACGGTGACTACAAGGAGCTTGACCTCGCCAAGGATCACGAGGACTACACCTACACCGTCGAGTTCTCCCTGCGTCCTGCTGCCGAGCTCTCTTCCTTCGACGCCGTCGAGATCGAGATGCCCCCTGCGGAGGTCACCGAGTCCGAGATCAACAACCAGGTCGAGATGCTCCTCAACTACCGTGCCACCTTCGAGGACGTCGAGGGTCGCGCCGTCGAGGCCGAGGACTACGTTACCGTCGACCTCAAGGCCGTCGAGAACGCCGACAACTTCGCTGCCGAGGGCCGCATGCTCATCGCCGGTAGCGACAGCAACCCCAAGGAGTTCAACGAGGCCCTGATCGGCGCTAACGTTGACGACGTCAAGTCCGTCACCTGGACCGACGAGGCCGAGGAGGGCGAGGAGGCCGAGACCCACACCGTCGAGGTCACCGTCAAGGGCATCAAGGTCCGCAACACCCCCGAGCTCACCGACGAGCTCGTCAAGTCCGACTTTGGCTTCGACAGCATCGACGCTATGCGCGACGCCATCAAGATCGAGATCGAGCAGGACAAGGCTTCCCGCCTCCCGGCCGAGAAGGAGAACCGTTGCGTCTCCGCTCTCGCCGAGCGCCTGCAGCTCGACGAGATGGATGCCGACTACGAGCAGTCCGTCTTTGAGGAGCTTGGCCAGAACTTCCTGTCCAACCTCGCTGCCCGCGGCATGACGCTGGACACCTGGCTGCCCGCTTCCGGCCTGACCATGGAGCAGTTCATCGGCGACCTGCACAAGCAGGCCAACGACGTTGCCCGTGAGTCCCTGGCGCTCGACGCCCTCGCCCGTGAGCTCAAGATTGAGGTCACCGAGGACGACATCAACGCCGAGTTCGAGAAGGCCGGCGTCAAGGACGTCGAGGCTTCCAAGGCCGAGTTCATCGCCGATGGCCGCATGCCTGCCGTCCGCGAGTCCATCCGTCGCTCCAAGGCCGTCGACCACCTGGTCGAGAACGCCAAGGTGACCGAGGTCGACGAGACCGTCAAGGACGCCGAGTAATTCTCGCCACCTTGCCTACGAGCGCATGCGTGCGCCCGTGATGGGGTAAAGTTATACACCGGTTATCCGGTTGCTTCGTACGGTGCCAGCCAATGCATAGCATGCGGGCACCGTACGTTTATCTAGAACCACTATTGGTCCGTAAGAGAAATGGAGATGCGTATGATCGCTAAGTTCGATTCCGCCCTCGTGCCATACGTTATCGAGCAGACGCCGCGCGGCGAGCGCAGCTACGATATCTATTCGCGCCTGCTCAACGACCGCATCATCTTCTTGGGCGAGGAGATCAACTCCGTCAGCGCCAACCTGGTCGTTGCCCAGCTGCTGCATCTTGAGAGCCAGGATGCCGAGAAGGATATCTCGCTCTATATCAATTCGCCCGGTGGCGAGGTTTACTCTGGCCTGGCGATTCTTGACACGATGAACTTCATCAAGCCGCAGGTCTCCACCATCTGCGTCGGTATGGCCGCGTCCATGGCCGCCGTGCTGCTTTCGGCCGGCGCTAAGGGCAAGCGCTTCTGCCTGCCGCACTCCAAAGTCATGATTCACCAGCCCAGCGGCGGTGCCCAGGGCCAGCAGACCGAGATCGAGATCGTGGCCGAGGAGATCAAGAAGACCCGCCGCGAGCTCAACCAGATCCTGTCCGATGCCTCGGGCCAGCCCATCGAGAAGGTCCAGGCCGATACCGAGCGCGACAATTACCTGACCGCTGCCGAGGCCCTCGACTACGGCCTGATCGACCGTATCGTCACCTCGCGCGATCTTGCCGCGAAGGATGCCTAGGATGGCAGGTAACATGCAGGACAACTTTGACGAGAACGGCAACCCCATCCGCTGTTCCTTTTGCGGAAAAGAGCAGGGCCAGGTTCGTCGCCTCGTAAAGGGCCCGACCAACATCTTTATCTGTGACGAGTGCGTCGCCGCCTGTTCCGAGATTCTGGAGGAGTCGCTGGCTTCGGACTTTATGGACGCTGCCCGCAACGGCAAGCTGCCGGGCTTCCTCAACGATCACGGCCAGGCTGCTGGGCAGCCCGCCGCGGACCCCGAGACCGAGGGTTTTGAGCTCGAGGACGATCGCCAGGTCATCACGCACGTGCCGACGCCGCACGAGATCTATGACGAGCTTTCGGCCTATGTTATGGGTCAGGAGGACGCCAAGCGCGCCATGTCGGTGGCCGTGTACAACCACTATCGCCGCGTGATTGAGGGCGGCGCTGCGGTGTCTGCCTTTGATGACGACATGGGCTCGCAGTTCGATGACGATATGGACGAGGTAGAGCTCGCCAAGTCCAACATCCTGCTGCTCGGTCCCACCGGTACCGGTAAGACCCTGCTGGCCCAGACGCTCGCGCGCATTCTTGAGGTGCCGTTTGCTATCGCCGATGCCACCGCGCTCACCGAGGCCGGCTATGTGGGCGAGGACGTGGAGAACATCCTACTTAAGCTCATCAATGCTGCCGATGGCGACATTGAGCGCGCTCAGGTGGGCATTATCTACGTTGACGAGATCGACAAGATCGCCCGCAAGGCCGAGAACCTCTCCATTACCCGTGATGTCTCGGGCGAGGGCGTTCAGCAGGCGCTGCTTAAGATTCTTGAGGGCACGGTGGCCAGCGTTCCGCCCACCGGCGGCCGCAAGCATCCCCAACAGGAGCTGCTTCAGATCGACACGACTAACATCCTGTTCATCTGCGGCGGTGCTTTTGTGGGTTTGGATAAGATTATCGCCGACCGCGTTGGCAACAAGGGCGTAGGCTTTAACTCCGAGATCGCCGGCCCCACCTCGGTCGACGAGAACGACCTGCTGCGCCAGGTGCTCCCGCAGGACCTCAACGCCTTTGGCATGATCCCCGAGTTCGTGGGCCGTACGCCCGTCGTCACCCAGACGCAGGCGCTCGACGAGGACGACTTGGTGTCGATCCTGACCGAGCCCAAGAACGCCGTGGTGCGTCAATACCGCAAGATGTTCCAGCTCGAGGACGTTGAGCTGGAGTTTGAGGACGAAGCTCTGCACGAGATCGCCCGTATGGCGCTCGCCCGCAAGACCGGCGCCCGCGGCCTGCGCTCCATCTGCGAGGACGTGCTGCAGCAGACGATGTTCGACCTGCCCAGCGAGGAGGGCGTTACCAAGGTCGTCGTGACCGAAGCCTCCGTAAAGGGCGAAGAACAGCCCCAGCGCATCTACGGGTAAACCAGCTAAAAACGTGTTTGCAAATAGCCTCCGACCACCCGCGGTCGGAGGCTATTTTATATATACGCAATAACCCCAACTACCTGTGTTATTCTGTGTGTTTGTTTAAGCCTCAGCGAAGTCATTCAGACTGAAGTAATCGATACCTAAGGGGAGGAATGCAGGCCCGATTTTCGTAGATTCCGCACGAGCCGAAGACCACTTAATGTGGTCTTCGAGCGAGCCCAGGACCTGACCGAGCGAAAATCGGGCCTGCATTCCTCCCCGATGGGCAAGGGAGAGATATATGGAAGAAATGCCCAAGAACTACGATCCGTCGACCAACGAGCCGGCGATCCTGCAGAAGTGGCTCGACGGCGGCTACTACAAGCGCCGCGAGGGCGTGGGCGACTGCACCGTCACCATTCCGCCTCCCAACGTGACCGGTAAGCTCCACATGGGTCACGCCACCGACGACTCCATCCAGGACGCCATCATCCGTATGGCCCGCATGCGCGGCAAGTCCACGCGCTGGGTGCTCGGCACCGACCACGCCGGTATCGCTACGCAGACCAAGGTCGACAAGAAGCTCAAGAGCGAGGGTATCAGCCGCCTGGAGATCGGTCGCGACAAGTTTGTCGACGCTTGCTGGGATTGGACCCACGAGTACGGCGGCATCATCGTCGAGCAGATCAAGCGCATGGGCTGCTCCGTCGACTTTGATAACGAGCGCTTTACCATGGACGAGGACTACGCGCAGGCCGTGCGCAAGGTCTTTTGCGACTGGTACCACGACGGTCTGATCTACCGCGGCAAGCGCATCGTCAACTGGTGCCCCAACTGCACTACTGCTATCTCGGACGACGAGGCCGAGTACAAGGACGAGAAGGGCCACCTGTGGCACCTGCGCTACCCGCTGACCGAGCCGGTCAACGGTCAGGACTACATCGTCGTCGCCACCACGCGCCCCGAGACCATGCTCGGCGACACGGGCGTTGCCGTCTCCCCGAAGGACCCCGATAAGGCCGCCTTTGTGGGCAAGACCGTCAAGCTCCCCATCGTCGACCGCGAGATCCCCATCTTCTCCGACTACCACGTTGACGCCAACTTCGGTTCCGGCTTTGTCAAGGTCACACCGGCCCACGACCCCAACGACTATGCCATGGGTCAGGCCCACGACCTGTCGCAGATTAACATTTTCGATGAGCACGCGGTAGTTGTTGAGGGCTACGGCGAGTTCACCGGCATGAACCGCGACGAGTGCCGCGAGGCCGTCATCAAGTGGTTCGAGGATCACGACCTGCTCGACCACGTCGAAGAGCTCGACCACTCCGTCATGCACTGCTACCGTTGCGACTCCGCGCTGGAGCCGTGGCTGTCCGAGCAGTGGTTTGTGGCCGTCGACAAGCTCAAGGGGCCGGCACTCGACGCCGTTAACTCCGGCAAGGTCACCTTCCACCCCGCGCGCTGGACGCAGACCTACACCACCTGGATGGAGAACCTCAAGGACTGGTGCATTAGCCGCCAGCTGTGGTGGGGCCACCGCATCCCCGTGTTCTACTGCGAGGACTGCGGCTGGGAGGACGCCCTGACCGAGGACACCGACGTGTGCCCCAAGTGCGGCGGTCATCACGTGCATCAGGACGAGAACGTGCTGGATACCTGGTTCAGCTCACAGCTGTGGACCTTTGCCACGCAGGGCTGGCCGCAAAAGCCCGAGCTGCTCGAGGGCCATCACCCCACGACGGCGCTCGTCACCGCGCGCGACATCATCGCGCTGTGGGTCGCCCGCATGGTCATGAGCTCGCTGTACTTCCTGGACGAGGTTCCGTTTAAGGACGTCGTCATCTACCCGACGATCCTTGCCAAGGACGGCAGCCGCATGTCCAAGTCCAAGGGCAACGGTGTTGACCCCATGGACCTCATTGGCATGTACGGCGCCGACGCCATGCGCTACAACCTGCTGACGCTCTGCACCAACAACCAGGACGTCAAGTTCGACGCGAACATCGACAAGAAGACCAAGAAGCTTATCGACAGCCCGCGTACCGACCAGGCCAAGTCGTTTGTGACCAAGATCTGGAATGCCAGCCGCTTCCTGCTCATGAACATGGAGGGCTATACGCCAGGTGAGCCCGTCGTGGAGACGCCGGCCGACGCCTGGATGTTCAGCCGCCTTGCCAAGGCCGTCAAGATGGTCACCGAGGGTATCGAGCAGTACACCTTTGGCGACATGGCCCGCGGCGTGCAGCAGTTCTTCTGGAACGAGGTCTGCGACTGGTACGTCGAGGTCACCAAGGCCCGCCTGAAGGGCGAGGGCCGTCTACAGGCTCAGCGCAACCTGATCTTTGTGCTCGATACCTCCATTCGCCTGATGCACCCGCTCATGCCGTTCGTCACCGAGGAGATCTGGGACAACATGCCGGCGAGCGTGCTCGACCTGGACGCCGAGGGCAACGTGAACCGCGCCGAGGCGCTCATGATCGCCAAGTGGCCCGAGCCCACCGACTACGACAAGTATGTTGACGAGGACGCCGAGCGCGCGTTTGAGCTGTGCCGTACCGTCGTGTCTGCCGCTCGCGCCACGCGTTCGCGTTATCGCTTGAGCCCCAAGGCCGAGCTCGACGTGGTCGTGCGCGCCGGCGCCGAGGACATCGAGAAGCTCGAGAGCCTGCGTTCGACCATCGAGCCGCTGGCGAACACCGCTTCGCTGGTCATGGGTACCGACGTCGAGAAGCCGGCTGCGAGCATCGCCGTGGTCGATAGCGGTGTCGAGGTCTTTGTGGTGCTCGAGGGCAAGGTTGATCTTTCGGCCGAGAAGGCGCGCCTGGAGAAGGAGATCGCCGCTGCGCAGAAGGAGCTCGCCGGCTGCGAGAAGACCCTTGCCAACGAGGGCTTTGTGGCTAAGGCCGCGCCTGCGGTGGTCCAGAAGAAGAGGGACCGTGCAGCTGAGCTCAAGGAGATCCTTGCGGCGCTGACCTCGCAGGTTGCTGACTTCTCGTAGGCGTTACTGGGGGACGCGGTTTGGGGCATTGCTCGCTACTGCGGACAGTCCTGCTCGCACGAAGGCCACATTAAGTGGCCTTCGGCTCGTGCGGAACTTGTATCGAGCAAAGCCCCAAACCGCTCCCATGGCGGCTACGGGGTCGTCCGTTGCCTGTCAGAGCCACTTGGTCGTGGCCTTGATCTCGCTGCAAAGCGGTGTTTGGCTGATATTTTGAATGGGAGGGGCTCGTTGTTTATTACGGGCCTCTTTTTATGTTGAGGGGACTTTGGGTTATGGCTAAGCGTTCTGGGTCGTATTCTGTGCCGTTCTCGTTTGAGTTGCTTTCGTTTGATGAGGCTGTTGGGCTGGCTGCTGATACGGGGCGGATTTCTGGGGATGCTGGTCCTCTGCTCGAGACGGTTGTCGATATGCTTGATGAGCTGGGACGTCCGGATGAGTATTTTGATTGCATTCAGGTTGCCGGTACCAATGGCAAGACTTCGACTACGCGTTTTTCGGCTGCTATCCTTCGAGGCGAGGGGCTCAGGACCGCGCTGTATACGTCGCCGCAGCTGGTGCGCTATCCCGAGCGTATGGAGGCTGATGGGCGCGTTGTGAGCGACGAGGCGTTTGCCCGTGGTGTTTCTGCCGCTGTTGAGGCGGGACATCGCGTGAATGCCCGTCGTGTGGCGGCGGGGGAGCGTGCCTATACCATCACGCCGTTTGACCTGCTGACGGCCGCTGCGCTTGTGGTGTTTGCCGAGGCCGCGGTGGATGTTGCCGTGCTCGAGGTTGGCATGGGCGGACGCTGGGATGCTACGAGCGCGACCGATCCCGTCGCCGTTGCCATTACCGGCATCGGGCTCGACCACACACGAATTTTGGGCGATACGCTCGAGGCTATTGCGGGGGAGAAGGCTGCGGTTATTAAGCCTGGGCGCCTGGTTGTTTTGGGCGAGGGCACGCATGAGGTGAGTGTTCAGCGCGTGATGGATGCGCGTTGTTGCGAGTGCGGCATTGTGCCGCTGGTGGTGAACCATGCCACGACCAAGGTGCCGGAGCACGTGGGCGATACGGTGGAGTTTAGCTGCACCACGCCGCGTGCGATCTACACGTCGAGCATGGTCAAGCCGGCGTATCAGCCGCAAAATGCCGCGTGCGCGATTATGCTGTGCGAGGGCTATCTGGGCCGCGAGCTCGACCATGATGCGCTCGATGCTTCGCTTATGGGCTGCCCCACGCCGGGTCGCTTTGATGTGCTGGGAACCGATCCGCTCAAGCTGATCGACGCCTGCCATAACCCTCAGAGCTGCGAGAACTTTGTGAGCGCGCTGGACGAGATCGATCCGTGCGTGGAGAACCGCCCCACGCTGCTGTGCGCCGCGCTGGCCGACAAGGACGTGGCGGGCATCGTCGACGTACTGATCCCGGCCTTCCCCCGCGTGGTCGTGACCCAGACCGATTCCGATCGCGCCCTGCCGGCAGAGGAGCTCGCCGCCCTGGTGGGTGCCGATAAGCTCGCGGGCGTATACCCGAGCGTGTCCGAGGCCCTCGCTGCCTTCGATGCCGCGGGCGAGCCCTTCGTTGCCGCCGGTACCATCACCCTAGCCGGCGAAGTAGCCGGCCTACTGCGTTAACCCTTCCCCTTAGCAGTTGCGGTGAAATACGGACTGTTTTACAAGCCAGAAGCCTCAAACAGTCCGTATATCACCGCAACTCAAAAGCAGTCAATTTGGGACGGGGCTTTTTTGGCCGTCCTGTGCCCCCGAGTTGACTCGCTCGCCACGAAATGGGCCCATCTACTACGTTTGGCCGGTAACCCTTGACCATACCGAGAATTGTGAAATCAAAACCGCAGGTAAAGGGGTTGCCATTTTTTAAAAAAGACCCGCATGGTCGACCCATGCGGGTTAAACGTAGTAGATGGCCCGTTTTCGTGGCGCAGCTAATCGGAAGGGACAATGGGACTGTCCCTTTGGCACATTGCCTAGTCTAAGCGGACCGGATCGTGGGGGTAGGCGTTGAGAATCTCGACGCCGTTCTCGGTCACCAGGGCCAGGTCCTCGATGCGGACGCCGGTGCGGCCGGGGAGGTAAATGCCCGGCTCGATTGAGAACGTCATGCCCGGCTCTACGACCTGCTCGTTGGCGAGCGAGACATCGCCCGGCTCGTGGTCTTGCAGACCGATTGAGTGACCCAGGCGGTGCGTAAAGTACTGCCCATAGCCTGCATCCTCAATCACGTCGCGTGCGGCACGGTCCAGGTCGCACATGCGCACGCCCGGCGCGATGAGCGCCTCGGCGGCCTCGTTGGCGCGGCGCACGATGTCGTAGATGCGTGCCGTCTCCTCGTCCGGCTCGCCCCAAAAGAACGTGCGCGTCATGTCCGAGCAGTAGTTGCAGCGGCGTCCGCCAATGTCGAACAGCACCACGTCGCCGCGCTTGAGTACGGTGTCGTCGGGCTCGTGGTGCGGGTCGCCGGCGTTGGCGCCAAAGCTCACGATGGGCAGAAAGCTGAAGCCCTCGCAGCCGTGCTTGCGATACAAGCCGGGCATCTGTTCGGCAATCTCGCGCTCCGTCACGCCTTCGTGGACGAGCTTGATGGCGTCGACCATCACGGCGTCGTTGGCGGCCGAGGACATGCGCATGAGCTCCTGCTCGGCGGCATCCTTGTGGGTGCGTGAAGCGGTGACGGCAAAATCGCCTAGGAAAAACTCGCTGGCGGCGTGGCGCTCCATGAGCGGCATCAAAAAGCCGGAGCGCATGACGGTGTCGATGCCGAGCGGTTTGGTCGGATCGACCTCGCGAGTGATGGCGTCGGTCACGATATCGGTATCGGTGTGGTAGGCAACGCGGGCATTGTCATACTCTGGCAGCTGGTGCAGGGCGTTGACTAGGATCACCGGCTCGGCACCGCGCGCGAGCAGCACGCCGCAAAAACGCTCGAACATATCGGCATAAAAGCCGGTTAGGTAATAGATCGACCACGGGTCGTTTACGAGCAGCTGTGCGCCGGGGTGCTGAGCCTCGAGCGCATCGAGCACGCGCGCCACGCGCTGGTCATCGACATGTGCCATGAAACATCCTTTCGCTAGGCTGCCACCATGGTATCCCAAGCCCGGCACATAGGGACGTTCCTTTTATGCCGGCACTTCGGGACACTCCTTGCAAAAGCAGCTAAAAGAGCCCGTCTCAAATTTGCTTCTTAGGCTGGGTCGATGTCCATACTGGCGACTAGGTCAATGTTGGTGTCGAGAAGATCTTCCAGCACGACGTCGCCCATGCGGATGGGGGCGTTGACGACTAGACCTCGGATGAGGTCCATGGCTTGGGCGTGGAGTGCCAGCGGGATGGCTTCGGCCGTGCGCACGGGCAGCAGCGCCTCATCGCCGCCGGATACCGCCACGGTGGTGGTGAGCACGCGCATGGGGCAGGTGAGTTCCTGATGCGCGAATTTATCACCGCGTGGGCAGCTGTTGCCGGTCACGGAGCGCACCTCTGCCACGGCGCCGTTGGCATCGCGCTCCACCTCTACGGTCAGGAGGCACTCGGATGGGCAGGTGGTGCAGTTGAACTGCAGCGTTTCGATCACGTTATCGCTCATAGTTTATGCCTCCTCGATGGGGTCGACGGATAGGACAATCTCGCTGGCACCCAGGTCGAACGTCTGCTTGATGACCTTTGCCGGCAGCGGGAAGCTTTCCATGACGCTCGGTTTAAACGGGCGGACTTTGCCCGCAAACAGTTCTTCGCCGTTGGCTAAGATGCGCACGCGGGCGGCATCGACCGGCCGGCGCACGCGGAAGTTCAGCTTGGTGAGCGCCACAGCCGTAATGCGTCCCGGCAGTGCGTATCCCGCAATGCCGGCAGGGGAGACGGTGAGCTCGCAACCCGGGCCCGCAGCGCTCGCCCCGGCGTCGCCGCCCAATGCCCATGCCGCTGCAGCTGCGCCAGCCCTCTCGGACTCACACGTCACGTTGTCGGCCAGGTCGTGCACGTGCAACACGTTTCCACAGGCAAAGATGCCCGGCACGCCTGTCTGGAGGCTCTGGTCAACTACGGCACCGCGCGTGCGCGGGTCAAGCTCTACGCCTACGGCAACCGAAAGCTCGTTCTCGGGAATTAAGCCCACCGAAAGCAGCAGTGTGTCACACGGAACAACGCGCTCGGTCCCCGGAATGGGCGCCAAGTGCTCATCGACCTGGCTCACCTCGACAGCTTCCACACGGTCGTGCCCGATCACGCGCGTTACCGTGGTGGACAGATGTAGCGGAACGCCAAAGTCGTCCAGGCAGTTCTTGACGTTGCGGCGCAGACCGTTGGCGTACGGCATGAGCTCGTACACGCCCTCGACCGAAATCCCCTCGAGCGTGCAGCGACGTGCCATGATCAGCCCGATATCGCCCGAACCCAAAATGACGGCGCGCGAGCCGGGTTTGAGGTTCTCGATATTGATGTATCGCTGCGCCAGGCCTGCCGTAAACACACCGGCGGGACGGCTGCCGGGGATCTTGATCTCGCTGCGGGTGCGCTCGCGGCACCCCATGGCAAGGACGACCGCCCGTCCGGTGAGCTGCAGCATGCCGGCGGGGCTCATGAGCGTGACGGTATGGACCGCGGTGTCTTCCGCAGGCCCGCCTGAATCAATCCCAAGCACCATGCTGTTTAGGAACAGCGCAATGTCGGTTGCGTGCACCTTGTCGATAAAGCGCTGCGCGTACTCGGGACCGGTGAGCTCCTGTTTAAAGTGCGACAGGCCAAAGCCGGGGTGGATGCACTGGCGGAGGATTCCACCCAGGTGCTGCTCGCGCTCCACGATGGCCACGCGCGCTCCGGCCTTATGCGCGGCCAGCGCGGCAGCCATGCCGGCAGGTCCGCCGCCGATAACGACCACGTCGAAGGCTCGCGTTTGTACGGCTTCCACGACGCCGCAATCAATCGCGTTCGATTTGAATTCCGCCATCCTAGCGCACCCCCTTCAAAGGCCCCTCGACCAGCCAAGATCCGGTGTCCTCCAGTAATACCTCGCTGGGGTCGCAGCCCAGCTCTCGGGCAAGAATCGCCACCACACGGCTCTGGCAAAAGCCGCTTTGGCATCGACCCATGCCGGCGCGGCAGCGGCGCTTGACGCCCTCGACCGAAACCGCGCCCGGGTGGCGTCGGATCGCGGCAACAATCTCGGCCTCGGGCACCGTTTCGCAGCGGCAGACGATTTGCCCCCAAGCGGGGTCGGATTCAATGAGCTCTTCCTTGCGCGCAAGCGGCACGCGGTCAAAGTCGTCCGGCGCGCGGCGAATCGGGTCCCAATCGGCCCTTTCGCGCAAAGCAACGCCCGCCTCGCGCATCACGCGCTCCATGCGCTCGGCAATGGCCGGCGCGCTCGCCACGCCCGGCGACTGAATACCTGCCGCGTGGAACAGCCCCGGCACCACGGCCGACTGCCCAATAAAGAAGTCGTTCGTTCCCTGAATGACCGGACGCCCGCCGGCAAATGCGCGCACCACGCGGCGCGTGTCCAGATCGGGCACCAGCTTGCGCGCGCCGGTCAGGAGCGCGTTGACGTCGTCCGCATAGGTCTGCGTGTCGCCCGGCTCGCGCACGGCGGCGGTCGCGGTGATCACGGTGTTGCCGTGTACGGTACCCGTGACGATAACGCCCTTGGACACCGGCGTGGGAACGGGGTAGAGCGGCATGAGTGCACGCGGTTCCTTGTCCAGCACCACGATGTTGCCCTGGCGCCAGACCATCTGGAACTCCTCGGCGCCCGCCATATGCGAGATGTCGGCGGCGCCGTTGCCCGCGGCGTTGATCAGGTAGCGGCAGCGCACGTCTCCGGCGGGCGTCGCCAACGTAAAGCGCGCGCGGTCCTTGCTGTCGGCAGCAGCGTCCTCGTCGTGCGAGCTAGCAACCTCAATCGCTTCCACCGGTGCGGAGCGCATAAACGTTACGCCGTTGGCAACCGCGTTCTCCAGCGCGGCGATGGCCACTTCAAACGGGTCAACGTAACCGGTCGAAGGGCACCACAACGCGCATGTTGCGTCGGCGCTGGCACGCGGTTCCAGCTTGCGGATACGTTCGGGGCCGATAATCGACAGCTCGGACACGCCGTTGGCTAGGCCATTCTGGCGCAGCTTCTCCAGGTGTGCGCGGTCTTCGTCGTTAAACCCCAGCACCATCGACCCGGTGCGGCGGAACAAAAATCCCAGCTCCTGGGCCCACGTGCCATATAGCTCGCAGCCGCGGGCGTTGACCTGCGCCTTTACGGTTCCCGGAGCCGGATCGTAGCCGGCGTGAACCAGGCCGCCGTTGGCCTTCGAGGCGCCCAGCGCAATGTCGTTGGCCGCCTCGACCACGCAAATGGATAGGTCATAACGCGCGAGCTGCCGCGCGATGGCGCACCCGGTAATACCCGCGCCCACAATTGCGATATCAAACGTTTCTGCCACGGTGCCTCCCAGACAAGTTGACAGGCTGTCAATAAAACCATCCTACGGTCTGCGCGCCCCCAGTGCGGCGGCAATGCGGCGAACAGCCCGGCAACACCCGCCAACGGCAGGCGAGGGGAGACTCAGTGACGTCGACAACCTCGTCTGCCGACAACTGCGGCAACCGTTCGTCTCGACCTGTAACAGTAGGAGGAGGAAATCGGTCCTATGTGTTACAGATTGAGATTTAAAGTCAGGGAGAGATTCTTCTGTCTCGATCTGTAACATCTGGGGACTGTTTTGGGGTCTAGATGTTACAGATTTAGATGAACCAATCAGTCGATTTCGAATGTCTAAATCTGTAACGGTAAGACCTGTTTTTACCGAGTTGTTGTTACAGATTGAGATATTGAGATTGGACGTTTTCCTTTGTCTTGATCTGTAACAGATAGAAGGGTTTCTGACCCCTAGTTGTTACAGATTGAGATATTTAACGGAGGTCTCACCGTTCATCTCGATCTGTAATAGTAAGGACTGATTTTGGAGTCAAGATGTTGCAGATCGAGATTTAAGTCTGGGAGAGAACGGTTTGTCTAAATCTGTAACATCTGGGACCGTTTTTGCTGAGTGGCTGTTACAGATTGAGATGTTTGTGTCCGCGCCAGCCCCGTACCCGGCCGTGGTCCTATATAAACAAACCCCGTGGTAAACTTGACCCGATTATAAATATTCCGAAAGGTATCCGTAATGTCCAAGTACATCTCCGAGCTCATGTCGCCGCAGCTTATGGGCGTCGTCTATGCCTTCGTTGGCTTTATCATCGCCCTGTATGTGCTGTCGGTCGTCTATGTGTTCATTGACGCTCGCCGCCGCGGCGCCAGCGCCTACGTGGCATGGGGCATCATCGCCCTCATCCCGTTTGTAGGCCTCATTGCCTACCTGGTCTTGCGCCCGCACTCCTACGCGTCCGACCGCGAGGAGCAGGAGTTGGACATGGCCCTGCGCGAGCGCCAACTTGCCCAGTACGGCACCTGTCCGCAGTGCGGCGCGCCTATCGAGAAGGACTTTGTCGTCTGCCCGGTGTGCGACACTCAGGTTCGCAACGTCTGCCCCAGCTGCCATCGCCCGCTCGATGCGCACTGGAAGGTCTGCCCCTACTGCCGAACTCGCATCCAGTAACGCATCCATCGCCGGGCCGGCCGTAAGCCACGGGCGTCCCGCGCAAGCCGCACGCGCACCCCGCAACCCCGCCCCCACACGATGAAGCATGCGTAGAAAATCGCCCGCCGTGCCATTAAGGTGCGGCGGGCGCTTGTATACCAAGGCAACCTGCCTATAATGATGCAAGTTAAAACGCCGAGCGCATCGCACGCACTTGCATCAGGCATCCGAGAGGAGAAAACATACCCATGAAGGCACTCTACAATGACGGTTCGGTGGCCGAGCTCCCGCAGGACGAGGTCACGCACGTCATCCGCCACTCTGCCGCGCACATCATGGCGCAGGCCATCAAGCGCCTGTACCCCCAGGCCGACTTTGCCTACGGTCCTGCGACCGACAACGGCTTCTACTACGACGTTGATCTGCCCGAGGGCGTCAAGATCAGCGAGGACGACTTCCCCGCGATCGAGGCCGAGATGAAGAAAATCGTCAAGGAGAACCTCAAGTTCTCCGTGTACGAGAAGCCCCGCGCCGAGGCCATCGCCCTTATGGAGGAGCGCGGCGAGAAGTACAAGGTCGAGCACATCGGCGACCTGGACGATGACGCCCGCATCACCTTCTACCAGCAGGGCGACTACATCGACATGTGCGTCGGCCCCCACATCTGCTACACCAAGGCGCTCAAGGCCTTTAAGCTCACCGGCGTCTCGGGCGCCTACTGGAAGGGCGACAAGGACAACAAGATGCTCACTCGCATCAACGGCGTCGCCTTTGCCACCAAGGAAGAGCTCGACGAGCACATGCACATGCTGGAGGAGGCCAAGAAGCGCGACCACCGCAAGATCGGCCGCGAGATGGATCTCTTTATGATGCGCGACGAGGCCCCCGGCTTCCCGTTCTTCCTGCCCAACGGCATGATCCTTAAGAACACGCTGCTGGACTACTGGCGCGAGATCCACCACAAGGCCGGCTACGTGGAGATCTCCACGCCGCTCATCATGAACAAGCAGCTGTGGAAGACCTCGGGCCACTGGGACCACTATAAGGACAACATGTACTCCACCGTCATCGACGACGAAGAGTACTGCATTAAGCCCATGAACTGCCCGGGCGGCGTGCTGGTGTACGCCTCCAAGCCGCATTCCTATCGCGAGCTGCCCATCCGCGCCGGCGAGATTGGCCTGGTGCACCGCCACGAGCTGCGCGGCGCCCTGCACGGCCTGTTCCGCGTGCGCTGCTTTAACCAGGACGACGCCCACCTGTTTGTGCGTCCCGACCAGCTGACCGACGAGATCGTGGGCGTGGTCAACCTCATCGACTCCGTATACCAGAAGTTTGGCTTTAAGTATCACGTTGAGCTTTCCACCCGCCCCGAGGACTCCATGGGTTCCGATGAGGACTGGGCTCGCGCCGAGGAGGGCCTGCGCACCGCTCTGGAGAAGCTGGGCATGGACTACGAGGTCAACGAGGGCGACGGCGCCTTCTATGGCCCCAAGATCGACTTCCACCTGGAGGACTCGCTCGGCCGTACCTGGCAGTGCGGTACCGTGCAGCTCGACTTCCAGATGCCGCTCAACTTTGATCTGGAGTACGTGGATGCCGACGGCACCAAGAAGCGCCCCATCATGCTGCACCGCGTGTGCTTTGGCTCCATCGAGCGCTTCATTGGCATTCTGATTGAGCACTTTGCGGGCAAGTTCCCCACTTGGTTGGCTCCCGTGCAGGTCAAGGCGCTTCCCGTCTCTGAGAAGAGCCGCGACTACGCCCACGAGGTGTGCGCCAAGCTGGAGGAGGCCGGCATTCGCGTGGTCTGCGACGACCGCGACGAGAAGATCGGCTACAAGATCCGTGAGGCTCGCAGCATCGACCGCGTGCCCTACATGCTCATCTTGGGCGAGAAGGAGGTCGAGGCCGGCAACATCTCCGTCCGCGATCGCTCCAACGAGACCGTCCAGATGAGCGTTGACGAGTTTGTTGCAAAGGTGACCGAGGAGATCAAGACCCGCGCCTAAGGCAAACTTCACATCAAGTAACAAAGGCGACCGTCCACAAAGGGCGGTCGCCTTTTTTCATGTCAAAATTAGAAAAGCCGCTGGTTGAGCGGCTTTTTTTGTTGCACAAAAAGGTACAGTTTTTGTAGAGGGGTATGGAGATATACCTACTAGCAGTACATTTTGCGTAATCTGGGCAAACGCTGATTAATTGCTCGTATAATGTCGCCTGTCGAAAGATACAAAAACCTGTACTTTTGCGACTGCGCCTAGCTGCGAGCGAGAAGCCTGTTCTAAACGCCCCTGCATTTGCGTGCATCGCAAAGCCAAAGGGGGGCGAGAACATGGAACAGACGGCACGGCGCCAAGAGCAGCTGCCGGGCGCATTCAACAGCGCCACTACCAACAGCCAGCACGGCCGCGTCCGCTGGTATTTGGTCCACACCCTCAACGGTAAAGAGCGCGAGACCTGCGAAAAGGTCCGCCGCATTATCCCGCACGATCTGATGCAGGACGCTTTTGTGATGCAAAAGGAGTTCTGGTTTAAGCGGGACGGCGCATGGTCGCTCCAAACCAAACCCATGTACAAGGAATATTTCTTCGTCGCCACGCACGATGCCGCCGCGCTCGATAGGGCCTTGGCCCAGCTGAGCTTTGGCTGTCGCATCGCCGGTAGTAGGGAGCGGGCGTACATGCCCATGCCGGACGATGCGCAGGATTGGTACCGCAGCGTGCTGGACGACGACGGAGTGGTGCGCAACAGCGTGGCGCGCATAGAAGATGGCGTGCTGCACATAGAGCAGGGTCCACTTGTGGGGCAAGAGGCCCGCGTTAAAAAGGTCGACCGTCATAAGCGCTGGTGCCTGGTGGACGTGGGCGAAGGCGTCTCCGCTTTTAGGGAGCTGCTTCCGCTGGACGTTCCCAGCAAAACGTAAGGGATACGTTGCACCGGCAATTTATTTGGTTTTTGAATTTGTGGATTTGGGGGGGGGGGGTTCCTGGGGACAGGAACGAAAGTTTTATTGTGACTGCTAAAGAAGTAACAGAGAATAATGCGCCCGTGGGGGCGACGCTCATTGCTCGGGCCATGGACCGGCGCAAGGGCACGGCGGGTGCTGGGGTCGGCTCCGCTGCAAACACGGGTGCGGTGAGCCTCCCGGGCTCGCCCGAGTTCGCTGCAGAGTCCCGTGCGCTCGACACGCGATCGCTTGGCTACCGCTTCGTGAAGCGCACGTTCGACATCGCGTTCAGTGCGTGCGTCTGCGTCGTGGCTCTTATCCCTGGCACGGTTCTTTGCGCGTTCATTGCGGCCGACACCAAGGGTGCTCCCATCTATGCGCACGAGCGGGCTGGGCGCTTCGGTCGCCCCATCCGCGTGCTCAAGTTCCGCTCCATGGTCGCCGACGCCAACGACGTGGAGAAGTACCTCAGCCCCGAGCAGATCGAGGAGTGGCACCGCGAGCGGAAGGTCACAAACGATCCCCGCATCACCAAGCTAGGCCGCGTCCTGCGCAAGACTTCCCTGGACGAGCTGCCCCAGTTCTTCAACGTGCTCGCGGGCCAGCTCTCCGTCATCGGCCCTCGCGCCATCACCTACGAGGAGCTCGGGAACTTTACGCACGAGCAACAGGTGCAGGTGCTTGCCGTCCCGCAGGGCATTACCGGTGCCTGGCAGTCGGGCCCGCGCAACCTCGCGACCTTCGAGAACGGCCTGCGCCAGGAGTTCGAGCTTGCCTACGCGAAGGGTGCCAGCCTCAAGGCAGACTGGAAGGTCTTCTTCAAGACCTTTGGCGTCATGTTCGGCAAGAAGAAGACGGGGAGGTAGCGCATGAGTGCTGACAAACCCCTCGTCTCGATCGTGGTGCCGACCTACAAGCGCTCTGACAGGATTCGCGTGGCCCTGGACTCAATCGCCGCGCAGGACTACGGCGCGGAGAACATCGAACTGATTGTAGTGAGCGACAATCGGCCGGAGTGGCCGGAAAGCGCCGAGACCGACGCGGCGGTCGCCCCCTATGCCGCGAGCCTTCCGCACTTTAGGCTGCTGCACACCTCCGGCCAGACCGGCGGCGGGGCGGCGCGCAACTACGCCTGCCGCCAGGCGACGGGCGAGTACCTCACGTTCCTCGACGATGACGACGAGTTCCTGCCTGACAAGGTGTCCACCCAGGTCGCCTTCATGCAGGAAAACTCCCTCGACATGAGCTGGCAGGATGTCTCGTGGTATGACGAACGTGGCCGGCTTGTGGAGCACCGCAGGCTCGACCATTGCGAGGACTTCTCCACCGAGGGTCTGCTGCGCGCGCACCTCCTAACGCCGATAAGCCCAACGGCCATCTATATGCTCAGGCGCGACCTGTTCGACCGCACTGAGGGTTTCGGCGAGGTGGCGACCGGCCAAGACTGGTGGCTGATGCTGCGCTGCATAGAGGCTGGCGCCCACATGGGCTACATGCCCGAGGTGCACGTGAGGCAGTACCTCCATTCCGGCGAGAGGCTCTCGCTTGGCAAGAACAAGGTAAACGGCGAGGTCGCAAGGCACGAGGTGGTGCGCGGCTACTACCCGCGCCTCAGCAAGAAGGATGTGCGCTACATCGAATTTCGCCACAACGCCGTGCTCGCCTTCGCTATGAAGCGCAGCAACCAGCCAGGCCAGGCTGTGATTTACGCCTTAAAGGCCATTGCCTCATCGCCCGCCGCCTGCGTCTCTGAGGCGCTGAAGTTCTTCGGCAAGGCGAAATCCTAACTATTTCATATGTGTGCCTGCTCTTAACGAAAGGTTGAATGATATGTCCGAAAAAATGAAGATAGCAGTCGCCGGCACCGGCTATGTGGGGCTCTCGTTGGCCGTTCTGCTCTCGCAGCACAACGAGGTGCGCGCGCTCGACATCGTCTCCGAGAAGGTAGAGAAGATTAACGCTTTTCAGTCGCCCATCCAGGACGACGAGATTGAGCTCTTCCTGGCCGAGGCTAAGGCGGGCACGAGGAAGCTCGACCTGCATGCAACCGTGGACGTCGCCGAGGCCTATACAGGCGCGGATTTCGCCATCGTGGCCACGCCAACGAACTACGACTCGGACCGCAACTTTTTCGACACCTCGTCTGTTGAAGCCGCAATTTCGGCAATCCGCTCGGTGAACCCGACGGCCTGGATTGTCATCAAGTCGACCATCCCTGTGGGTTACACTTCGTCGCTTCGCGAGACGCTTGGCGACAGCCGCATCATCTTCAGCCCCGAGTTCCTTCGAGAGAGCAAGGCGCTCTACGATAATTTGCACCCTAGCCGCATCGTTGTGGGCGCGCCCAAGGACGACGAGGAAGCTGTGAAGGCCGCAAAGACGTTTGCTGGGCTGCTCGCCCAAGGCGTCGGCCCCGCCGAGCTTGAGCGCACCAACCCTGATGGCACGACGGGCATCCCGCAGCTCGTTCTTGGTACCACCGAGGCGGAGGCCGTGAAGCTGTTCGCCAACACCTACCTGGCACTTCGCGTGGCGTACTTCAATGAGCTGGACACTTACTGCGAGATGAGGGGACTCAACACCAAGGACGTCATCGATGGCGTGTGCCTAGAGCCCCGCATTGGCTCCCACTACAACAACCCCTCCTTCGGCTACGGCGGCTACTGCCTGCCCAAGGACACCAAGCAGTTGCTGGCCAACTATAAGGACGTGCCTCAGAACCTTATCGAGGCCATCGTCGATGCCAACCGCACTCGCAAGGACTACATTGCAGACGAGGTACTGCAACTGCTGTGGGACAAGGTATACGAAGGCAAGGAGAAGCCCGTGGCGGGCGTGTACCGCCTGACCATGAAGTCGAACTCCGACAATTTCCGCGCCAGTTCCATCCAGGGCGTTATGAAGCGCGTGAAGGCCAAGGGAGTGCCGGTCGTTGTCTACGAGCCAACGCTGGACGCGCCGGAATTCTTCGGTTCCGAGGTGACGCATGACCTTGAGAAGTTCAAGGCCGAGTGCGACGTGATCATTGCCAACCGGTGGAGCGACGATCTGGCCGATGTTGCCGGCAAGGTGTATACCCGCGACCTATTCAAGAGGGATTAGTATTTGTGGCGATTACTGCTGATAAAAAAAAGAGACGGCTGCTCCTTCTGACGAGGAGGTTCCCCTTTAACCGCGGCGAGGTCGCCGCTGAGTCCTATCTCGAGAACGAGATAGGCGTTCTTTCGACCTATTTCGACGAGGTGCTCGCCGTGGGGACCGAGGCGCAGCCGGGTGACGCGCCCACCTGCGCGCTGCCGGGCAATGTGACGCCCCTGGCCTTGGGTTGCGGTAATACCTCCAAGGACAAGGCTTTGCTTGCAGTCAAAGGGATCGCGTTTCCCCTTTTGGGCGGTGCGGACGTTCGTGAGGCCTATGCCACAGAATCCGTTCATGGAATCGGAAAGCGCGTGTTTCGGGGCTACTTTGCCGCGAGGGCGAAGGCAAAGGCGGACGTGCTTGCGGAGGAACTGGTCCGCTTTGGCTTTGAGCCCACGCACATATACAGCTTTTGGCTTTACGACACCGCTTTGGTCGCTGCTTGGCTGACCGGCACGTACCCATGTGCACGCGCCGTTGCGCGTGCACATGGGTACGATCTGTATGCAGATCGTACCGATGTGCATTATTTGCCCTTCCGGGGATACCTCCTATCCAAGCTTTCCGGAGTGCTTCCCTGCTCGAAAGACGGGGAGGAATACATAAACGCGAACTGGCCGGGCCATGAGGGCAAGGTGACGACCTCCTATCTCGGAACGCGGGAGATGCCAGACAAGTCCGGCGAGCCGTTGACCTGCCCGTTGCGGGTCGTCTCGTGCTCGCGTATTGTCGACGTTAAGCGCGTGCCTCTTCTTGCTAAGGCTGTCACCCTTCTTGATGCCGAAGGGCTTCGCGTCGAATGGACCCATTACGGCGACGGCCCACAGCTCGAGGAGGCGAGGGCCGCCTGCTCGTTGCTGACGCACTCCACCGCGAAGTTCGCGGGGGCTTTGCCGAACGACGCGCTTTTGGGGGAGTACGCAGCGAAGCATTTCGACGTCTTCGTGAACGTCTCGTCAAGCGAGGGCCTGCCGCTTTCGATCATGGAGGCCTGCGGATTCGGCATTCCCGTCATCGCCACGGACGTTGGCGGAACCCACGAGATAGTAAGCGATGGCGTCAACGGCTTTCTCCTACCTAGCGACTGTGGACCGGAAGATGTCGCCGCGGCCATAAAGCGATTCGTCTTTTTGGGCAAGGCCGAAGGGTCTTCTATGAGGCGCGCTGCAAGGGCCGTTTGGGAGAGGGACTTCCGTTTGGAGGCCAACGTGGAGGGGCTTGTGCGCTCGCTCGGAGTCGATTACAGAAACGAAGGTGAATGATGGGCCAGATTGCGCAGAAGCTGACCATGCTCAAAAGGTGGAGCAAAATGCTCACTGGCAAGACGGCTGTGGCCGTAGAGCAGAGCATGGGCAGGGCCTATAATGTCGGACAGTTGTCCGGGTACTACAACGATTTGACCGGCAAGGTCACTGGCAGTACTCTGCTCGACGAGGGCGGTGTCCCTGTTAGCGTCATCGCCGGTGGGGCGCGGGTGCATTTCCCCATCGCCATTTTCCAATACGGTTTGGGCTGTTACGACTTGAGCATTCTCAGGTCGGATGAAGTTGAGCGCTTTCTCGACGCACTAAGGGTATGCTCGGATTGGGCGATCGGCGTCCAGCGGGATGACGGCTCTTGGGACGCATTTGGTCCGATAGGCAGCGCTAAGTACTCCGTCTCCTCGATGGCCCAAGGCGAGGGGTGCTCGATGCTGCTGAGGGCCCATGCGGCTTTCGGGGACGAGTGCTATAGAGTTGCGGCGCTGAAAGCTGCCGAGTTCATGCTTATCGACATGGACAATGGCGGCGTGTCGTCGCATGACGGGGGAGAACTGTTCCTGGAGGAGTACCCTCAACGCCCCAGGCGCAGTGTCATGAACGGTTGGGTGTTTAGCCTTTTCGGTCTCTATGACGCATCGTTGGTCGACGCGCGCTTCGCCGGGCCATTCAAGCACTCTGCGGAGACGTTGGCTTGCCATTTGGATGACTACGACGCCGGCTTCTGGTCTTATTACGACATGGAAAAGCGTATCGCCTCTCCCGCCTACCATCATCTACATATAGCGCAGCTCCGCGCAATGGCGGATCTTTCAGGCGACGCAAGGTTCGCGGTGAAGGCCGAGGTATACGAGCGCTATCAGGAATCTCCGGCCAACCGCAGGAAGGCGATTGCTAAAAAGGCGCTGCAGAAGCTGATCGAGAAATCCGATGCGGTGATCGTCCAATGAAGAAGGCCCTCTATATCGTGACCTCGATGGACACCGGCGGGGCCGAGACGGTATTCATGAAGTATTACCGGGCTTTGGACAAGTCGCGCTATCAGCTCGACTTCTGTGTGTCGTCCGACGTGCCGGGCTTTTACGACGCCGAAATCGAGTCGATGGGCGGCAGAATTGTGCACACAGTCAAGAAGACCGAGGCCGGGCCGGTCGCTTCGTTCAAGCGGCTCATGCAGATAGCCCGGGACGGCGGTTATTGCTGTGCTGTCAGGTCGTCTCAGCACAGTCTTTCCTGTCTTGATTTGCTCGCCATGAGATTCGGAGGCGTGTCCAGAACCATATTCAGGTCAAGCAACACGGGTACAGTTTCGAACAGCAAAAAGGAGACCCTGCTGCACAATCTTTTCAAGCCCCTTGTCAGGGTTGCGGCGACCGACTTCGCCGCCCCGTCTACCGAGGCGGGCGTCTACATGTTCGGCAAGGCGGGGGTATCGGGGCCGCGTTTCCATCTCATGAAGAACGCGCTCAACCTCGAGGACTACGCCTATGACGCTTCGACACGGGACGATGTTAAGCGCGAACTGGGCGTTCCTGCCGAGTCCTATGTCGTCGGGCACGTCGGGAGGTTCAGTGAGCAGAAGAACCACCTCTTCCTTGTCGATGTTTTTGCTGAAATCGCCCGGAGAAGGCCAGACGCCGTCCTCATTCTCGTCGGCAAAGGCGAGACACGCACGGCCGTTGAGAGGCGCGTTGCCGAGCTCGGATTGACCGATAGGGTGGTGTTTGCCGGGGTTAGGAGCGATGTCCGCCGTCTCTATTCGGCTATGGACGTCTTCATCTTCCCCTCTGTCTACGAAGGCCTGCCGAACGTCGTCGTCGAGGCGCAGGCAAACGGACTCCCTTGCGTGATTAGCGACTCCATCACGCGGGAGGTTGGCATTTGCGAGAACGTCGTTTACAAAAGTCTGGGCGACGCTCTGGACGAATGGGCCGACGCCGCGCTCTCCGCGGATCGCATAGGGTCAAGCGCCAGTGCGAGGGATTTGAAAGGCTCGGGCTATGAAATCAATTCGGAGCTTCCCGGTTTCGTGAGGCTGGTATTCGGATGAACTTTATCGAAACATCGCTTTTCTACTTTCTTGTCGTTTTGCTTTCAGCGGCGCTTGCGCGCATGTCGGAAAACGGCAAAAGTAAGGCTGGGCTGGTCGCTGCCGTGGTTCTTCTTACCGCCGTCGGGGGCTTGAGGTCGTATGCGGTTGGGCAGGATACCCTGGGTTATAAAGAGGGAATCGAGTACTTCTACGCGTATGGGACCACGATGTGGAACCATACGTTCAGCGTTCCGTACGGTGTCTTCACAAGTGCGGTGCTCCATATCTGTAACAATTACTCGTTCTTGCTCGTCGTCGAGTCGCTGATCACCAACGCCTTTTTTGCTTTCAGGCTTTGGGATTTTAGACGAACGGCATCGCTCTCGTTTGCGATGTTCGTCTATACGGCAACGGTGTTCCCGCTGTCTATGTGTCTGACGTGCCAGATGATTGCAGTCTCGCTGGTTTTCTACGCAACCAGGTTTTTAGAACAGAATAAGCCGTTGCTTTTTTGCGCTTGGTGGGCTGTTGGCGCTCTTTTGCACGCGTCCGCCCTGATAGGGGTCCTATTCCTCATCTACTACCTATTTTCCAACAAAAGCAAGAGCCGATCGCAGTTCGCCGCGAAGATGCTTGCATCGGTTGCCCTGCTGTTCCTGGCAGCTTATGCGGGCTCTAAGCTCGTCGACCGGTATGCGCGTTACTCCGTGAACGAATCGAGCATCGGGTTGATGGTTTTTGCGCAGGCGACCGTCCTCGCGATCGCATATTTCGTCAGCCGCGAAACTGCGAATGTTGCCCCGGTTGAGAGCGACGGAACGTCGCGGCTCAAAGCCAACCGGATGCCGCTCGTGTTTTACGCTTTAGGCATTTTGGCTTCGGCGTCCTCTTATGTGATTGCCAACGCCGGCCGCATAGCCTATTACTTCACCGTATTAGGCCCCGTGATTTTCGGAGGCTTCGTGAAGGACGCTCGGAAAATAAAAGCCCGTTTTTGTCTTGGCTGTTTTCTAGTTGTCTGGTTCCTTTTCTACGCCTTTTATGCCTATCTGCTTCATACCGGGCTTGGTATCGAGTCTTATTCGTTCGTCTGGATGGGGTAAATAGTGCCCGAAACCGTTTCGGGCATATACGAGCAAAGTCTACGTTGGTGGTTTGCATACGCCCAGGGCTTGTTCCATGTGTAGCGCAGAGAATTAAAAAGTAAAACGCTTTGTTTAAGCTCGGACTTAAGGAAATTGTATATATGGAAAGCAAAATTAAAAAATACCTAAGTGACCCGTGGATGGCCTACTGTGCCTTTACGTCGAAGGGTCTAACGAAATGGGTTTCCGACAGGACGCACCTTCGATTGATGCATCGCGCCAAGTTGGGCATGTGGCCTAGCATAGACTCGCCGGTGACCTTCACTGAGAAGATGCAGTGGCTGAAGCTTAACGATCACAACCCTGCGTACACGACCATGGTCGACAAGTACCGCGCTAAGGACCTCATTGCCTCGCGTGTGGGCTCCGAGCACGTGGTCAAGACGTTGGGCGCCTGGAATTCCGCTGATGACATCGATGTGAGTGGGCTACCGGAGAAGTTCGTACTCAAAACGAATCACGACTGCGGCGGCGTGCTCATCTGCACTGACAAGGGACACTTCGATCTCAACAGTGCCAAGGACTTTTTTCGGGGTCATTTGAAGCAGAATTATTTTTACGGGTGCAGGGAATGGCCTTACAAGAACGTGAAGCCCGTCGTGTTCGCCGAGGAGTTCTTGGAGAGCGAGGGCGATAATGCCCGTGATGAAGACGATAACTGGGAAGGCATCGACGAGTTCGACTTCTTCTGCTTTGACGGGGAACCCCGGCTGATTTCTTATTGCCACGGGGACAAGAACGATTCTGAGAAGAGGTACAACGATTTCTACGACACTGAGTGGAATCTGCTGCCTTTGGCGATGGGATACGCGAGTTCCGAAGAGACGATCCCTGCCCCGGAGCAGCTCAGCGAGATGCTCGAGCTATCAAGGAAACTGAGTGACGGTGTACCTTTCTTGAGGGTCGACCTCTTCATCTGCAAGGGGCGCGTTCTCGTCGGCGAGCTGACTTTCTACCCGTGGGGCGGGTTTACGCCTTTCAGCCCCGCTGAGGCGGAGAGGACGTTGGGGCAAATGGTTTCTTTGCCCCAACGTGAAAACGAGGAATGATGGCAAACGAAAGCTGCATTCAGTGCGTGCGCATGGATAATCAGCCAGTAAGCGCGCTCCGGCGTTTCTTCATGGAGGTTTAGTATGTCCGACACAAAAGACCTCCGGGCGAGGTCGGCAAGCGCGGCAAAGTGGTCTCTGGCAACCGAGATTATCGCCAAAATCATCTCGCCTATCTCGCAGCTCGTCTTAGCGAGGCTGCTGGCGCCAGAGGCGTTTGGCATGGTGGCGACCGTCACCATGGTAGTGAGCTTTGCCGACATGTTCGCGGACGCCGGGTTCCAGAAGTACCTGGTGCAACACAGCTTCCGAGACAAAAAAGACCTGCATGCCAACGCTAACGTGGCCTTTTGGACGAACTTCGGCATATCGGTGGTCCTGTGGTGTCTCATTGCCATATTCAACGATCCGGTGGCCACCTTCGTGGGCAATCCGTCGCTGGGCTTTCCCTTGGCCGTGGCCTGCCTCTCTCTCCCGTTGACGTCGTTTTCGAGCATTCAGATGGCGTTGTTCCACCGTAATCTCGATTTCAAGTCGCTTATGCCGGTGAGACTGACGTCGACCTTACTTAACTTCGGCTCGACGCTTGTACTGGCGTTTATGGGATTTGGTTACTGGTCACTTATCGTTGGCACTTTGGCGGCGAATATTGTAAATGCAGTGGGGCTGACTCTGCTGTCTGAGTGGAAGCCGCGTTTTTTCTACTCCTTCAACATGCTGAAGGCTATGTTCTCATTCAGCGGATGGACGCTTTTGGAGTCGTTCACCATATGGCTTTCCTCTTGGGCGGGCACCTTTATCGTGGGGCATTTCCTGGGTGCGGCTGAGTTGGGATATTACAAGACGCCAGTCACCTTTGTGAGCGGGTGCTTCGGGATTATCACGAACGCTACGACGCCCATCTTGTTCTCGTCACTTTCGCGCCTTCAGTTTGATCGGGAAGAATACGTTGCTTATCTGCGACGCTTCCAGTTCATGGTGGCATTGTTCCTGTTGCCGTTGTCTGCGGGTATCTTCGTATTCCGCGAGCCTTTGGTGGCCCTGTTGCTCGGCGATCAGTGGGGCGAGGCGACGCTCATGTTCGGGTTGTATGGGCTGGTGCAGGGGCCGATGGTGCTGCTCTCATACTACAGCAGCGAGATGTATCGCTCTCTTGGTAAACCGCGCGTGTCTACGCTTGTGCAGGTGATGTACCTCGTGTTGATGACGCCGCTTATGACCGTGGCGGCTATGCAAGGGTTCGATGCCGTCGTGTGGGCTGATGCGGGATTGAGAATCCTTTTGATTGCTATCAACCAAGTGGTCACATATTTCGTGGTTGGCCTTTCGTTTGGGCGCACTATGTTGTCGCTCAAGGAGCCCATTTTCTGCACATCGATGATGTGCGCATTTGCATGGGTGACGTATGGACTCGCATCTAGCAACTGGCTTGGCGTCGGGTTGGACATTGTAGGGTGCGTCGTTGTCTATTTCGCGATTTGCTTTGCTTTGCCCAAGAGTAGGAGGGTGCTGCTGAAGCTGGTCAAGGGCGGCGGCTTTAAAACGTTTTGAGGTCTGTAATTAACTTGTTGGGAGTTCCATCTCAGGACTTCCTTAAAACGAAAGAGTGGGGTATATATGCAGGATAGAAAAGTCCTCGTCACTGGCGCCGCCGGCTTCATCGGGGCGTTTCTGGTGAAGCGGCTGCTCGAAACCACCGACGACGCGATCATCGGTCTGGACAACGTGAACAGCTACTACGACCCTGGCATCAAGGAGGCTCGCCTGCGAATGCTGGCGGAGGTGGACAAGGCGGGGCGTTTCGCCTTCGTGCGCGGCGACCTGTGCGATGCCGCGTTGATAGAGCGCCTGTTCGCTGAGAACGGCTTCGACGTTGTGGTGAACTTGGCCGCCCAGGCCGGTGTGCGATACTCCATCGAGAACCCCAAGGCCTACATAGACAGCAACCTGGTAGGGTTCTTCAATATATTGGAGGCTTGCAGGCGCCACCCGGTGAAGCATCTTGTCTACGCGAGCTCTTCCTCCGTCTACGGCGGCAACGAGAAAGTGCCTTTCTCGGAGGACGACCGTGTAGACTCTCCGGTGAGCCTGTACGCCGCCACAAAGAAGTCCAACGAGCTAATGGCCGCGGCCTACTCCAAGCTTTACTCCATCCCAGCCACGGGCCTGCGCTTCTTTACGGTGTATGGGCCCATGGGAAGGCCCGACATGGCATACTTCGGCTTCACCGAGAAGTTGCGTCGTGGCGATACGATTAAGATTTTCAACATGGGCGATTGTAAGCGCGACTTTACGTACGTGGACGATATTGTGGAGGGCGTGCGCAGGGTCATGGACGGCGCTCCTGAGGTCAAGATCGGTGTTGATGGTTTGCCAATGGCCGCTCATCGCGTGTATAACATCGGCAATTCGAATCCCGAGAACTTGCTGATCTTCGTTGATACGCTGCAGCGTGTGCTGGTTGAGGAGGGCGTGCTCCCCGCCGATTACGATTTCGAGGCGCATAAGCAGCTCGTTCCTATGCAGCCTGGTGACGTGCCTGTAACCTATGCGGATACTGGCGCCTTGGAGCGCGATTTTGGTTACAAACCCGCAACGCCGCTCGAGGACGGTCTTCGTGAATTCGCGAAGTGGTATCGCGAGTTCTACGGGAATTAGCTGGGTGATAGCAATGTCGAATGTATACAGCAGTGACCGTATTCGCTTTGGGGGGGGGTCTATTCTCTCAAACCATGCTTTGAGGTTTGTTTGGCTACTTCGAAAGTGCCAGAATTCGCACAATCCTTTATGGCATCTTTTTCGAAAGAGGATGGCTTGCAAATATGGTCTCGAGATCGCGCCTGCCACCTCGATTGGCGAAGGCTTGTATCTGGGTCACGCTTTTGGCATTACGGTAAACCCGAATGCCGTTATCGGTCGCAACTGCAATATGCACAAAGGTGTGACAATTGGTCGGGAAAACCGCGGCAAACGAAAAGGTGCGCCTGTTCTTGGCGATTGCGTTTGGCTTGGTGTCAACTCAACTATTGTTGGTGGCGTTCGTTTAGGCAACGACGTTCTCGTTACACCGAACACTTATGTTAACTGCGACGTACCAAGCCATTCGATTGTGATTGGGCACCCATGCAAAATCATTTCTCGAGATGGGGCAACAGACGAATATATAAACAACAGGGTCTGAATAATAAAATCGGTTTTACATGTCTTATCCAGGATAGAGGGGGGGGGGATCGTCTTCGCTAATTACAGCGAGTTAGCGACTCAGTGAGCTTTGGCGCGCTCTGATGCGAGCGGAAGGTGAAGCAAACTGGAACGGGTAGTAGATTCCCAGAAGCTATATGCAACGTGAGTGTCAAAGATAGCGCGTCTTAACGCATAACCCTGCATTCCTCCTTTCACCGACTGGCAAAACGATTTACACCTAATTGTCGACATTACCCACGCGATTTATCTTTGCCCCCGCATCGATCTCGCTAAACTAATAACTGCTGCTACCAGGGCATTTTCTGGTGCACATTCTA
>UQHK01000010.1 GCA_900540855.1 uncultured Collinsella sp.
GGTTAACGGCAGGCCCCGCCGACCGATTGCAAGCGGTCGGCGGGGCCATTGTGGCTCTTGACAGCGGATTGGGTCATATGAGCGAGACGGCGTCAGCTGAGTCGATTTGGCCCGAAAGAGGAGGGAGCACGCCTTATGGCGGCGACCGACGAATGAGCGCCAAATCGGCCAGCTGACGTCGTCGCAGCGTCAACAAGAAAGCTGAGTGAGCCTGTAAGCCGGGTTCTGTCGTGAACGGTCATTTATCTTGTCTGCACGTTACCGTGCAGCTCCACGCACGCTACCCGAACGCGGACCGGGCCGGCCCATAGCGTTCCTATTCGCGCTTGCTCCGGATGGGGCTTGCCAAGCCGCCGTGTTGCCACGACGCTGGTGGTCTCTTACACCACCGTTTCAGCTTTTCCCTTTACGCCTTGCGGCGCAGGTGGGAGTCTTCTTTTCTGCGGCGCTTTCCGTCGGATCACTCCGCCCGGCCGTTAGCCGGCATCCCGCCCTCTGGAGCCCGGACTTTCCTCACGCGTACTGCAAGCAGCACATCGCGCGACCGTCTGGCCCACTCAGCAGTGCAAGAGTGTAACACACCGTTACCGCAGGCAATGGCACAACGCAAACGCTCGACACGATAAACCAAGAACCGCCATGCGTTACAATGGTCCTGTCGATGGGCAACGTCGTCAGTCGAGACGCGACCGCGCTCCGCACCCCTCCGTCTACTCAGTGTGTTCCCGCCTCCTCCCCGAGGCGGGATGTCGGCATTTTTCATGCACCGACAACCCAATAGCAAACAGACAACCCGGGCAGCATTGCGCACGGGCAGCATCACGCACCTCAGCAGCAAATGCAAAAAAGGGACCCGTCCATTGCGGACGGATCCCTTAAAACAAGTGATCGTCAAACCGATTTACTCGGCATCGGTCTCCTCGTCCTTCTTCTCGGAAGGCAGCGGAGTAACCTCGATCTCGACGCCCAGAGTCTCAGCAGCAGACTTCATGGACAGGGAGATACGACGACGGTCGAGGTCGATTTCCATGACCTTGACCTGAACCTTGTCGCCCACATGGGTGACCTGAGAAGGCTGATCGACGTGCTTGTTGGCCATCTCGGAGATGTGCACCAGGCCCTCGATGCCCTCGCCCAGATCGACGAAAGCGCCGAACGGGACAAGCTTGGTCACAGTGCCCTCGACGATAGCGCCGACGGGGTACTTCTTGACCAGTGCGCGCCACGGATCCTCGGTGGTCTGCTTGAGACCCAGGGAGATGCGCTCGCGGTTGAGATCGACGTCGAGAACCTCGACCTCGACCTCCTGGCCGACCTTGACAACCTCGGAAGGATGGTTGACGTGGTTCCAGGAGAGCTCGGAGATGTGGATGAGGCCGTCGATACCGCCGAGGTCGACGAAGGCGCCGAAGTCGACGATGGAGGAAACGGTGCCCTGGAGACGCATGCCAGACTTGAGCTTGGACAGGATCTCGGAGCGCTCGGCCTTACGGGACTCCTCGAGCACGACGCGACGGGAGAGGACAACGTTGTTGCGGTTGCGGTCCATCTCGATGACGCGGGCCTCGATGCGGGTGCCCATGTAGGAGGTGAGGTCCTTGACGCGACGGAGGTCGACGAGGGAAGCGGGCAGGAAGCCACGCAGGCCGATGTCGAGGATCAGGCCGCCCTTGACAACCTCGATAACCTCGCCCTCGACGTTCTCGCCGGAGTTGAACTTCTCCTCGATGCGGTTCCAAGCACGCTCGTACTCGGCACGCTTCTTGGACAGGACCAGACGACCGTCCTTGTCCTCCTTCTGGAGAACCAGAGCCTCGATGGGATCACCGAGTGCAACGATGTCTGCAGGGTTAGCGTCCTTGCGGATGGACAGCTCGCGGACCGGGATAACGCCCTCGGACTTGAATCCGATGTCAACGAGCACCTCGTCATGCTCGATCTTAACGACAGTGCCGTTAACGAGATCGCCCTCATCAAAGTCGGTAATCGTACCGTCGATGAGGCTGTTCATCTCCTCCTCGTTGACATCGTCAAGAGAGAAAATGGACGAGTTCTGAATCTCACTCAAAGGTGGACCCCTTTCGAACTACGGGGCCCCGATTGCTAGGACCTACAGAAGGGTGCGACAAGCACACAACGTTTAGGAACACTCGGGAGCCGACAGATACTAATGTGACGCTTATGCAATCACGTTCGTATAGGTTACGGGGAAATGAGTTCGATTTCAAGCGTGAACTGCGATTTTTTACTCGTGTGGAGACTTTTTCGTAATCTTATGAACACACGTCTCCGCAACTTGACGATAACCAGCCAGGCATTCGGCTTTGGGGTAAAGTATCCGGAGCCAACGATTCTAGATCGATTTTTCGAGAAAGGTGCCCGCGTGCTCAAAGCAGTCGTTTTCGATATGGACGAAACGCTTCTTAGCATCAACCTCAACGCGTTCATCCTTCGCTATTTTAAGGATGTCTCTTCGATGCTCGCGGATATCGGGCGCCGCAGCCGCGGTGGCACGATGGCACGCCTCGGCACCATCCTGGTCGACCTCAACGCCAATCGCCGCAGCGGCACGGACAACCGCACCAATCTTGAGTTTTACCAAGAAGAGGTCGAGCGCCGATGCGGGATTTGCCTCTCGGACCCACTTATCTACGAGGCGTTTACCTACTACGACCGCGAAGTTCTTCCGTACAAGAATGACGAACTCATCAACGCCCATGCCATGCCGGGCGCACACGCCGCGCTCCAGGCCGTACAGGACGCAGGGCTGCGCTGCGCGCTCTTTACCAACCCCAGCTTTCCGCAGGGGGCCATCGAGTGCCGCATGGGTTGGGGCGACCTGGCCGACGCCCCCTTTGAGCTCGTCACGCACATGGGAAACGCCACCCGCTGCAAGCCTGATGCCACCTACTATCTAGAGCAGCTTCAGGTGATGGGGCTCGAACCGCTCGAGGTCCTTATGGTGGGCAACGATCCCAAACGCGACTTCCCTAGCCCCGCCTGCGGCATTCAGACTGCCTATGTAGGCCAGGGCAAGCCCAACCGAGTCACCTGGCGCGGAACCATGGAAGGCTTCGCCCGCGACTTTAACGCCGTAGTAGAAGCCTTCTACGAACACCAAGTAGCGGAAGAATTGTCCTAACAGACTCGAGTCTTGCCGATCATGATGTTGAGGATCTCGACGTCGGTATCCTTCATGCCAACGCGGCCCACATAGCCCATGCTGGCGATCGTCTCTTCCACCGTATCCTGAATCAGGCCCTCGCCGGCACGGAAGCCGCGGCCCTGCATGGCCATATCGTGGCCCAGAATTGCCGCATCAACGGCAGCGGAAATCTTAGCGGCGCAGCTTGCCTTGGCGCCATCGCACACGATGCCGCCCACGTTACCGAGCGTATTGGAGACCGTCGCACCGATCTGCTCGCGTGTGCCACCGCACAGCCAGGTAATCGCAGCACCGGCACCGCACGCAGCGCAAATAGCACCGCAAAACGCCGAGAGCGCACCAATATAGCTCTTAATGTGCACGGCAATAAGGTCGGACAGTATCACGGCACGCACCAAGCGATCGTGGTCGCAGCGCAGGTAGTCGGCATATTCCATAACGGGCAACGCACAGGTAATACCCTGGTTGCCCGAGCCGCACACAATGGCGACTGGCAGCGCACAGCCGTTCATACGGGCGTCAGACCCGGCGGCCGCACGCGCACGCGCACGACAGGCAACGTCGTCGGCGCGAGCGCCCAGCAGCGTACGGCCCACCTCGGCACCCCAAGAGTGCGCCAGGCCCTCGGCACTAATAGCGCCGTTCAGCTCAATCTGACGCTCAACGGCAGCGCGGGCGCCCTCGATGTCGCCGTCCTCGATAAAGTCAATGATGGACTCAATCGACATGGGCGTATCGGCGTTATCGGCGGCACGCTCGGCCACGACGCGCTCGGCGCAGGCAGCGCACTCCCCCGCCGACTTGCCGCACACCGGAATGCCATCGAGCGTATGGCACGTAACATTGGTGTGATGGTCGGTGATCTCGACGACCGCAGTATGACCTCCGGCCGTGGCAGTCACCTTAATGTAGAGGTTGGGCACACCCTCGACAAGCGACACGTCGCAGTAGTCGGCATCGGAGAGCAGCTCGGTCACGCGAGCGCGGTCTTCATCGCCAACACTCTCGAGCACCTCGAGCGCGCTCTTGGCGTCACCGCCTACGGCACCCAGCACGGCCGCGGCCTCAATACCGTGCATACCGCCCGAGTTGGGCACGGTCACGCTCTTAACGTTCTTAATGATGTTGCCCGAGCAGGCAACATCCATGTGTTCGGGCTCGCAACCGAGCGTCTGGCTCGCCAGCGCCGCCGCATAGGCAACGGCAATGGGCTCGGTGCAGCCGAGCGCACAGACAAGCTCGCGGTTCAAAACATCGCAAAACGCGGCATCACGGATGGAATCGGTAGGCATAGGTATCTCCTGCTTGCATAACGGGCTGGACTCTCAAAAAAGTTGGCTCCTTTATTTGATAACAATGCATCAAAAACCGCAACCACGGTTCCGGCGGACGGCGTTCAAGCGCAATCTGACGGCATTCATTCATGAAAAGCTAGTCTTGTTGCCTGCTAAAGCGTTTGACCAAAAAACGCCCGAGCGTTTACGCAAAAGTCGCGCTATCATGCAGTCGAACGCGGTAAACACCTTTAGCATTTGCGCCGCACAGACCAGAGAGGAACCATCCATGAAGATCGGTATCGGTAACGACCACGCCGCCGTCGAGCTCAAGAACATCATTTCCGAGCACCTGAAGGAGCGCGGCTGCGAGGTCGTGAACTTTGGCACCGACACCTCCGAGAGCTTCGACTACCCCATCGCCGGTTACAAAGTGGGCAAGGCCGTTGCCAACGGCGACGTTGACCTGGGTATCCTGATCTGCGGCACCGGCGTCGGGATCAGCCTGGCTGCCAACAAGGTCGAGGGCGTACGCGCCGTCGTGTGCTCCGAGCCCTTCAGCGCCAAGCTCTCGCGCATGCACAACAACACCAACGTGCTCGCCTTTGGCGCCCGCGTCGTTGGCTCCGAGCTCGCCAAGATGATCGTCGACGAGTGGCTCAACGCCGAGTTCGAGGGCGGCCGCCACGAGCGTCGCGTTAACCTCCTCAACGAGATCGACCACACGCGCGGCCTTAAGATCGTCGACGAGGCCTAAAGACTTACAAAGCCATACGCTAGCGCCAGCCCCCGCCCGGAAGAAACATCCGGACGGGGGCTCTTTAGTAGTTTTCTATGCGTTTACCAAAAATCTACCGGAATAAAAGGGCGCCGCGGTTGGAATTCCGCGGCGCCCAAGCCACACGCTAACAGCTTTAAGGAGTCAAAGCTGGTTTAGCCAAAGAAGCGCTTGATCTCGATCTCGGCGTTCTCCAGGCAGTCGGAGCCGTGGATCACGTTGGCGTTGACATCGACAGCGAAGTCGCCGCGAATGGTGCCGGGCGCAGCATCAAGCGGGTTGGTAGCGCCCATAAGGGTGCGCATCTTGGAAACAGCGGAGAGACCGGAAACGACCATCTTGACGACCGGACCGCTCGTCATAAAGTCGCAGAGACCGCCAAAGAAGGGCTTGTCGGCCAGATGGGCATAGTGCTCCTCGACGGTAGCGCGCTCGAGCGTGGTCATCTCCATGCGCTCGATGACAAGGCCGCTACGCTCAATACGAGCAACGATCTCGCCGATCTTGCGATCGCGCACCGCGTCGGGCTTAATCATGATGAAGGTCTTCTCGATAGCCATAAGGTAGCCTTTCAAGTAGGTTCGCGCGTGCCCAAGTCCCATTCCGGCACCCGCCTGAACTGCATCGTAACAGAGTTTTAGCTGCAGTTAAACAAAAAGCTGTTTATTGAAACGCTGCAATTTATTAAAGCGCTCCATATGTGTCACTTCTGTTTCGAAGCCCGATTAGAGTACCATCCGACCGCTCATCAACCACATGGAACAGAGCGGGCGGTCGGTTGCCACCCGCGAACGTACCCCCTTCACAACCTGCCCAAAGGTCCTACAGAAGTTCTCGACAAGCCCCTCCCCCATAGCAGCAAAATAGGGGCGCCCGCATCAGCAGACGCCCGTAAAGCTAAAACGATTTATCAATAAATGGACAATACGTCTTCAGCCAAACCTCTACTTTGCCCCGTGACCCATCTCGACAACCTTGGTTAGCGATCCAAACACGCCTTCGTCGGCCACGAGCTGCGCCTCGGCACGCTGCAGCTGCACGGCAACGGCGGCAGGGGCGGTACCGCCCTCGGTCGTGCGCGCGGCGACAATCGACGGGATATCGAGCGCCTCGGTAATATCGCGCTCAAAGAGCGGGCTTGCCTCCTGGAACACCTCAAACGGCAGGTCCTCAAGATTGCAGCCGCGCTTCTCACACATCAGGACCAGGTGCCCCACCACGGCATGTGCCTCGCGGAACGGTAGACCGCGCTTTGCCAGATAATCGGCAACATCGGTGGCGGCAAGGTGCCCCACGCCGCACTCGCGCGCCATGGCATCCTCGTTGACGGTCCAGGTCGAAATCATTCCGGCCATAACGGACAGGCACTGCATGAGCGTGTGAGCGGTATCGAGCGCGCCCTCCTTGTCCTCCTGCAAGTCCTTGTTATAAGCGAGCGGCAGGCCCTTCATGGTCACGAGCAGCTGCACCAGGTTGCCATACACACGGCCGCTCTTGCCGCGGATAAGCTCGGCAAAGTCGGGATTCTTCTTCTGCGGCATGATGGACGAGCCGGTGGAGTACGAATCGGACAGCGTGATGAAACCGAACTCGGAGCTCGACCACAGCACGATCTCCTCGGAAAGACGCGACAGGTGCATGGCCATGACGGAGCCGGCGTAATGCAGATCGAGCAGGAAATCGCGGTCGGAAACCGCATCGAGCGAGTTGGGAATCACGCCCGCAAAGCCAAGCGCGGCAGCCGTCATCTGACGATCGAGCGGATAGCTCGTACCGGCAAGCGCGGCAGCACCCAGCGGACAGTTGTCGGCGGCATCGAAGGCGGCCTTCAGCCGTGTAAAGTCGCGCGCGAACATCCAGGAATACGCCAGCAGATGATGCGACAGCAGCACGGGCTGAGCATGCTGCATGTGCGTGTAGCCAGGCAGAATCACCTTATCGTACTTCTTGGCCGCATCCACCAGCACATGGCGCAGCTCAAGATTGGCCTCCATGAGCTCCTTGGCCAGCGCCTTGACGCCGAGGCGCGTATCGGTCGCCACCTGGTCGTTACGCGAACGCCCGGTATGCAAGCGCTTACCGGCCTCGCCGATGCGGCGCGTCAGCTCGCTCTCGATGGACATATGAATGTCTTCGTCGTTGATGTCGAAGGTAAAGTTGCCGGCATCGATATCCTGTTCGATTCCGGTCAGGCCCTTGGCAATCGCCTGCTCGTCCTCGGCACTGATGATGCCCAGGGCCGCCAGCATTTTGGCATGCGCCTTAGAGCCGGCGATATCCTGCTTATAGAGATGTTTGTCGACCGGCAGCGACGCGCCAAACTCCTGCGTGACCTCGGCCACGCCCGCCTCAAAACGACCGCCCCAAAGAGCCATGGAACCGTCCCCTTTCTCCAAATACCAAAACAAGCGCCCAAAGCAATGCGCCATATCGCTAAAGCGATTTTTCAACCGCTAGTTTTACACATTCCCCACCGTGTGCGGAGCCATGTAGCTAATTTGCAAAGAAGTGACGCGCCATGCACTTGGCGCCCAACGTCTCCCTCCGGATGTTGCCCTGCGAACCATCGATCCAGGCCTTCAGGCTCATAGGGACGTCCTCGACCCTTGCAGCATCGAACTCGGGCGCGAGGGCAAGTAAAGCATGCGCGATAGCATTGAACATAATGGATACTCCTCATATATATAGGCGCAGAGTCGCCAAATTGATAGAAGGAGCCCCGCCGGACAACCCCGGCGGGGCTCGGACTCAGCCGCAGACGCGGCATCATATATGCGGGCGGAACGTAGGGGCCACCGATGTTAAGAAGTGTCAGCAAGCATAACGAAAGGTAGGGACCCCGTGCGCCCGTTATGTATCACGCGGATGGGCCGCGCGGATACCAAGGGAAGGAGGCGCTAGGCCTGGGCGGCAGCAGAGCTGGGGCCCTGGACCTTTGCCCACGTCTTGAGCGACAGCGTATCGATCTCAATAAAGCCGGCGCTGGCCTTCTCGTCAAACGTGGTGTCGCGGTCGTAGGTAGCCAGACCGTAGTCGTAGAGGCTGAAGGGGCTCTTGCGGCCGACGACATGGCAGTTGCCCTTAAAGAACTTCAGACGGACGGTGCCGGTCACGAACTTCTGGGTATCGGCCATAAAGGCATCGAGCGCGTTTTTGAGCGGGCTGTACCACTGGCCGTTGTACACGGCGGTGGCCCAATCCTGCTCGAGCTTAATCTTAGTCTTGAGCAGGTCGCCCTCGACGCAGATGTCCTCGAGCGCCTTGTGAGCGGTGATGAGCGTCAGGGCTCCGGGAACCTCATAGCACTCACGGCTCTTGAGGCCCACCAGACGATCCTCGACCAGATCGAGGCGGCCAAAGCCATTATCGCCGGAGATCTTGTTGAGGGCGATGACGATCTCGGAGAGCTTCATCTTCTTGCCGTCGACGGCGACGGGCTTGCCGGCCTCAAACTCAATCTCGGTGTAGGTCGGGGTGTCCGGCGTGTCCTCAGGGTTCTTGGTCATAACCCAAGCGTCGTCGAGCGGCTCGTTCCAGGGATCCTCCAGGTGGCCGCACTCAATGGCACGACCCCACAGGTTGTCGTCGATGGAGTAGGGGTTGTCGTTGGCACCCTCGGGAACCGGCACGTTGTGGGCGTGGGCATAGGCGACCTCGTCGGGACGGCACTTCAGGTCCCACTCGCGAACCGGGGCGATAACTTTGAGCTCGGGGTCGAGGGCCTTGACGGCGGCCTCAAAACGGACCTGGTCGTTACCCTTGCCGGTGCAGCCGTGGGCGACGTAGGTCGCGCCAAACTCGTGGGCGACCTCAACAAGCTTCTTGGCAAGCAGCGGGCGAGACAGGGCGGAGAGCAGCGGATACTTGTTCTCGTACATGGAGTTTGCTGCGATGGCTTTGGTCAGGAACTCATCGGAGAACTCGTCGCGCAGGTCGAGCACCTGGCAATCGAGAACGCCCAAGTCGAGCGCCTTCTGCTTCTTGGCATCCAGCCCGGTCTCTTCCTGGCCCACGTTGCCGCAGACACAAACGACATCGAGATTCTTCTCGTCCTGGAGCCACTTGACACATACGGATGTATCAAGACCACCGGAATATGCGAGAACGACTTTTTCCTTGCTCATGGCTGTTTCCTTTCGCCCTTGGTAGCTAGTTAGAACATCGGTCAGTTGCAAGTCACCTTGAGGTCAAAAACCGTGCAATATCAGGTTATTCAGCAGAATGCATCACAGGCATGCCCTAGAAACATACGGCTATGTCGTGCTTAAACCCAACGACCTCAAAATGACTCTGTTGAGGCATTGCGCCCCATGCGGACAGAGACGATTGTTATCGTCGTCGGGAAATTGCGCGCTGGCGTCGGATGGCATTGTCTGCAGTGGTGATGATCTTTACGAACTGCATCTGCCTCTCCTTTCACGTATCGCCGGACGCAATTCAAATATCGCAAACGGTACCTTTTCCTCGGTAAACGGCTCTTTTGCCGTCTCCGTTTTCGATGTTCGCTATATTACGATAAAGTGCACGCTGCGCAAGCGACAAATTCAAATTTCTGAAAAGTTTTTTCATTAGTTTGTGAATTGCAGTGCAAATACGCACCATTCCTGCGAAAATACGCTCGACTACTAGTTGATGGTTATAACGTCTGAAACAATCTCGAAACGAAAGGCGCATTTTTATGCAAACTTACGAATCGGACGCCAACATCGGCAACATTAAGATTCTCGCCGTCGATATGGACAAGACGCTGCTGACCGACGAGCGTGTGCTGCCCCAGGGTCTTGATGAGCGCCTGGACAAGCTCGCCGACGCGGGCATCGTATTCTGCCCCGCCAGCGGACGTCCCGCCCCCAAGCTCGAGGAAATGTTCGAGGGCATTAAGAACCGCCTCGCTTTTTGTCCCGATAACGGAGCGTGCGTGATCTATCGTGGCAACTATATCTATAAGAGCAATATCGATACTGCGCTCTATCACAAGGTCCTGGCGCATGCCGCGCAGGATCCGCGCGCCGTTCCCGTCCTGTGCTGCTATGACGATGCTTACGTTTTGGCGCGCGACCACAAGTACCATGACGAGATCAGCGTATACTATTCTGCCATTAACTACGTCGATACCTTTGAGGGCCTTGACATCGAGTCCAACAAGATCTCGATCTTCTTCCCCGCCTACGATGCCGAGCCCGCATTTCGCGAGGACTATAACCCCGCGTTCTCGGACCAGCTCTACGTTACCAATGCGGGCCGCGAGTGGATCGACTTTATGAATCTGGGCGTCGACAAGGGGTCGGGCGTCGCGCACCTGTGCGAGCAGCTGGGCATTGATATCGATGATGCCGCCGCCGTGGGCGATACGTACAACGACATCCCCATGCTGGAGCGCGTCGGGCATAGCTTTATCGTGGACAATGCCGAGGAGCACATGAACGCGCATGCCAAGTGGCGCATTCCGAGCAACAACGACGGGGGCGTACTGACGCTCATCGACGCCATCTTGGCGGCTCGTTAACGTAGCTTGTCGGACCTGGCCGGGCGACGCGGGTAAGTTTTTCGTTCGGTCAGGTCCTGGGCTCGCTCGGAAAGCACATTTGGTGCTTTCCGGCTCGTGCGGAATCTACGAAAAACTTACCCGACTCGCCCGGCCAGGTCCTTGGGCTACTTGCTTGCCGCCTGGATGGCGTCTTGGCGCCTAGATACTTGGCTGAATTGTTTGAATTGAAAAGGGCTCATCGTTGATACGAGCCCTTTTTCTGTACGGTCAATTTGGCTAGGCTTCAGCCGCTTCGAGCTGCTGCGTCTCTTTGATCTTGGCGATCATGTCGATGCGGCGCTGGTGACGACCGCCTTCGAACTTGGCGTCGAGCCATTCGTCCACGATCATCTTTGCGAGCTCGGAGCCCACCACGCGGGCACCGAAGGCCACGATGTTGGTGTTGTTGTGCTCGCGGCTGAGTTTGGCCGAATAGGGCTCGGAGCATACCACGGCGCGCACGCCCTCAACCGCGTTGGCTGCCAGACTGATGCCCACGCCCGTGCCACAGATAAGAACGCCCAGATCGCACTCCCCTGCCGCCACGGCGCAGCCGACCTTGTAGCCGCTGATGGGATAGTCAAAACGCTCGGTGGAGTTGGTGCCAAAGTCCACGACCTCGTAGCCGCGCTCCTCCAGGTGCTCCTTGATGATGTTCTTGAGCTCGACGGCCACGTGGTCGTTACCGATTGCGATCTTCATTTACAGGTTCCTTTCGATCGAGCCACATGGCTCTTTGCTATTAACTGACATCCTCTGGCCTGCCGCGGTTAGTACTCCTCTCCCTGACGCAGCTTCTCAAGCGCTTCCGCATAGGTCATGTCCTTGCCAAACAATGCGCTCGTGCCCAAGATGAAGCCGTCGGCACCGATGGCCGAGAGTTCCTTGACGCGCGCGGGCGAGCAGGCGCCGTCGATCATGATCTTGAAGCCGTACTCATCCTTGAGAGCCGCAAGCTGTTCAATCTTCTTTTTAGTGAATTCGATAAACGCCTGCCCGGCAAAACCGGGATTGACCGTCATGACCATCACGTAGTCGCAGAGGTTGAGAATCTCCTCGAGCAGGGTCACCGCGGTATCAGGGTTGACGGCGATGCCCGCAGCGCAACCGAGCGCTTTGATGGCGGCGAGCGTCTTGACCACATAGCGCTCGGACTCGGGATGAATGTAGATGATATCAGCGCCAGCATCGGCAAAGAGGTCGATCTTGGCCGCCGGGTTCTCGATCATCAGATGCACGTCGACGAGCTTTTGCGTGGCAGCGCGCACGGCCTTGATGTCCTCGAGGCCCATCGCAAAGTTAGGTACAAAGCTACCGTCCATCACATCGCAGTGAAAGACATCGGCACCCGCGGAGTCGAGCTCGCGCACCGTGTTGGCAAGCTCGCCGTAATCGGCGCACATCATACTGGGGCAGAGAAGCATAGATGATCCCTCACAAATTCGTCCAAGAGCGTCATTTGGTTAATCGTATAACCAGCTGCGAATCTACCAAATTCCAGTGTATGAATCGGTAAGCGGTAGTTATTCACTCCGTGAACGGTACCTAATTCATGGTTAATCGTATAATCAAGTGTTAACCAAATAGGACGTTATAATTGTTAACCAGCAGGCGTTAACCAAGCTGGAGGTCCCATGGCGCAAAAACAGCTCTCAATGAAAGAAATCGCCCAACTTGCCGGGGTCTCCGTAGCCACCGTGAGCCATGTGGTCAACAACGTTGGCCGTTTCTCCGAGGACACGCGCAAACGCGTGCAGGATGTTATCGACCAGTACGGTTACGTTACCAACCAGTCCGCCAAGACGCTTCGCCAAGCGCAGTCGCGCTCCATAGGCATGATCGTGCCCGATATATCCAACGACTTCTTTTCCAAGATCGCCTACCACGTAGAGCGCACGCTTGCGGCGCAGGGGTACTCTGTCTTTGTCTGCAACAGCGGCAACGATCCGCAGCGCGAGCGCGATTACTTCCATAGCCTTGCCAGCAAGCAGGCCGACGGCATCATATGCATCTCGGGCCTGCGTGAGCTCACGGACGACATCGTCACGCGCGGTATCCCCGTGGTCTGCATCGACCGCATGCCGCAGTCGGACCTCGCCATCCCCCACGTGGGGACCGATGACGAACGCGGCGCCTACCTGGCAACGAGCGCACTCATTGACCGCGACTGCAAAAACATCCTCACCATCTCGAGCTTTACCGCAGACTACGACCGCAACGACCGCCTCACGGGCTATATGCATGCGCTCGCCGATCATGGCCTGCCGCTTCGCCGCGAGTACATGGCCTACGTCACCGGCCAGCGTCCTAGCATGGACGAGGCTCAGGATATCGTTGCCGGAATGATCGATGCGGGCATGCCGCTCGACGGCATCTTTGCCACAAGCGACCATTCGGCCGCAGGAGCGCTGCGCGCCGTGCAGGCAGCAGGTCTCAACGTGCCCGGAGACATCAAGATCGTGGGCTACGATGACTCCATCTACTCCAAGCTCACCACGCCGCAGATCACCACGGTTCAGCGCCACCCCGAGCTCATGGCACAAGAGGGTTGCAAGGCGCTCCTCGACCTCATCGCAGGCCGCACCCCCGCCATGGAGACCGTGGCCCCCGTAGAGCTCGTGCGCCGCAGGAGCTGCTAACCGCACAGAAAGACGCCGCGGGACGCATCCAAGCCTGAAAACGTTCCGCGGCGTCGGCATTGGCGACCTGCGACCATCGGGCGGCCAGAAGCGTCGCACCCATGGTCATCGCCCGCAAGCTCGTCGCTCGCTACTTGGCGTCGGCCCAGGTTATGCCGGTGCTGGCTTCGGCGATTAGGGGGACGCGGAGGTCTACTACGTGTTCCATGACGTCGCGGACCATGGCGGTGAGGCGCTCGACTTCGTCGACGGGGCACTCAAAGTCCAGTTCGTCGTGTACCTGCAGAATCATGTGGGCAGCAAAGCCCTCTTCTTCCAGGCGGCGGCTTACGCGGGCCATGGCGATCTTGATGATGTCGGCGGCGGTGCCCTGCATGGGGTGGTTCATGGCCGTGCGCTCACCAAAGCCGCGGAGCTGCGGGTTTTTGGCCTTGAGCTCAGGAATATGGCGACGGCGGCCGTACATGGTCTCGGCATAGCCCGTCTGCTTGGCACGCGCCACCACGTTGTCGAGGAACGTACGCACGCCCGGGTATGCCTCGTAGTAGCGGTCGATCATGTCGCGTGCCTCGGCCATCGAGATATGCAGCGACTGCGATAGGCCGTAAGCCTGCTGACCATACACGATGCCAAAGTTCACGGCCTTGGCGCGGCTGCGCAGGTCGGGCGTCACCTCGGACACCGGCACGCCAAACACGCGCGCGGCCGTCTCGGCATGGAAGTCCTCGCCCTCGTTAAAGGCGCGCACCAGATGCTCGTCACCCGAGAGATGCGCCAGCAGACGCAGCTCGATCTGCGAGTAGTCCACCGCCAAAAAGACGCTTCCCTCGCCTGCCGAAAACGCCGTCTTGACAGTACGGCCCAGCTCCGAGCGCGTCGGGATGTTCTGAAGGTTCGGGTCACTCGAGGACAGACGACCCGTCGCCGTGATGGTCTGGTTGTACGTGGTGTGCACGCGACCGTCACCACGACGCAACGGGCCCAGCGTGTCCAGATAGGTGGACTTGATCTTGGACTTCTCACGCCAGTCCAAGATCAGACGCACGATTTCGTGGTCACGGGCAAGGTCGCTCAGCACCTTGGCGTTGGTCGAATAATAGCCGCGCTTGGTCTTTTTGAGGCCCTTGGTCGGAAGGCCCATCACGTCAAAGAGCACGTGCGAGAGCTGCATGGGACTGCCGATGTTAAAGGTCTCGTCGCCGGCCAGATCGCGAATGCTCCGCTCGATCTCGGCAATCTGGGTCGCCAGACCCTCGGACAGACTATGCAGGCGGTCGGGGTCCACGAGCATGCCCGCGCGCTCCATCTTGGCAAGCACCGGCACGAGCGGCATCTCGATGCCATCGAACACGTTGGCGGCGTTCTCGCGGGCCATGCGGTCGCGCAGCGGCGCCACGAGCGCCAGCGTCAGGGCCGCAGTGCGGGCAGCAGGGGCAGGAGCGTCCTCGCCAGCACCCTCCGCGCCGCGCGCCGCAGGCAGCGTCATCTGCAGATAGGTATCGGCCAGATACGCCTCATCAAACTCGGAGCGGTCGGAATCCAACAGATAGGCGGCGACCACAGTATCGAAGATGCGCGTGGAATCGACGGCCAGCGGATCCATGAGCTCGGGCTCAGAGGAATCGATGGGCGAAAGCTCGTGCAGCAGCGCCTTCATGTCCGGGCTCGCCACGCGGCCCTCCATAAACAGGCGCGCGAGCACGCCGGCGACCACGCCGTGGGCAACGTTGAAGCCATCGACCACGGCAGACGCACCGCCGTCGCCCTCCTCGAGCGCAAGCAACCCCTTGGACGTCGCCAGCCACAGCGTGCGCGTCAGGCCAAAAAGTGCGCCTTCCTCCTTGTCATCGTCCACCACGGCGGCGACCCACTCGCCCGCCTCGATCGCACGGACAACCTCGGACGCCACGGCAGCAAGCGCCTCGGCATCGCCGGCAGCGGTGCGCTCAATCGTGGGCATCTCAAACGTGCTAGCAGCGGCCGCAGCCCCGCCCTCGCCGCCAATCAGCGCCAAAAAACGGTTCTGCATGGCCGTAATGCCGAGCGTGCCCAGCGCAGCGGACACCTCGTCGGCAGAAAACGCCGGGAAGGACGTCGCATCAAAGTCGAGCTCGACAGGCGCATCGGTACGAATGGTTGCGACCTTGCGGCTCAGCAGCGCGTCGTCGATATGCGCGCGCAGGTTCTCGCCCATCTTGCCCTTGACCTCGTCGGCATGTGCGATGACCTCGTCCAAGCTGCCGTACTGAGCGATGAGCGCGCTCGCCTTTTTGGGGCCGATGCCCGGCACGCCGGGAATGTTGTCGGAAGTATCGCCCTTCAGGCCGTAAAAATCGGGCACGAGCGCCGGTGTAATGCCGTGATACAGGTCGTCCACGCTCTCGGGCGTCATAATCGCCACGTCGGACAGGCCTTTGCGGGTCGAGACCACGTTGACGTGCTCGGTCACGAGCTGATACATGTCGCGGTCGCCGGTCACCAGCAGCATGTCGCAGCCGGCTTCCTCGCCCAGGCGCGCCATGGTGCCCAGGATATCGTCACCTTCCCAGCCCTCGGACTGCAAAATCGGCACGTTGAGCGCAGCGAGCAGCTCCTTAATCATGGGAAACTGTGCGTGCAGATCGGGGTCCATGGGCGGGCGCTGAGCCTTGTACTGCGGCAGCATCTCCATGCGCACGCGCGGCTTGCCCTTATCAAATGCCACGACCACACCGTCGGGGTTAAAGGCATCGATCATCTTGAGGAACATATTCAAAAAGCCAAAGATCGCGTTGGTGGGACGACCGTCCGGCGCGTTCATGGTGGGCGGCACGGCGTGGAAGGCGCGGTGCATGAGCGAGTTGCCGTCGATGACGGCAAAGGTACGGCGCTTGTCAGACATATTGAATACCTCGCTTTGGGCTGGGCACGGTTTGCTCACTCCAGTTTACACGCTCCCCGCCCCACGGCCACCGCACATCAGGCTTCCCTGCCGTCGCGGGCCCGAGCGTGATACGATGGCTCACGGTACATCAACCAGCACGATCGATCCGAAAGGAGCCTGCGTCATGGAGCGTCCCTGCGCATGGAAAAAGTACACGCCACAGCAGATCGAGGAGCTCGAGGAGCTTTGCCGCGGCTATAAGCAGTTTTTGAGCGAGAACAAGACCGAGCGCCTGTGCGTCAAGACCGGTATCAAGATGGCCGAGGAGGCGGGCTACGTCAATCTGGAGACCGTGATTGCCGAGGGCCGCGCGCTCAAGGCCGGCGACAAGGTGTACGCCGCCAATCACGGCAAGGACCTCATGCTCGTCAACCTGGGCACCGCCCCGCTCGAGCAGGGCTTTAACATCCTGGGCGCCCACGTGGACTCGCCGCGCCTGGACCTCAAGCAAAACCCCGCCTTCGAGGCCGGCGACATGGCCTATCTCGACACGCACTACTATGGCGGCGTCAAGAGCTACCACTGGGTCGCTTCCCCGCTCGCACTCGTAGGCGTCATCTGCAAAAAGGATGGCACCACCGTCGACATCAACATCGGTGACAAGGCCGACGACCCGGTCTTTACCATCTCCGACCTGCTGATCCACCTCTCGAGCGAGCAGATGGCCAAGCCCGCCAAGGACGCCGTCGACGCCGAGATCCTCGACGTGATCGTGGGCGGCCGTCCCGTCAAGTTTGACGAGGACGACAAGGACGCCCCCAAGGAGCCCGTCAAGCAGATGTTCCTGGACATCCTCAAGGAGCAGTACGCCGTCGAGGAGGAGGACTTCCTCTCCGCCGAGATTGAGGTCGTGCCCGCCGGCCCGGCCCGCGACATGGGCCTCGACCGCTCCATGATTCTGGGCTATGGCCACGACGACCGTGTCTGCGCCTATCCGTCCATGCTCGCCCAGATCAACGTCGCCAACGTGGAGCGCACGAGCATCACACTCATCGTCGACAAGGAGGAGATCGGTTCCGTGGGTGCCACCGGCATGACGAGCCGTTTCTTCGAGAACACCGTCGCCGAGATCATGACGCTCGCCGGCGAGGATAGCCCGCTGGCCCTGCGCCGTGCACTCGCCCACAGCCGTATGCTCTCCTCTGACGTGTCCGCCGGCTTCGACCCGGGCTACGCCGGCAAGTTCGAAACCAAGAACGCAGCCTTTATGGGTCGCGGCCTGTGCTTTAACAAGTACACGGGCAGCCGCGGCAAGGGTGGCTCAAACGACGCCGACGCCGAGTATGTGGCCCTCATCCGCGACATCATGGACGAGGCCGGCGTGGACTTCCAGACCTGTGAGCTCGGCCGCGTCAACGCGGGCGGCGGTGGCACCATCGCCTACATCATGGCCAAGTACGGCATGAACGTCATCGACTCCGGTGTTGCCGTCCTGTCCATGCACGCCCTGTGGGAGGTCGCCAACAAGGCCGACATCTACGAGGCCTATCGCGGCTACAAGGCCTTCATCGAGCGCGCCTAACCAACCCTTCATCAGTTGCGGTGAAATACGGACTAAACTGGCCCATAAACGGCCAAAACAGACCGTATTCCACCGCAACTTCCTTTTTGGCAGAGGAGAGTCCATGCTGCAGGTCATCATTTCGCCCGCCAAGCAGATGCGTGCGGCCCAAGATGCTTTTGAAGTCCTGGGCATTCCACCTTTTGCGCACGAGACGGCTCACCTCCACCGCGCACTGCTAGATATCGAGCGGAATGAAGGCAGCGGCGGCCTGCAGGCGCTCTGGAACGTGAGTGATAAACTGCTGGGGCCTTGCCTCAACACCCTGCATGAGTTCCGGCCCATCCTGAATAACAGCGATCTCGACAATCCCGCACTCGCCCGCCACCTCTCCCCTGCCGTCATGTCCTATCACGGCATTCAATACCAGAGCATGGCACCCGAGGTGATGGATTCCGCGCAGCTCGCATGGCTGCAAAGCCACCTGTGGATCCTCTCTGGCCTCTACGGGTGCGTTCGCCCCTTTCATGCCGTCGAACCATATCGGCTGGAGATGGGCGCGAAGCTCGCCGTTGACGATGCCCGAGACCTCTATGCGTTTTGGAGCGACAAGCTCGCGCGGGCTATCGCCCCGGCAGGCTCAAACACCACGATCGTCAACCTCGCCAGCGTAGAGTACGCCAAAGCCGTTCTGCCCCATCTCGCGGGCGACGCCACGGTCGTCACGTGCCTCTTTGGCGAAGGCATCCGCAACGGCAAGCCCATCCAGCGCTCGACCGCCAGCAAAAAGGCACGTGGTTCCATGGTGCGCTGGATGGCAGAAAACAAGCTCGAGGATGTAAGCGGGCTCACCGCGTTTGACGTTGGTTATCGTCACTTTCCCGAGCTTTCAAATAAGAACACTTTGGTCTTCCTGAACGAACAGACCTTGTAGGACCACCGCTACTTTTGAATGTGCTGCCTAGGCACGGCGTCTATTCCGCCAAGCCGTCGGCTCTGGCAATTTCATTTGTCGAGCCGTCCTGATAGGTAGTCTTGACATGTTCTACCTCGGACACCTTGACGCCCGACGGAGGCTCCAGACGCCATTCCGTCAGGGCGATATCCATGGTCGTGGGAACGTCTCCTTGATTTTTGAGCTTCACCGTCAGCGTTTTGAGCGCCGCATCAAACGTCACGCGTTCGATTTCTTCACCTGGAATGGACCCACCACTCAGCTGCAACTGCACAAACTCATCGCGCGGGTACCAATAATCGCCCGGAACGGCGAGCGTATTGGCATTACCGCCAGTACTCCTCACCGTCATAATCGGTAGGCTATCATCAGCCTCGAACTCCCAGCCAGCGCCGCCGCGACCGCCAAACGTCCAAATACAAAAGGCAATCACCAACACGGCAAGCACCGCAAAACCAATCGCGACAAGGCCATGGTGCGCACGGCTTTCCTCGGCCGATACATCCCATTGCGTCTCTCGATATAGATGCTTGTCTTCCATGTTCGCCTCCCCACAGGCACGCTCGTTAGGCCAATCGTACCCATTCGAGCTATACTTGAGCCCATTACATAAACGGGGAGCTTGCAGGACAAGACGGCAGGCTGAGACTGGGCGCGCCCGCCCTGACCCGCAAACCTGATATGGGTAATGCCAACGAAGGGAGCCGTGCCAATGAGCACACAGACCGAGCCCAAGCTCGTCACGCAAATCGACTTCGCCCGCGCCGGGCAGATCACGCCGCAGATGAAGGAAGTCGCCGAGCGCGAGCATCGCGACCCCGAGTACATCCGCGAGCGCGTGGCCGACGGCCGCATCGCCATTCCCGCCAACATCGTGCATATCAAAAAGGGCATGCGCGCCTTTGGTGTCGGCGAGGGCCTGGCCACCAAGGTCAACGTCAACCTGGGCATCTCGGGCGACAAGGCCGATGCCGCCGAGGAATGGAAGAAGGTCAAGATCGCCGAGGACTTTGGCGCCGACGCCATCATGGACCTTTCCAACTCGGGCAAAACGCGCCAGTTCCGCCAGCAGCTCATCGACGAGACACCGCTCATGGTGGGCACGGTGCCCATGTACGACGCCATCGGCTATATGGAAAAGCCGCTGGTCAAGCTCACCAAGGACGACCTGCTCGAGGTCGTGCGCGCGCACGCCGAGGATGGCGTGGACTTTATGACCATCCACTGCGGCATCAACAAGTCGGTCACCAAGACCTTTAAGGAGACCGGCCGCCTGATGAACATCGTCAGTCGCGGCGGCTCGCTGCTGTTTGGCTGGATGGAGGTCACCGGCAACGAAAACCCCTTCTACGAGTACTTTGACGAGCTGCTCGAGATCTGCCACGAGTACGACGTGACGATTTCGCTCGGCGACTCCTGCCGCCCGGGCTGCCTCTACGACTCCAACGACGCCACCGAGACCGCTGAGATGATCGAGCTGGGCAAGCTGTGCAAGCGCGCTTGGGCTGCCGGCGTCCAGGTCATGGTCGAGGGTCCGGGTCACATGGCGCTCGACGAGATCGCCGCCAACATGAAACTGCAGAAGCGCCTGTGCCACAATGCCCCGTTCTATGTGCTCGGGCCGCTGGTGACCGATATCGGCGTGGGTTACGACCACATCACCGCTGCCATCGGCGGCGCCATCTCCGCCAGCTCCGGTGCCGACTTCCTGTGCTACGTGACGCCGGCTGAGCACCTGTGCCTGCCCAACGCCCAGGACGTGCTCGATGGCCTCATGGCCACCAAGATTGCCGCGCACGCCGCCGATATCGCCAAGAAGGTGCCGCACGCCCGCGACATGGACGACAAGATGGGCCAGGCACGCCGCAAGCTCGACTGGGATGCCATGTGGAAGTGTGCTCTCGATCCGGTCACCGGTAAGAAGCGCTACGAGGAATCCCCCGCCGCCACCGAGGGCACCTGCACCATGTGTGGCAAGATGTGCGCCGTCCGTACCGTCAACAAGATCTTCGAGGGCACCACGATCGACCTCGGCATGGAGGACTAGCCCTGTCGCCGCGGCCGCTTCTGGCGGCGAGCTGGCGCCTGTCAATTATTGACGCGTGAACATTTGCTTACATTTGCGTAAAGATTGCATCGCCCGCCCGGGTTCGACACAGAGTCGGCCCGGGCATCTTTATAATGCTGGCTTAAAGACCCATTTGATTCCGACCGAACAAGGGAGCGAACATGGATCGCAGTAAGGTACCTGCCGTTCTATCCATCGCAGGATCCGATTCCAGCGGTGGCGCCGGCATTCAGGCCGACATCAAGACCATCACGGCGCACCGCCTGTATGCCGAGACGGCTATCACCGCTATCACCGCACAGAACACCCTGGGCGTCACCGCCGTGCAGAACATCTCCCCGAATATTGTCGCGGCGCAGGTCGATGCCGTCTTTGACGATATCCGCCCCAACGCCATCAAGATCGGCATGGTTTCCTCTGCCGAGATTATCGAAGTCATCGCCGACCGCCTGAGCGCCTGGAACGCGACAAACGTGGTAGTCGACCCCGTCATGGTAGCCACCTCGGGCGCACGGCTGATTGCCGAAGATGCCGCCGAGGCGCTCACCCGCCGCCTGTTCCCACTAGCGACGGTTATCACGCCCAATATTCCCGAGGCCATGGCCCTGCTCAACTACGAGGTCGACTCCGAGCGCACGCAGCAAAATGCTGCCATGCTCCTCACCCGCCGCTTCGGTTGCGCATCCCTCGTTAAGGGCGGGCATCTTGTCAACGAGGCCAACGATGTACTGGCCGAACCCGCGCCACTCGATGACGAGGGCAACCATCTGGGAGATCCACTCACCACGTGGTTCCGCCACAAGCGCATCGAGACCGACAACACGCACGGCACCGGCTGCACGCTCTCGTCCGCCATCGCCTGCGCGCTGGCCCAGGGCATGGATCTTGCCGACGCCGTCAACGCGGGCAAGGCCTACCTAACGGGCGCCCTCGCCGCCGGCCTGGACATGGGCAAAGGCCCTGGCCCCGTCAACCACATGTGGCAGTACTAAATAGCCAGCAACCTGCCAAAAAGGAACAGGTTTATTTTGGCAGGTTTTATCTGGGCAAACGTCAAAACCGCCACAAGGGCACCTTTGTGGCGGTTCCAGCAAATGTCTCGATCTGTAACAGATAGGAACGATTTAGCCGCCCAGATGTTACAGATCGAGACATTCAAATTCCGCTGAAACGAAAATCTCAATCTGTAACAGTAATTCGGCAAAATCGACCCTAGATGTTACAGGTCGAGACAAAGCAACGAAACAAGCCACCACAAGGGAAACTTTTGTGGTGGTTTGGGGTCGCGCTACTCACCGAGCATCTCTTGGAGCTTGGCTGCCACGGCGTGGCCCAAGCTCTCGTGGCTTTCGGGCATCATGTGTAGATAATCGATATCGCCCGGCTCGGCAAAGTCGGCGGCATTCAAAAAGTCGCAGCCAAACTGCTCCGCCACATGTGCATAGTACTCGGCAAACTGCTCCGAGGCCTCGACGGAGCGCTCGTCAAAGTCGGTCATATACACATCGGCGATCTGCGGCTTGATCTTAATGGGCGCCATAAGCAAAATGCGCGGGCAGGGCGCGGCGTCAGTCCAGGGAAACGCGCGGACGGCGCGAATCAGCGCCATGGCGCCACGGGCGATATCGGAAGCCGTCACGTTAAAGACCGTCTTACAGTCGTTGGTGCCCAGCATGATCACAATGGCGTCCAGCGGCTTATGGGCCTCGAGCAGCATCGGAAGCGCGCGAATGCCGTTGAGGTTAGTGTCCAGGTGGCACATATCGTCGCGCACCGTCGTGCGGCCGTTGAGCCCCTCCTCAATCACATGCCAGCCCTCGCCCAGGTCACGCTGCGCCACGCCGCACCAGCGTACATCCTGCGCATAGCGTACCGCGGTGCCATCGCGCATACCAGCCGGATCATAGCCATAGGTGTTGCTGTCGCCAAAGCACATAACGTTTTTCATCGTAAGCTCCCCACTCAATAAAAAGCCGACGGAAGCAGCCTCTCCCGTCGGCTCGACCTATCTGTCAGCACGTACCGATTACAGGTACTTGCGCCAATCGTCATCGTCCTCATCGTCCTCGGCAGCGGCCTGAGCCTGCTCGGCGGCACGGGCGGCCGCAGCCCGGGCGGCAACCTGGGCATAGGACTCCTCGTTGCGCTCGGGGAAGCTTGCCAACACATGCTCGAACTTGGCGAAGTCCTCATCCCAGCGCGTAGAGGGCACAGCAAAGAAGACCTGCTTGACCTTGAAGTCGCCCGATGCGAGCTCCTTGCGGAAAATCTCGGCCACGGCCTCGGCATCAAAACCGTTGTTGTCGCAGCCCCAAGCGCCCAGTACGAGCTTCTCGCGATCCAGCTCGTCGCAGATGGCGAGCACAAAGCGGATACGGTCGCGCAGCGCGTCCAGCAGCGCATCGTCGCTCACGCGGTACTCCTGGCGTGCGCGCTTGGCATTGGGCGCGGCGGCCACGATCACATCGGCATACGCATGCACGTGGTTGCGGTCAAAACGCACCGCAGGCACTACCAGCGCACGGTTGCGGTAGAGCTCGCAGTTGATATTGCGGCGACGGTTCTCGCCATACCACTTGCGCTGCTTGTCGAGCACGTTGTACAGATACGAATCGGCGCAGAGCGTAGCCTCCTGGCCCAGATAGCCCTGGATGTAGCCGCCACCCGGGTTGGTGAACGAGGCAAAGGCGAGCACTGCCATGTCGCAGAACTGCGCATAGCCACGGCCGTTGTCCAGAATGGCCTGCGTGGCGGAGGCATCAAGCACGGTGACCTCGGGCAGGGTCGGAGCGGGCTCCTCGGCAGGCGCGGACTCGGTCTCTGCGGGTTCCTCGGCAGGCGCAGACTCGTCCGTGACCTCGGTCTCGACGGACGCAACCTCAGCGGCCTCGACCTCGGCGGACTCAGACTCCTCGGCAACCGGCTCCTCGGCAGCCGCAGCCGCTTGGGCCTTGGCCTTCATCGCCGCGACAAAGCCGGCAGGCATACCGTCGAATTCGCGAACGCCGGCAAGCGAGCGCTCGATATCCTTGGCACACGCCTCGGACACAGCCGCCACGTGGCGCTCGGCGGCCTTTGCGCGAGCCTCACGCTTGGGGTTGGGCTGTCCCGCGCGGTTGGGCCTGCGGTTACGGTTCCTGTTGTCGACATCTGCCATGAGTGGTCACCTTTCCTGTCGCTGCCGCTTTCGGTTTTTCCCATCCATGATACCCCGCCACGTACAAAAAAGACGGCCCCGAAGGACCGCCTTTAGCATTGATTTACGCACGCGGCAAGCACCGCTGCAACTCGCCGCTAGTCGCGACGACCAAGGATATTCAGGATACGCAGGAACACGTTGATGATATCCACGAACAGGTTGGACGCCATGAGCACGGCGTTGGGCAGCGTGGGCGGCACCGTCGTGGCCACATAGGTGTCGTAGCCAATAAAACCGGCGAACACCACGATCACGATCAGGTCGGTAATAGACTGCGAAACACCCATAAACATCAGCACGATCTCGACCAGGATCGTGGCAAGCAGAACGCCAAAACCGATGCCGTACACGCGCTGGAAGAACTTGGGGAAGGTCACGCCCAGCGCGCCAAAGACAAAGGTGATGGCGGCGGTGGCGATAAAGGCGGTGTTGATGGTGGGCAGGTCGTAGTTGGCAAGGCCAAACGACGCGGTCAGGCCAAAGGTGCTCGCAAAGATCACGTAACCCGTGAGCGACAGGCCCACAGACTGCTTGCCCGCGGCAGCCGACATCATAACCATGCCGACGATGGTCAAAATAAATGAGCCAAAGACCAGCGGCAAAGCGGCGCCGCTCATCATCATGCGCGCAAACGACATGGTGCTCGTAAAGTAAGCACCGGCGCCCATGGCGCAAAAGCCCAAAAAGATCAGGGCAGACATGACAAGGTTGTACGCGCGCGGCGACATCTCCTTGGCACGGCTTGCGCCGCTCTCGACGGGGCCGTTCTGATAGCCCTGGATATCGTTCATAGTTTCGTCCTTTCAAAAAGCGCCGCGAATGACGGCGCAGCAGATGACAAGATTCCTACCATTGTACCCGAACGCCGTGCGTCCCTACTTACGGCGCTCGCCCTCGAGGGTGCGGTCAAACGCCCAGACCCACCAACGCATCACGTGGGCCTGCGAGCCGTCCGGCCGTCCGCACGCCTGGTCCTCCAGATACAACTCGGTCGCATGCCCGCCAAAACGAACCTTATACGTTGCCGTACGAACACCGTGAACCGTTAAGCCAAAGCCCGTGGACGAGACAATCTCGTCAATTGTAAAGCAGCGACCGTCGACCCAGCAGACGGTGACCGGCACGACTTGTCCGCCCGCGAGGATGCGAGCCACGACGTCCACATACTGCTTGTGCACGCGCCGAGTTTTGCCATCTGTCTGTCGATATTCCATGTCTCCTATTATCGAACGCATGTTTGCATATTGTAAAGCGAACAGACTGTGGTTTTGGAGTGTCGTAGCAATCGCACGTGTCCGCATGGCGTGATAGCAAAAAGAACACCCGCGGTCAACAGGGCTAATATTCAATTTTAGTGCCAAAAAATTACTTCTCCCATCAGAACTCGGCAAAGAAACCCGCAGGAGGTGATACGATTTATCATGTTTTTGTAACGTGCCTGCAAACTTCGAGAAAGCCCATATATGGACGTAACGTTCTCAACCTTCCTCGGCCAAATTGTGTCGAACCCAGTCCTTGCCGTCACCGTGATCCTCGCGTTGGGCGCCATCTTCGTCAACGGATGGACCGACGCGCCCAACGCCATCGCGACCTGCGTCACTACGCGTTGCATGCCCGCCCGCGCCGCCATTCTCATGAGCGCCGCATTCAACTTCCTCGGCGTGCTCATCATGACGCACTTTAACGCGAGCGTCGCCAATACCATCTCGCATATCGTTGACTTTGGCGGAAACAGCACCATGGCGCTCGCCTGCCTGTGCGCGGCCCTGTTCTCCATCGTCGTCTACGGCGCCACAGCATCGCGTTTCGGCATCCCCACCTCGCAAAGCCACAGCCTTATCGCCGGCCTGACCGGTGCCGCTATCGCCCTCGGCGGCGCGAGCAGCGTCAACGTCCACGAGTGGATGAAGGTCATCTACGGCCTGGCACTCTCCATCGGCCTGGGCTTTGTCATGGGCTGGGTCCTGTGCAAACTCGTCTCGATTCTTTTCGCCGCCGCCAACAGGCGACGTGCCAATGTCTTCTTTAAATACGCTCAGATCGCGAGCGCTGCGGCCATGAGCTTTATGCACGGCGCGCAGGATGGACAGAAGTTCATCGGCGTGCTCTTTTTAGGCGTAGCCTTCGCAAACGGCCAGACTAGCGTCGGCGATGCCGGCATCCCCATCTGGATTATGCTGCTGTGCTCGGCCACTATGGGTATCGGCACCAGCGTGGGCGGTGAGCGCATCATCAAGTCCGTCGGCCAGAGCATGGTTAAGCTCGAGAAGTATCAGGGCTTCTCCGCCGACCTCGCGGGCGCGGCGAACCTGCTGCTTGCCACCCTTACCGGCATCCCCGTGTCCTCCACCCACATCAAGACCTGCGCCATCATGGGCGTTGGTGCCGTCAAGCGCCTCTCGGCCATCAACTTCGGCGTCGTCAAGGACATGATGTTCACCTGGTTCTTCACCTTCCCCGCCTGCGGACTCATCAGCTTTGTCATGGCCAAGCTGTTCATGATGTTCCTCTAGTCAAACCGAACGTCCATCCGGACCGCAACACTTCGCCCACCCGTCTTCGCCTCGAAAGGACCCACTCATGGCAAAGAAACCCGATTCGTTCTACTTTGACAACTACGTCGCTTGCGCCGACCTCGCCGTCCAGGCCGCAGAGCTGCTCACCAAGATTTTTGAGAACTTTGACCCCGCGCAGATCCACGACATGCTCGATAAGATGCATGCGATTGAGCATGCGGCAGACAAGAAGCACCACGAGCTCGAAGACGCCTTGCTCACCGCCTTTATCACCCCGCTCGAGCGCGAGGATCTGGATCTGATGAGCTGCTCACTCGACACCGTGCTCGACCGCATCGAGGGTGTCGTGCAGCGCGTCTACTTCACCAACATTCAGAGCATCCATCCCGACGCCATCGTCATCGCCCACAAGGTAACCGATGCCTGTCGCGCCATGAAGGACCTGATGATCGAGCTGCCCAACTACCGCAAGTCCAAGACCCTGCGCGAGCTCGTCATCCAGATCAACACCATCGAGTCCGAGGCCGACGAGCTCTATATCAACGCCATGCGCAACCTGCACGTTAACGGCAAGGACCCGCTCGAGGTCATCGCTTGGCGTGACGTGTACGCCTTCCTGGAGTACTGCGCCGACTGCTGCGAGAATGTGGCCGATGTCGTGGATTCGATTGTCATGAAGAACAGTTAATTGGGGGTACGTGTCCCGGCGGCGAAGGGCCGGCCACGGTTTGCTTTCTCACTCCGGCTGCTTTGCAGAGTCGTTCGAAAGTAAACCGTGGCCGGCCCTTCGCCTTACGTACCACCATTGGGAACTTTGGCTGATACTTTGAAAGCAATGAGGCTTTTGTTGGCAGGGCCTTTGAGCCCGATTGGGAACTTTGGGACCGCCTTAAACGTTTAGCTGAATCGGGCTTTGGGTACCCTTTGTTTTGCTTTGGATTGATTCGCTGACTTTGGAGGGTTTGATTATGGGGTATTTGGATCTGGCTCGGGGTCGGTATTCTTGTCGTGAGTTTGAAGATCGGGCTGTGGAGCAGGCTGTGGTGGATGCCATTGTTGAGGCTGGGCGTATTGCTCCTTCTGCTTGTAATAATCATCCTTCTCGTGTGATGGTGTTGGATACGCCCGAGCTTCTGGAGAAGGCTGCTGCTTGTCAGCCTCGGTTTGCTCGTGATGGGTCTATCTTTGGCGCTCCGCTCATCTTCCTTATTTGCAGCGTTACCGATGATGCTTGGGTGCGCCCGTATGACCAGATGAATTCCAGTGAAATCGATACGTCCATAGTGTGCGACCAGATGATGATGGAGGCCACCGAGCAGGGCCTGGGAACGTGCTGGGTATGCCATTTTAAGCCTGAGGTGGCACAGGAGCAGTTCAACCTGCCCGAGGGCGTCTATCCCTATCACATGCTCGTCTGTGGCTATCCTGCCGACCACATCGCCGATCCCGAGCATCGCGAGGCCCGCACCATTCCCCTCCCCGACTTCCTCCTCAAGTAGATTTTTAGGACATGCCTTAAAACCTACCCTTGACCGCTCACCCGTTCGCCGAGCTCTGCGCCACTATGTTCAGGGCTCGGTTTTTTATGATGCGCGCCCCGGCACAGTCATAAAAAAGGACCCGCAAGCTGCGGGTCCTTTCTAGGTACTAAATTGTAGGCCGAATGTTAGTCCAGGTCGTCAGCGGCAAAGTTGTCGATCGGGGCGAAAGGATCGGCCACAGGGACAACCGGGTCAGCGACGGGCAGCGGCTCGGCGGGAACAGTCACCGCAGGAGAAGCGGCAGAACCGACCGGCGTGGAGGCCATGAGGTCGGCCGGGAAGGAGTTCTGGGCATCGTCCATGAAGTGCTGGATGAGCTTGAGATACTCGGCCTTGAACTCCTCACGGGAAGCCTTGAGACGATCGATTTCCTCGAGCTCGGCCTGCTTTTCGGTCAGAGCCTGGCGGATAACCTCGCGGGCCTTGGCGTCAGCCTCGTTGCGGATACGCTCAGCATTCTCGTTGGCATCGTTGACGATGGTCTCAGCGGTCTGCTGGGCAGCGATCAGGGCAGCAGAAATCTGGCGCTCCTGAGCGGAGAAGTCAGGGGCGGGAGCAGCCACGGGGGCGGCAGGAACGGCTTGGGCGGTGGCATCCTGAGCCTGGGCAAGCTGAGCCTGCGCATCGGCAAGCTGCTGCTCGGTAGCAGTCAGACGACCCTTAAGGTCGACGATCTTAGCGAGCATAGCGTCAACCTCGGAGGACAGTGTCTCCAAGAAGACGTCGACCTCGGCAGGATCGTAGCCACGCTTGGCCTCAGAGAAAGTCTGAGCCTGGATGTCTGCAGGGGTAATAGCCATAACAAGTCTCCTTTTTCATCGCCTCGGCGCTACACGCCCGACGTAAGTTACTAAGTCAGTTCTATACGAGTATACCTATAAGAAGCTGCAGAATCAGCCTCTGCACCAACTGCAACGCAATAATCGCAACGACCGGCGAAAAATCAACGCCGCCCATCGGCGGGATAAACCGACGAAAGAGGTTGAGCCACGGGCCGCAGACGCTATCGAGCACTGCAGCGATATCCTGCAGCAGGCCGCCCTGCTTCATGGGAATCCACGTCATAAAGCAATAGACCACGATGAGCGTGGAGTAGAAGTTGAACAGCGTGTTGACCAGCTGGACAATGGTGTAGATGTTGATGAGAATCTCCTCGTCTTGGGTTTACTTAAGGTAGCCGTCGGCACGAAGCTTCTTGAGGTCCGAATCCTTAACCTCGCAGCCGGCGGGCAGCACCATGAATACGCGATCGCCCACTTCTTTGACCGTGGCGCCCAGGCCACAGGCAAAGCCATAGCTAAAGTCCAGGACGCGCTTGGCGACCTCGGTGCGAACGCCAACAAAAATCAGTGCGACAGGCTGCTTGGTGCGAACGCGGCGCACCACGGTCTCCACGTCGTCATAGCTCTCGGGGCGCAGGACATAGGCCGGCAGCTGCGGCGTGGCGTTGATGATATTGCTCGCATAGGACGAGGCATCGCTCGGTGCAGGCGCGGGTGCAGCGGCGGCACGGGCGCGGGTGTTCTCGGCGTAGCTCGACGGCGTGTCATAGGCACCAGGACGATAACCGCTCGCAACGCTGTCCTGCGAGCGCGAAGGCGGGTTATACGTCGTGGCATGGCGGGAGTCATCGCCGACCAGCTGACCGGAGCGCGTATACACGGCAACCGACTCAGCTTCACCGCGGCGCGTCTGACCAAGCAGGCCGTTGCTCGGCTCGTCTTGGGTGTAGAAGCCCTCGCCCGAAGCACCGCTGTAGCCGTTGCCCTGATAACTATCGTCATAGCCGTCATCGTAGCCGTAGTCGTCGTCCTGGCCATAACCCTGGTCGTAACCCTGCTGGCCGCCCAGGTGCATCTTATTTTTAATCTCGTCAAGGAAGCCCATGGTTGTGTCCTCTCGCGGTTTAGTGCAGGCGCCCCGATAATCAGTGCGCACTTCAGAGCCTTATTTTACTGCAAACTCCGGGCTAAATACTACCCTGCCCAGGCGAACAAGCGTAGAGCCCTCCTCAAGGGCAGGCTCAAAGTCCTCGCTCATGCCGCAGGAAAGCTCAGGCAGGTTCAAATCGGGATGCGCCGCCTCCAGCTCATCCCTCAGCTCACGAAGCCCCGCAAAGGTGCGGCGTGCCACATCCTTATTCCCCCGGGGCGCCATAGTCATAAGCCCCTGTACGCAAATTCCCTCAAGTTCCGCAAGCTCACCCGCGGCGGCGCGAATCTCATCGGGCGAAAAGCCTCCCTTCGACTCCTCACCACTCACATTGACCTCGATGAGCACACGCTGGGGGCCGGCGAGCTCGCCTGCCTCAATCTTGCGGACAGCACGGCTCGAGATCGCCTGTGCCAGATGCAGCGAACCCACCGAGTGAATCAGCTCGGCTGAGCCCAGCACCGCATTGATCTTATTGGTCTGCAGGTTGCCGATCATATCGAAGCGCACCTCGGGCAGCTCCTGATGCTCCGCCAGACCCGTGAGCTTGCGAACCAGCTCCTGCGGGCGGTTCTCGGCAAAATGGCGATACCCCGCCTGGATGGCAGCAACAGTCTCATCGACACCAACGGTCTTGGACACGGCAATGAGGCGCGCGGCGTCGTGGGGGCGGCCCGCGCGATCGAGCGCCGCATAAAAACGTTCCAGAATCTGCTCGCGGCGAGCGCGCATCAAATCCAAATAGTTATCCATTGCCAATCGCCTCCGCTGACAGCCAAACAAGTAGTCCCATGCTAACGCAAGAGCGCGGCCCCGCATGTGCAAGGCCGCGCTCACTTAGGTATTTACAATCTTTCGACGAACGGGGCTACTTACTCCTCGTCGTCCTCGCCATCGTCCTCGTCCTCAAGATGATCGAGCAGGTAGCGAAGACCCTCGCTGACCTCGTTGGCGGGCACCTTGGCAACGTAACGCGCGTCGACGGCGGGCCTCATGATAACACCCTCGCCCGAAGGCACGCGCATGCTCTCGAGCTCATCCTCGTCCACACGGGCGATATCGCCGGCGTTCATACGCTGACCAGTCAACAGGAAGGTCAGACGGCAAGCGGCATCGATGGAAATGGAAGCGATGCGATCGAGGTAGCGCGAAACCATGATGGCGCGGCGCAGGTCGTCATAGTTGCTGTCGTCGTCCATAAAGTCGCCCGTATCCATACGGTTAAAGGTGCGGAAGAACTTCTCGTAGGCAGCGCGCACTGGCTCGTCCTCGACGGCCAGGTTGCAGATGATGGACATATCATTGGTGACGAGCGCAGAAAGCGAAGAGCCCAGCACCTGGTAGACGGCCTCAGCCTCGGCCTTAACCGTGCCGACAAGCTCCTTGGGCAGCGAGATGTCGGCCTTGATCATATGACGCGTGGCACGGCAGATCTGACGGACCTTATCGGTCATGCGCTGCAGGTTAAAGTCGACGTAGATGATCGTCTGAAGCAGGCGGAAGTCGGAGGCGACCGGTGACTGCGTGGCGATCAGGTTGTAGCAGACGGCCTCCAGGTTGGCGCAGCGCGCGTCAATCGAAAGCGTGCGTTTCTTGGTCTTGGTGGCGAGCTTGCGGTCGTCGGTCACATAGGCCTTCACGGCATCGTGGAGAGCCAGATCGACGGCCTCATAGATGCTCAGCATCTCGTGACGGGCCTCGACGAGCTGACGGGAAAACAGTTTGCGCATGGTTCACTCCAATCAGTTGGGTGCGGTCATGCCGCCCGCACAGTGAATACGCACCGGACTAGGTCCGATCGGCTTGGGACTAGTCGCACCGATCAGCCAAAGCGGCCGGTGATATAGTCTTCCGTCCGCGAGTCCACCGGGCTGGTGAAGATCGCGTCGGTTTGACCATACTCGATGAGCGTGGCGGGCTCGCCGGCAACTTCCTGCAAGAAGAATGCGGTGTAGTCGCTGATACGAGCTGCCTGCTGCATTGAATGCGTGACGATGATGATCGTCATCTCGGGCGCCAGCTCGGCCATCAGATCCTCGACCTTAGAGACGGACGTGGGGTCGATGGCGGAGCAGGGCTCGTCCATCAGGAGAACATCGGGTTGCACCGCAAGCACGCGCGCGATGCACAGACGCTGCTGCTGACCGCCCGAGAGCGCCAAACCATCCTTGTTGAGCTGATTGGATACCTCTTTCCAGAGGTTGGCGCGCTTGAGCGATTCTTCCACGATGTCATCGAGGTCGCTTTTGCTAGTCACGCCCTGTAGACGAGGGCCAAAGGCGACATTCTCGTAGATGGATTTGGGAAACGGGTTGGGCTGCTGAAAGATCATGCCCACGCGACGACGGAGGTCGACCGGGTCGACGCCCTCGGCATAGATATCATTGCCGTCGAGCGTCATGGTGCCCTCGACGCGCGTACCCTCGATCAGATCATTCATGCGGTTGATGCAGCGCAAAAACGTCGACTTGCCGCAGCCCGAAGGGCCAATGAAGGCGGTGATGGCGTTTTTGGCGATGTTGAGGTCAAGCCCCGTCAGCGCATGAAAGTCACCGTACCAAAAGTTGAAATCCTTGGCCGTAATGGCCGCTTGCTCCAGCGTGGGAGCGGACTGATAAACGGACATGGGACTCCTTAACTAGCGACGCTTGCGCGACAGGAAGCGCGCAAACAGGTTGAAGGCCAGAATGATCACCATCAGCAAGAGCGCGGTGCCGTAGGCTGCGTTCATGTTGATGCCGTCGTTGGCAAGCAGGTACAGGTGAACCGTCATGGGGCGGCCGGAATCGAGCGGCGAAATAGGTAGATTGATGGCTTGGCCCATGGTGTAGAGCACCACCGCGGTCTCGCCAATGGCGCGGCCGATGGCGAGGACGATGCCCGTGGCAATACGGCCAAAGGCAGAAGGAAGCACAATCTTGGAGACAACCTGCCACTTGGTGGCGCCCAGGCCGTACGCGCCCCAACGGATATAGCGCGGGACGGCGCGAATGGCCTCTTCGGTGGTGCGCATGACGATGGGAAGCATCAAGAGCGCGAGCGCCAGAGCGGCCGAGACCATCGAAAGGCCCAGGCCCATGGCCTCGACAAACAAGGCATAGCCAAACAGGCCCATAACGATGGAGGGCACCGAGGCCAAAGCGTCAGCAGCGTAGCGAATGAGCTCGACGACCTTGCCCTGCTTGGCGTACTCGGCCAGATAGACGGCTGCCAGCACAGCAATCGGCGTGCAGATAAGCATGGCGAGCGCCGTCACATAGACGGTCGAGACGATCGTGGGCCAAATTCCGCCCTCGGCGTTGACGCCCTGGGGCCAACCGAAGATAAAGTCGAGCGAGATATGCGGCAGGCCGTTAATGACCACATAGGCAATGATAGCGACCAGCACCAGCGTGGTGATGTATGCCGCGGCACGGAACACGCCAAGCATGATCTTGTTGGACAGGTCCTTGTTGATGCGGCCCTTCTTGCCATGGGAAAGGGCACGCTTGATGCGCTCGCGCGACGAGGTCGTATCGACCGTCGTGTCAACGGAATCGGACATAGCCTACCCCCTCTTCTTCTTGGAAATCAGACGGACGATGCCCACCAACGTGGCGGAGATGATAAACAGGACCACGCCCATGCCGAACAGCGCCGAGCGGTGCAGACCCGAGGAATAGCTCATGTCGAGCGCGATCTGGCTCGTGAGCGTCGAGATGGGGCTCGCAATGCTGTCGGGAATAACCGGGGCGTTACCCACGACCATGAGCACGGCCATGGTCTCGCCGATGGCACGGCCCATACCCAGCACGATGGCATCCACGATACCCAGCTTGGCGGCAGGTAGCACGACCTTATAGATGGTCTGCCACTTAGTAGCACCCATGGCATACGATGCCTCGCGAATACCCATGGGAATGGAATTGAGGGCATCGATGGTGAGCGTGGTGATGGTAGGGACGATCATGATGGCAAGCACGAACCACGCCGTCAGCGCACCAAAACCAAGACCACCGGTCAGTTGCGCGATAAACGGACGGATGATGATCATGCCAAAGAAGCCATAGATGATAGAAGGGATGCCGGCCAACAGGTCAACGGCAGGGCTGATGAGCTTGCGCACGCGCTTGCTGGCGATCTCGACCAGATACACGGCCGTGCCCACGCCTAGGGGCACACCCATGGCGAGCGCACCGACGGTCACCAGACCCGAGCCGGCAAGCAGCGACACGATGCCGTAGTGGCCCTCAGAGGGCGCCCACGTAAAGCTAAAGAAGTCCGCCAGACCGATGTCGGTAAAGACGGGCAGCGCCGAGTACGTGGTAAAGACAAAAATCAGGATGACGGTAACAACCGCCAAGAACGCGCAGGCAAAGAAAATCCACTGCAGCGCCTTCTCCTTGATATAGGTGCTGCGCGATACGAGCGCCAGCTCGCGCTTCTTGGGCGCCTGAGCATTCTGCTCAGTCTGGGAGTTTTCCTGTGCTTCCATGCTACTCACTCCCCTTCTCGTCGTTGGTGACGGGAATAAAGCCCGCCTCGCGAATCTGCTTGTCCATCTTTTCGGACGTCACGTAGTCGATGTAATCCTGCGCCTGCTGCGAAGGCGCACCCTTCACAAAGAAGTAAAGGTCGCGCGAGATGGGATAGCCGCCACTCGCGACCGTCTTCTCGGACGCCTCGACGTGATTAACCGAGACGGCCTTGACCGAAGTCTTGGCGTTGAGGCTCTCGACAAAACCCAGCGAGATGTAGCCAATAGCACCGCGCGAACGAGATACCACGTCGCGCACCTGGCCCGTGCCCGAAAGAACGGCCGAGCGGCGATCGAACGGGGTGCCGTCCATCACGATGGTGCGGAATGCTTCACGCGTGCCAGATGCCTCGTCTCGGTTGATGACCTGAATCTTCAGGTCCTCGCCACCGACCTCTTTCCAATTAGTAATCTTGCCGGCATAGATATCGCGGAGCTGCTCGGTCGAGAGGTTATCGACCGGGTTATCGTCGTTCACGATGACCGCGATACCGTCGTGGGCAATGACGATGGGAGTCAGGCCCAGATCCTGTTCGTCGGCATTGAGTCCACGGGAGGAGCTGGCGATATCGGCCGTGCCAGCGCTGACGGCTTCGATGCCAGCGGAAGAGCCCAAACCGGAAACGAGCACGTCGATGCCGGTCTCCTCCTTAAAGCCCTCTGCCGCAATCTCGGCGATAGGAAGGCAGGTCGTGGAGCCGGCCACGGTAATGGAAGAGGTAGAAGATCCCGAAGAACAGGCGCACAGCGTAAGCGTAAGCACAGCGGCGCTCAGGACCGATACGATCTTTCTCATAGCATCACGCCGATCGCGGCATGGCGCCCACAGGTGCCGTCCTCGTTACGGTAGGAATAAAAGCGGTCGTTCTGGCGCACAGTCGAAAGCTGGGTATCCACGATATTATCCGCGTCCACACCGATATCTACCAACGCCTCACGAATGGCGGCAGATAGATCGAGCATGCGAGAAGCGCCCGCATCGATGCACGAAAACTCGGCGGCAAAGCGGTCCATGAGTTCCTGGGAAACCTCGTACTCGTCACCCAGGATATGGGGGCCGATATAGGCGGAAACGTCGCTCGCATCGCAGCCGGCAGCATCGCAAAGCGCCTGGCACGCCTTGGCAGAAATACGTGCAATCGTGCCCTTCCAACCGGAGTGCACCACGGCAAACCCGCCGGGGGCCACCAGCACCACGGGAACGCAGTCGGCAAAGCAGAGCAGCACGGGCACGTCATGGGCCGTACAGACGATGGCATCGCAGCCCTCGGCAATCTGCTCGCGAACAGCCTCAAGATCGTCGGCGCCGTTCGAAGTCACCGTAACGATATGGTCACCATGTACCTGATTGGGCACGAGCAGATTATGCTCGCACTCAGTGGCACCCATAGCTTCGAGCGCTCGACGACGATTTTCTTGAACAGCAAAGGGGTCATCGCCTACATGCGAGCCCAGGTTGAGCGAGGAGTACGCATCTTCAGAAACGCCACCGGTGCGCTCGGTAAAGGCAAAACGGACATCGGATGTCGCGCCCTCCACCAACGTAACTCCATCATGGTCGACACGCGAAACGTTGTCCGCACGTGCTGCCATACTAAAGCCTCCTAATAACACAAGTACCGCGGCATCGCCGCTACAGCCAGCGTTTATACGGCTGTCATACTTCCCTAAAAGGATACCCGCAGCGGTAGGGACCAAACGTAAAGGGAACGTAAGGAGATTGGAGGCTTTCGTTTACAAACGAGAAACAAAACGGGGTGCATCCAAATGGACACACCCCGTGCATGTCGTTGAGAAAAACGAACTAGAAGCTACCGCGCTTCAGGAAGTCGGGAAGCTCGAACTGGTCGTTGCCAAAGTTGGGCAGCTCGGTACCACCGACGTTGCGGGTCGGAGCGGCCTGAGCCGGGCTGGCAGCCGGAGCGGTGCGCTGCGGCTCAGCGGAGGCAGCGGCCTTGCTCTGAGACTGCTGAGCAGCAAAGAGCTCGTCCTGACGGTTGACGTTGGAATCGGAGAAGCCCGTAGCGATGACGGTGATACGCACCTGATCGCCCAGGGACTCGTCGACAACGGTACCGAAGATGATGTTGGCCTCGGGGTCGACGGCGTTGGCGACAACGTCGGCGGCGTCGCTGATCTCCTGGATGCCCAGGTCCTTGGAACCGGCGATGGAGAGCAGCACGCGCGTGGCACCATCGATGGAGCTCTCGAGCAGCGGGCTGGAGATGGCCTGCTGGGCAGCGTCGACGGCACGTGTATCCCCAGAAGAGCTACCGATACCCATCATGGCGGTACCGGCCTGCTTCATGATGGTCTTAACATCGGCGAAGTCCAGGTTGATGATACCGGGGACGGTGATGAGGTCGGTGATGCCCTGGGTGCCCTGGGAAAGGACGCCATCGGCAATCGCGAAGGCCTCGAGCATGGTGGTCTTCTTCTCGGCGATGTCGAGCAGCTTATCGTTAGGGATGACGATCATGGTGTCGACGCAATCGGAGAGGGTCTTGATGCCCTCCTCGGCGCTCTTCTTGCGCTTGCGGCCCTCGAAGGTGAAGGGCTTGGTCACGACGGCGACAGTCAGTGCGCCGACCTCGTTCATCGCGATATCAGCAACGATGGGAGCAGCGCCGGTACCGGTGCCACCGCCCTCACCGCAGGTGATAAACACCATGTCGGCGCCAGCGAGCGCCTCGGCAATGTCGTCACGGGACTCATCGGCAGCCTTGCGGCCAACCTCGGGGTTGGCGCCGGCGCCCAGGCCGCGGGTAAGGTCGGTGCCGATGTGCACCTTGATATCGGCATCAGAGATCGCGAGTGCCTGAGCATCGGTGTTGATGGCAACAAACTCGACGCCGCGGATGCCCTCTTCGATCATTCGATTGACCGCGTTGGTACCGCCGCCGCCGACGCCGACCACCTTAATGACGGCAAGGTAGTTGTTGATCTCTGTCTCGTGCATGTCGGTCCTCCGAACAAAGGTTATAGCCATAGCATGGGTCGACCCCTGCGCACATTAACCTTCAGGTTGAAAGTAAATGCAAAGGTAAACCGTATTATGTTTGCACATTATGAACGTATCAGTCAAATAATTGACCGTGAAAACCAAACAAACCAGATAAACGGCGTGGTATGGCCCCTCAACAAAGCATCAACCAGCGCTACGAGGTCGGAGCATTCCTAAATGTGTAGTTGCCCGGAGAGCGCACATTGATATACGTTACGCCCTCTACCTGCGAAAGCAACTTGGTGACTACGCGTTCCTTCTTGGCGATATCGTCCGAATCGCCCAGCGACACCTCAATGCCGTTATTGAGGTTTGCCGAGATGGCTTCGACCGAAGGCGTGGAAATGTCCTTGACTTGTCCCAAGAACTCGCTCGAAAAACCACGCACATAATCCAGGCCGGCCTTAACGGCCTTGGAGCTCACTGCCTGGCCGGAAACCGGAGCGACATCCGCCGAGACATCAGTCAACAACACCGCGCCATAATGCTTGGCGAGCGCCAGCGCGGCATCGATTCCGGTCAAGGTATTTGAACCCTGCCCTGTCGTGATGACGTTGCCCTGGTCGTCCACTTCGACCGACGTCGACAGTGGGGCGATCCAGGTGTCATCATCCCCGATGGCCCAGGCAAGGTCATCGGAGCTGATATAGGCAATTGCGATGACCTTGCGCTCCATCGGCGTAATGATGAGCGTATGCGGGAACTGACGCTGGACATCCACGCCCGAGACCCACGGGTTCTGCTTGAGGTCCTCGGTAATCTGGTCGGGATCGACGTTAAAAAGCGACGTTCCCTCGGGCAAATCGATCAGCTGGATAGCATCGTGCTTCGTCACATGCTCGCTGCCTTGAATCTGAATATCAGTGGCAGTAAACAATCCAGAGTTGATCACCACGATGGCAACGACGACGAGCACAGCCAAGACGGCCAGAACGCCGCCCACGATTTTGCCTTTGCCTGTAACGACAGAAGCGGCATCTGATGTTTTATTTACCATTGCCCCAAGTGAAGACAACGGGTTGACGCCTTTTTTACTCGAAGGCTTCTTAGCGGTAGCCGGCACCGATGTCAGCGAGCGCGGTTTCGATGCGCCCAGCGTGCGGCCTGGACGCGGCGCTTTAGTTCCCGTCGAGGGCTTAGGAGTTGCCATGGGACGGGCAGGCTTGACGCCCATAACAGGCTTTGACGTCACCGAGGGACGCGAGGACTTTTTTGCGGCCGGACGATTACCGAGCTGCGAGCCGACGACCGGACGACTGGCCTGTCGAGCATGCCCGACAGACTTAGAGTGCGCGACGGTATTGCGTTGAGGTTTGGCAGGCGCGCCGGAACGCCCTCCGGCGCGGCGGAAGGTGGGTTTCGATGCTCTAGAAGCCGAGGAATTTAACTTCCGGTCTGAGCTCGATGCCATACGCCTCCCTCACCTTTCCGTGCACATGTCTGATAACCGCGGCAACGTCATCGGCCGAGGCAGTTCCGTTATTAACGATAAAATTAGCGTGAACGGGCGAAACTTCCGCGCCGCCAATTGAAAAACCCTTTAATCCACAATCCTCGATAAGCTTGCCCACACTCGCATCGGGCGGGTTGCGAAAGACCGACCCGCAGGATGCGCGACCCATGGGCTGCGTACGCTTGCGCCTCGTCAGGTACCGTTCCATGCGCTCGCGAATGTCGGCCTTGGGCGCCGGTTTAAGCTTGAGCACACACTCGAGGATAATCTCATTGCGGGGAAGGCTACATTCGCGGTAGCCCCAAGTGATCTCGGACCCCGCATAATGCTTGATGCCGGATGCCGGGTCAAACGTTACGACATCCTCAACCAGCGAGCCAATCCACTCGGTCCGTGTGCCGGCATTCATAGATATCGCGCCGCCGACCGAACCAGGGATGCCAACGGCAAACTCAAGGCCCGAGAGGCTACGCGACAGGGCATCGTTGACCAGGCGCGCAAACATCACGCCCGCACCGACCGTCAGCGTACAACCGTCATCGGCAACAACCGTGCGCTGAAACTCACGTCCGAGCGAAATGACGGCACCGCGATAACCGCCATCGGCAACCAGCAGATTGGAGCCCTTGCCAATGATGACCCACGGCACCTGCTCGCGATCGAGCACCGCCACGGCGCGGCGGAGGGCATGATAGCTATGGCACGTCACAAAGAGGTCGGCCTTGCCGCCGATACGATAGCTCGTATGACGCGCAAGGCGCTCGTCCTCGATCACATCCGTGTCGATCATGCCCGAGAGCGCCATGACGGCGTTAAACAGACCCATTAGACTTAAGCGTCTTTCTTGGCAGTCAGATACTCGATGAACTCGGGACCGACGGTCGTAACATCTCCGGCACCCATGGTGAGCAGCAGGTCGCCCTCGCCCACCATCTGCTCGAGCTCCTGATTGAGCTCAAGACGGCTGGAGCAGTACACGACCTCCTTGCCAGGATGCTTGGCGCGCACGGTATCGGCGAGCATCTTAGAGGTGACACCCGGAATGGGCATCTCGCCAGCCGAGAACACATCGATCAGCAGCAGTTTATCGGCATTGGCAAATGCATCGGCAAAGTCGTCGCACAGGGCCTGCAGGCGCGAATAGCGGTGCGGCTGGAACACGACGTCGACGTGCTTGTAGCCCAGCGACGAAGCGGCAGCAAGCGTCGCCTTGATCTCGGTGGGGTGATGGCCGTAATCATCGACCACGGTGATGCCATCGATATCGCCCACGTGGGTAAAGCGACGGCGGACGCCCTCAAAGCTCGAGAGCGCCTTGGCGGCGGCGTCGATGTCAAGGCCCAGGACATGGGCGACGGTGAGCACCGCCGTGGCGTTGAGCATGTTGTGGCGACCGGGATTGCTCTTGATCTCCACAGCGTGCTCAGTGCCGTCCTCAAAGCGAACGATAAAGTCACTCTGGATGCCCTTGACATCCGGGTGCACGCAGACGATGTCGTTGCTCTCGGCAAAGCCGTAGGAAAGCACGTGACGGCCCGTCGACTTGGCGAGCTCGACCAGATGCGGGTCCTCGCCGCAGACGATGACGGTGCCGTCCTCGCCCACCAGGCTCATGAATTTGGCGAAAGTTGCCTCGATCTCCTCGATACCCGAGTAGTGATCGAGGTGGTCGGCCTCGACGTTGGTCACAATGACCACGTTGGGGTTCAGGAACAGGAAGGAGCTGTCGGACTCGTCGGCCTCGGCGACAAAGTAGTCGCCCGAGCCGTTCTTGCCATTCGTGTCATAGCCCTCGACGATACCACCGATCAAGAAGCTCGGATCCAGACCCATGCGGTCGAGCATGGTGGCGCACATCGAAGACGTGGTGGTCTTGCCATGCGTGCCAGCAACAGCGACGGTGGTGTAGCCGTGGCCCAAAGCAGAGAGCATCTTGGCACGGGGCCACACGGGAATACCAAGCTCGCGAGCGCGCACGAGTTCAGGGTTGGACTCCGGAATAGCGGTGGAGACAACAACCACGTCGGGCTTGACCTCGTCGATCGTGGCGGCCTCATGGCCCACATGCACCTTCACGCCAGCGCGGGTAAGCTGGCGGATATAACGTGACGTCTTAAGGTCGGAGCCGGTAACGACATAACCGCGCTCGTGCAGAACGAGGGCGATGCCGCTCATGCCGGCGCCGCCGATACCGATAAAGTGGGCGCTCTTGAACTCGGGCGCGGAGGTTGCAGTCTGGGAATCAGCCATGTGCTCGTGTACTCCTTGCGTAAACACTGCCTGTAACCCGTTAACTGTACCGCACCTACCGCATCAGCGCGAGGGCGACCGACGATATCCCGTCTAACTAACGCAAACCCTCTACCGCATCGGCCAGAAGAGCGGCGGCCCTATCCTGAGCCAGACCGCGCGCCGCCTGACGCATGACGTCGCGCTCTGCCGCGTCATCGACCAGGTGCAGCAGCTCATCGGCAAAGGCAGAACCGTCGATATCGGCATCGGCACAGAGCACGCCGGCCCCGGCGTCGACCAGATAACGGGCATTGGTGGTTTGGTGGTCGGCCGTCGCATGCGGATACGGCACGAGTATCGAGGGCACGGCGAGCGCAGCGATCTCGGCCACGCTCGATGCACCCGAACGCGAGAGCACCAAATCGGCAGCAGCCAGCATATCGCCCATGTTGTCGATGTAAGGCTGGACGCGGTAACGCTTCGCCTCCTCGGGCGTCAGCGCCAAAGCGCGCTCGGTCTCCTCAAAGCCGTCGGCACCCGTCGAATGCAACACATAGAGGTTCTTGCGCGAAAGCAGCTCGTTTTTGAGCGAAACCGCGCGCTCGTTGAGGTGCTGGGCGCCAAGTGAACCGCCAAAGACGAGCAGCAGCGTAGCGTCCTCGGGAACGCCAAGTGCCTTGCGGCCGCGAGCGCGATCGCCCTCGATCACCGAGCGACGTACAGGGTTGCCGGTCATGAGCACGTGGTCAGGGTCACCTTCGCGCTCAAAGACCGAGCGCGCTGCCGGCACCGAGATGCACACGCGAGCGGCGTGGGGGTTCATCATCTTGTTGGCCAGGCCCGGAACAGAGTTCTGCTCATGCAGCAGATACGGAACGCCTGCGCCCTTGCACCACCCCAGCAGCGGAACCTCGACATAGGCACCAAAACCGATGGCAGCATCGGGCTTGCCGACCTTTGAGAAATGACTGGCGAGCGCACGCTTGGCCTTGTTGACACGCCACAGCGAGGTCAGCGCCGTCCAGGGACGGGAGCGGTCGAAGCCCGTGACCGTAATGGGCACAAAATCAAACCCAGCCTCGGGGACCAGACGACCCTCGAGCTTGCGCGACTGGCCCACGAACACAACGTGGTGGCCACGGTCATGCAGCTCCTCGGCCAAAGCGAGCGCGGGGTTAATGTGTCCTGCCGTGCCGCCGGCTGCAATAGCAACGGTCATCTTATCGGTCATGATAGTCCCTTCGTACACGCGGTCCCTGGTCGTCGGTGCGCAAACGCGCCGACGGGTCCGAGTTCAAATCGATTCGATTATATCCGCCGCCCGCGCTGCGAGGGCTGGGGCGCTGCGGACGACCTTGCGGCGCCGTTCGCTGACGCGGACGGGCTGCCGGCTCGGTCGCAGAGCCATCCAGAACGGTAAAGCCGTTACGCGAAGATCGCTCGCCGCGTACGTGGGGCACGCCGGCGGTACTCTCATCCATAACGGCAAAGCTCTCGCGGCGACGGTCGTACTCATCGCGACGGGCGCTCTCGTACGAAACGCGCAGGATCAGACCGGCAAGCATAAGCGACACAATAATCGACGAACCGCCGTAGCTAATAAACGGCAACGGTTTGCCCGTCATGGGAAACACGTTGAGGATGCCCAGCGCATTGATCAAAAACTGCACCGCGAGAATGACCGCGGAGCCAGACGCCATAAGCGCGCCCCGGCGATCGGTCGCCTGCTCGGCAATGCGAAACGCCGAGTAGATCAGCATCGCAAACACCAAGAAGAACAGCACGGTTCCGACAAAACCGACTTCCTCGCCAATGATGGCCAGGATGTAGTCATTGTGCGCCTCGGGCAGATACGAGTACTTCATGGTTGAGTTGCCGATGCCACGGCCGAACAGACCGCCCGAGGCAAAGGCCATGATGGCAAGCGTGGCCTGATAGCCGTCACCATACTCGTCGGCCCAAGGGTTCAAGGCAACCTGAATACGCACCATACGGTATGGCTCTGCGACAAGCGCAATCACGATCACGAGAATGCCGAAGATTAGCACGCCGATGATAAATCTGGGGTCGAGACCCGCAAACAACGCCATGCACATGAGGGTCAACAGGATGATCAGGACGGTACCGAAATCGGGCTGGATAAAGATCAGAAAGAGCGAAATACCCAGGTAGATGCCCATCTTGCGAAGGAATTCGTTGATGTTGCCACCGGGCGAAAAGAAGCGATCAAGCATGATGGCCGAATACGCAATGGCAAATGGCTTTAAAAACTCGGAAGGCTGGAACTGAATACCGGCGATGTTGAGCCAGCGCGTGGCGCCACGGCTGCCGCTGCCCACCAAGAACACCAGAAACAGTAGCCCTATCATGCCGATAAGGAAGATCCTAAGCACATCCTCCCCAAACCAGCTGTCCGGCAAAACGCGCACGATGGCAATCAGCGCCAGAACACCAACCACGGCAAACGCGGCCTGTCGACCCAGGAAAAACGTCGCCGAGCCATTCTCGTGCAGCGCCTCGACCGAAGACGCCGAGTACACCATCAGCAGACCAAAGCACACCAAAGTAAACAGGCAGGCCATAAATATCAGACGGGGGCGCATGATGCGGGCGGGAACGCCGGCAATATAGCGTTCGCTAAACGACTGCCTGCCACGACCGGAACGCGGTGTGCTGCGCCGCGAGGAAGCACGGTCCGAGTCGGGCCTCCTCATACCTTGTCGGGGGCTCTCCTCTCTCACCGGCAACCCCTATTCCATTTGCGATTTCGCTGCAGCGGCAAGCTGAGCCACGTAGTCCTTAAACACGCGGCCGCGCTCCTCATAGCCCGAGAACTCATCGAACGAAGAGCAGGCAGGAGAAAGTAAGATTACGTCGCCACGGCTCGACAGCGAACGGGCAACGTCCACGGCATCGCGTAGGTCATCCGCTTGCGCGATATCCACATCGCCATCGACATCGGCCTCGTCCATAGCGGCGGTAAAGCGCTCGCGCGCATCGCCAAAGCAGACGACCGAGCGCACGTTATCCATAACGACGCGCGCGAAGTCCGTGAGCGGCGTGCCCTTATCGTGGCCGCCGAGCAGCAAGATCACGTTGTCATCGGGAAATGCCGTCAGTGCCTTCTCGACCGCGTCGGTGTTGGTCGCCTTGGAATCGTTGACGTAGCGCACGCCGTCAATCTCGCCGCACGGCTCCACGCGGTGCTCGAGCGGCTGGAACGAGGCCAGACCGCGGCAAATGCCCTCGGGATTGGCACCGACGGCCAGGACAGCCGTGGCAGCGCACAGGGCATTGATAACATTATGATGGCCCGAGATCTTGAGCTCGGATGTAGCGATGAGCGGGGTCTCGACGCCCTTCAGGCGCACGATCATCTTGCCATCGCGCACAAAGGCGACATCCTCACCCTCTGGCTCGTCAAAGGCAACCTTGCAGATGCGACGACCCGGCGTGTAGATGTACTCATCGAACTCGTGAATGCCGGCGTCTTCGACGTCGACGACCACCAGATCGTCATCGACCATATTGTCAAACAGTTTGATCTTGGCAAGCGCATAGTTCTTATGGCTCTTATGCCAGCCCAAGTGGTCGGGAGTGATGTTGAGCAGCACCGCCACGCGAGGGTGGAGCTCGGTGGTCGTAGCAATCTGATAGCTCGAGAGCTCAGCCACAAACCACTCGTTGTGGGCTCGGCCGTCAATCTCGTTGATAGGCGGCTCACCGATGTTGCCGACAGCTACACTGGCCTCACCGGAAGCCTTGAGCAGATAATCGGTCAGCGACGTGGTGGTCGTCTTGCCGTTGGTGCCCGTGATGGCAATCCAGTTATCGGGCGACAGGCGATAGGCAAACTCGGGCTCACCCATAATCTGGGCGGCATGCTCGCGCCCGGCCTTAAAGAAGCCCGAGAACTCCGAGATGCCCGGGCACGTCACGCATACGTCATAGGCGCCCTCGACCTGTTCGGTCCCATAGACAAACGACGCACCAGCAGCCTCGAGCGCACGCGTGGCGTCATTGGGCTCAGAGGTGCCGCCGCCATACACGGTAACGGCGCTTACGCGCTCTGGATGTGCCAGCGCCCAGCGGGCGACATCGAGACCGGATTTGCCCTGACCCAAAACGAGCAGGCTAAAGACATCAGCAAGAGGCATGAAAGACCACTATCCCAACTGGAAGAACAGGGCAAGGCCAACGGCACCAAATGCCGCAGCGATAATCCAAAAACGGATGACGACCTTGGTCTCGGCCCAACCCTTCTTTTCGAAATGATGATGGATGGGCGCCATAAGGAAGACGCGCTTGTGCGTAAAGTGGAAGTAGACAACCTGAATCATGACCGACAGGGTCTCAACGATAAACAGGCCACCGATGATGAGGGAGACGACCTCGGTGTTAGTCATGATGGACGTACAGGCAAACGCGGCGCCCAGAGCAAGCGAGCCGGTATCACCCATAAAGATGCTCGCCGGATAGCAGTTGAACCACAGAAAGCCCAGGCAGGCACCGGCACACGCGGTGCAGAAGATGGACAGGTTCACGTCTCCGTGCAAAAACGCCATGGCAGCCATGGCGAGCATGGCGATCATGGAGGTGCCGCCAGCAAGACCGTCAAGGCCATCGGTCAAGTTCACGGCATTAGAAAGACCGGCAATCATCAGCCAGCAAAAGACAATATAGAGCCACGGGAACGAATAGCCGCAGATGGTAGTCGAAAGCACGCCAAGGTCAATCGTCAACCCACCGGGAAAACGAATCTCGGGGGCGACGCCGCACCAGTTGACGGCAAGCACCGTAAAGGTGACACAGATAATGGTTAGGCCGATCATCTTGGCATGAGGCGTCAGACCGAGCGAGCGCCCATGCGTAACGGAGGTCAGGTCGTCGATCAGGCCCAGCACACCGGTCGCCAGCGTGGCGAGCAGCACGAGCACGAGCTCGGTGGTGAGCTTTCCCATCAGCAGGCAGGTCAGCGAGATCGCGACGAGGATGACAACACCACCCATGGTGGGCGTTCCCTGCTTAACCAAATGACGCTTGGGGCCGTCGGCACGAACCTGCTGGCCGATACCCTCGACCTTGAGCAGCTTAATCCACCACGGCATGAGCAGCAGCGCAATGGCTGCGGCGATGCCAAGCCCCAAAAAAGCCTGATACGTTGGATACGAGGGATTGCCGAACATGGGCTAGCACACACCTTCCACAAAGCGGTCGAGCTCAACAAAGCGGGAACCCTTGACCAGTACAACATCATGTTTTTCAAGCGCACCGCCCATGCGGTCGAGCACCTGCTGATAATCGGAGAACACCTGGATGCGGTCCTCGTCCATGCCCATCATGCGCGCGGCATCGGCCATAAGCTGGGCCAGCTCACCACCCACGCACGCCAGCATGTCGAGCTTCTTGGCGGCGGCATAGGCGCCCACGAGCTCATGCATGCGAGGAGCCTCATCGCCCATCTCGCCCATCTCGCCCAGGATCGCCATGCGAGACCCCGTGCATGAAAGCGAGCACAGCAGATCGAGGCCGGCTGCCATCGATTCGGCGCTGGCGTTATAGGAATCGTCGATGATGCGTGCACCGCTCTTGGCGCGCTTGATCTCCTGGCGGTGCCCGGTGATCGTAAGACCCCTAAAGGCAGCATCGATCTGCTCGGGCGTCACGCCCAGGCGATAGGCAACCGCGGCGGCCTTAACGGCATTAGGAACGGACTGCACGCCGGGGATGGCAAGCATGGTATCGATTGTCTCGCCCTGACCAAAATCGAGCGTAAAGACCGGACGGCCCTCGTCATCAACGCGAACGTCGCGGGCGCGGACCTCATCATCGTCAGAGACACCGGCCAGCATCACGTCGATACCAGCAGGCCGGGCGAACGTATCGCGAATGAACGGCGTAAAATCGTCCTCGCCGCCCAAAACCAGCAGCGGCAAATAGTCGCCGGCGGCGCACATGCCCTGGACAATCTCGGCCTTAGCGCGGGCGATGTTCTCGCGGCTGCCCAAAATGCCGATATGAGAGGTGCCGATCTTGCTCACGATGGCAAGGTTGGGATTGGCGGACTGGGACAGGCGCTCGATCTCGTGGAAATGGTTCATGCCCATCTCGAGCACCAGGACCTCGGTATCGGCCGGAGCGGAAAGCACCGTGAGCGGCATGCCGATCAGGTTATTGAAATTGCCCTTGGTGGCCCAGACACGATAGCGCTTGGCGAGCACAGCGGCGAGAACGTCCTTGGTCGTCGTCTTGCCGATGGAACCGGTAATGCCAACGACCAGGCAGCCAAGCTCCAGGCGATACGCGTGCGCCAAACGCAGCAGAAACTCCTCGGGATCATCGGTCAGCAAGATGGCACAGCCCTTGTCCTGCGCCAGCGAGACCAGCTCGGCCTCGGGCTCACGCGTCATCACGACGGCGCCGGCACCCGACTGGACGGCACGGGAAGCAAAATCATTGCCGTCGACGTTTTCACCGGGAAAGGCGACGAAAATCGTCCCTTCCTCGACCTGGCGCGAGTCGATAACGCACCCGCGGCATACCCGATCGACTTCTCCCGTCACGGTTCGGGCCCCTGTTGCGGCCGCGAGGTTGTTGACGGCGATCTCTATCATTGCAGCTCCCCTGTAAACCTAAATAATGCTATCGGCGTATTGTATCCCAGCGCCGCGCATGCGTGGTGCAGGGCATGTGAACACCCCTCATATGGGACAACAAACCACGCCCCAAAGATTGTAACCCCCTACTTCGTGTGTGGGATACCCAGCACGTCGAGCGCGTTGGCCATAATGGACTGGAACGGCACCGCAGCGGCATCTGAGCCGCTCGGCGTTCCGTCGAGCGTGATATAGCACAGTACCTTGGGCGATTGTGCCGGTGCAAAGCCCATAAAGGACGACATGTAGTTCTCCTTGAGGTAGCCGCCGTTCTCGTCGGCACGTTCGGCCGTACCGGTCTTACCCGCCACGTCATAGCCGTCAACCGCGCCGCCAACGCCCGTTCCCTCCGACACGACCGTCTGCATGCACGATGTCACCTGGGATGCGGCGTCCTCCGAAATCGCGCGCTCGCCTTCGCCCCAGTCCCTCTCGTCGCCTTTGCTGGACTTATAGAAGTGCGGGGTCATCATCACGCCGCCGTTGGCGATGCCGCCCACGGCACGTGCGATCTCAATCGGCGAGACAGACAGCGCCTGTCCAAAGCTCATCGAGCCCAGCGTGGCGCCGTCATACTGGTCACGCTCCTTGACGATGCCCAGGCTCTCGCCCGGAAAATCGACACCAGAGCTGTGACCGATGCCCCACTTGTCCACATAGGCGGCAAAGTCGTCGGCACCGATCTTGCGCCCCACCAGGACAAATCCCACGTTGGACGAACGGCGCATCATCTCGCGCACATCCATGGTCATGGCGTAGTCGCGCTTGTCGGCATCGGTGACGGTATCGTCGCCCACCTTGATGCTCGCCGGCACCTCAAACGACGTACTCGACCGCACGACACCCAAGTCGAAGCCGGCGCCCGCCACGAGCGTCTTAAAGACCGAGCCGGGCTCGTAGGCGTCGGTGACCAGGCGCAGGTTCATATCCTCGGTCTTGGCGTTTTCCAAATTGGTCTGGTCGTAGGTCGGATACGAGCAGGCTGCCAAGATCTCGCCTGTCGTAGGATCGGTGACCAGCGCCGAGCCGTTCTTGGCCTTTGTCTTCTCGACAGCCTCTGCCAGGGCATCCTCGGCCGCACGCTGGATATTGACGTCGAGCGTCGTCACGAGATCAACGCCGTCGACCGCAGCCACCTTTTTATAGGCACCGCCCGCGATATAGCTGCCGTCCCTCGCGCGCTCGCGTACGAGAGAACCGTTCGTGCCGGTCAGAAGCTTGTTGTATTGCTTTTCGAGACCCGTCAAGCCGTCGTTGTCTACATTCACTACACCCAGCACCTGCGATGCCAGATTGCCGTATGGATATACGCGCTTCATGGCCTGCTCAAAAAGCACGCCGGGCAGGTTCTTCTTCTCCAGCGCCGCAGCGTCGTCTTCGTCCACCTGGCGCTTGATATACACCCAGGTTCCATCGGACTCAACGAGCTTGCGGCAGGTCTTTTTATCGATTCCAGTTGCCTTGACCAGCGCCGACACCGTCTTGTCAACATCCTCGACAAGCTGGGGGTTCACGGCGATGTTGCGACATTCGACCGACGACGCCAGCACGTTACCGTTGCGGTCGTAGATGGTGCCACGTTTGGCATAGAGGGTCTGCGCAAGCAGGCGGCGCGCATCGGCACGCTCGCGCAGTTTATCGGCTTCGACAATTTGATAGCCGGCAAGGCGAAAGACGCCCAAGCCCAAGCCAAGCCCAATGAGGCCCATGACGGCTTTGCGGCGAGGCAGAGGCGTGCCTGTGAGCCATTCGGTCGACGAACTCTTGCGCGACCTGGTGTTATGCACTTGAGGGCCGCCCGAGCCGCGAAGTCGCGACGCCGGGTCGTTGCCACGGGACTGCCCGGCGTTGTAAGATTGCCGACCCGTTCCTTGATAACCAGAACGTCCCCGCGACGAGGGACGTCCAGAACCGCGGCCCCCATCGGAACCGCGGCGATAGTCATTTGTCATACTCAGCTACCGTCTTGCTACTGAGCGGTCGCGGTCGCGTTGGCGCCCGCGGCTGCATCCTGCGAAAAGTCAAGTGTAACGCTCTCGCTGGGCTCCACCATGCCATAAGCGCTCGCAAGGTCGCGAATGCGTGTGTCGGCACCATAGACCGAATGCATGACCTCCAGGTCGGAGCTCTCATCGGTCGCCTTCTCGAGCGTGTTGGTAAGCGCGGCGGTGCTGTTGAGCACCTGAGCCGTAACGCCGGCGAGCGCCACACGGGCGACGCCGATCGTCATGAAGATGGCCGCAATGATGCAAAACGTTTTAAGAACGCTCATGAAAACCGGGCTTACCGCCTGGTTTGCCTGACGGCCCGCGCCCGTGTAGACATCAAAGCGCGGCGTGCGCTGCTCGCGGGGAGCAGCGGGAGCCTGCGGTGCCTCACGATAGGCGGGCATGGCGTTCATATCATAGGCGAGTGCTGCGTTTGAGGTGTTGTAGCCCATGATATGCCGCCTCCCATCCCGAGTACGTTGGTAGTGTGTTTAAGCTCCGTTTGTGGTACGAGCGGGAGGTCCAATATCGCGCGGTCGCGTCTACAGACGCTGCGCCACGCGGATCTTGGCTGATCTCGCCCGAGGGTTGCGCGCAACCTCATCGGGTTGGGCAACCAGGGGTTTGCGGGTGATGACCTTGAGTATCGGCACGTTGCCGCACACGCACACCGGAATCTCCGGCGGACACGTGCACCCCTGGCTCATCTCCTTAAAGTGGTTCTTTACGATACGGTCCTCGAGCGAGTGATACGAGATGACGCAGATGCGTCCGCCCGGGTTGAGCCACCTTGTGGCAGCGTCAAGCCCTCGCTCGAGCACATCGAGTTCGTGATTGACCTCGATGCGAATGGCCTGGAAACTTTTCTTGGCTGGGTGTCCGCCATGCCGACGGGCGGCAGCGGGGATACCAGCCTTGATGATCTCGACAAACTGACCGGTGGTTTCGATCGGTTCATGCTCGCGGCGGCGCACGATCTCACGTGCGATCTGCGAGGCGAACTTCTCTTCGCCGTAGACGCGTAGAATCCGGGCGAGGTCGTGTTCGTTATAGGTGTTGATGACCTCAGCTGCGTTTAAGGTGTTGTTACCCGGATCCATCCGCATGTCCAATGGGGCGTCCTCGTTGTACGAAAAGCCCCTGCCAGGGATATCGAGTTGCGGCGACGAAACGCCCAAGTCGAACAGGAAGCCATCGACCCCGGGCACCTCGGCCGAGCAAAGCAGCTCGTCCAAGTCGCCGAAGTTGCCCTTCAGCAGCTGGTGCGGTACGCCGGGAACCTCGCGGTCCAGACGGGCGCCAGCGGCCTCGAGGGCCATGTCGTCCTGATCGACGCCGAGCAAAAGGCCGGTCTCTCCCACCTGCGCGGCCATCTTTACCGAATGGCCGGCACCGCCAAGGGTGCAGTCGCAGACGACGGAGCCGCTCTTTAGCTGCAGCGACTCAAGCACTTCGCCGAGCATGACAGGTTCATGCCGATATTCTTGTGTCAAGATCCCACGCTCCATCCGTTACTCGTGCCTTGCCCTTACGAGAAGAAGAGGTCCAGCAGGGCCTCGTCATCATCGTCCTCATCGGCCGTAGCGCGGTCCCAAACCTCAAGGTGGTCGTAGTTGCCCACAACCGTGACCTCGCGGTCGAGGTTCGCCTGCTTGCGGAGAGACTCAGAAAGACCGATACGACCCGCGCTGTCCACATCCATCGACGTGGTGCGCTTGTTGATCGCCCTCATGAGCTTCTGGTCGTTGATGTCACGCGGGTTAAAACCCTCGTGGCCCTCACGACCCGCGAAGAGTCCTTCGACCCACTTATCGAAGGCCTCGGCAGAGAACACGTACAGAGCATCGACATCCAGGGCTTTAAACACGCGAACGTGCTCTCCAAGCTCCTCACGAAGGGGTGCAGGCAGGGACAGACGACCTTTTGCATCGAGATTGCGCTCGTATGCACCCGTCATTCCCATGTGCGCCCTCCCCTCGGTTACTCAGATGGCACGTACGCGGGGAACCACCCCGCCTGTCGACGTCATCAATAATATGGGGAACCGCCCCATTTTTCAACACCTTTCCCCACCCCTTCCCCCACCCCGCCCCATCACTCCACACCCAATATGCTGTAAAACACCCCCGAGCATATGTTCGAAAACACAATATGTTGTGTTTGCAGCAAAGGCGCGATGCCACCTGTAGAACCACGCCCGCGAACCTCAACCTTCAAGTTGACCTTGAGGCGATTTTTACGTCCCCTTACACGCCGTTCACATCGCCCCCAAACTCCCCCACCCACGGCGCACACGGCCCACCACCGCGTCGGTGTCTGGCGAAAAATGGGACGGGCCCCAGATTGTCCATGCGCACAAAAGTGCGTCGCGACAATCTGGGGCCCGTCCCCCTTAATATGTATAAATATGCAGATCAGCGAGGTTGCTAGCGATGTGCCAGCGGATGCGCCGCCAGATAGACCTCGGTCAGTTGCGTGCGGTCGACATGCGTGTAGACCTGCGTGGTCGAAATATCGGCATGGCCCAAAATCTCCTGCAGCACACGCAGGTCGGCACCGCCCGCGAGCATGTGGGTGGCAAAGGAGTGGCGCAAGGTATGGGGATGGAGCCCCACCAGCCCCACCTGGCGCCCATACCGCTCGCATATCGCATGCACGGCCTGGCGCGACAGGCGACGTCCGTTCTTATTTAAAAAGACCGCCGAGGTCTCCGTCCCGTGAGCATGGGCGGCCAGGAGAGTGCGCCCGTCATCTATATAGTGTGTCAAGGCGCGAGCCGCGCTTCCCACCAACGGGGCCAGACGCTCCTTGGAGCCCTTACCGCGCACCAGGACAAACCCGTCATCGATATGGATATCGCCCACATCGAGCCCAACCAGTTCACTCACGCGCAAGCCGCAACCGTAAAGCACTTCCAAGATGGCATGATCGCGCAGCCCCATCTCGCCCTCGGGAAAGTCTTGATCGAGCAGTGCCGAGACATCCTCCACCGAAAGGTATTCCGGCAGGCGATCTGCCTTTTTGGGCAGGCGCAACGCCGCCGTCGGGTTTTGGGCCACGGCCCCATCGCGCACCAAAAAGGCATGCAGGCCCTTCACGGCAGCAAGCGCGCGCTCCACCGAGGCGTCGGAATAGCCTCCGTCGCGGCGATCGGCAACAAAGCCCTCCACGACCTGACGGCTCACATCTTCAAAAGACGCAATGTCAGCCCGCTCCAGATAGGCGCAGTACGTCGTCAGGTCACGACGGTATGCCGCAATCGTATTGCGCGCCAAACCCCGTTCGACCGCAAGGTAATCGAGATACTCCCCCGCCACCACAGTGAGCGACGAGGGAGCAGCTTCGGTATGTTCTTGGTTCGCCGACACCCTTAGTCCGTAGCGAGGTTCTTGGGCGTCACCTGCACGCGATCGACGCCCTCATGCTGGCCAATCGAGGCGCGCACGAACTCGCGGAACAGCGGCTGCGGGTTGGTCGGACGGCTCTTGAACTCGGGATGAGCTTGGGTGGCCACATACCACGGATGTACATCGCGCGGCAGCTCGACCATCTCGACCAGACGCTCGTCGGGCGAAAGGCCCGAGATTACCAGACCGGCGTCCTCGAGCTGGTCACGGAAGGCGTTGTTGAACTCAAAACGGTGACGGTGACGCTCGTAGACGAGCTCCTCGCCATAGGCCTCGCGCGCGAGGGAATCGGCAGCAAGCTTGCACGGATAGGCACCCAGACGCATGGTGCCGCCCTTCTCGGTCACGTCCTCCTGCGAGCTCATCAGGTCGATGACACTATACGGGCCATCCGGATCGAACTCGGAAGAGCTGGCGCCGGCAAGGCCGACGACGTTGCGGGCAAATTCGCACACGGCCACCTGCATACCCAGGCAAATGCCCAGATACGGAATCTTGTGCTCGCGGGCGAACTCGGCCGCGAGGATCTTGCCCTCCAGGGCGCGCTTGCCAAAGCCGCCGGGGACCAGGATGCCCGAGGCGTCGCCCAGAACCTCGGAGACGTTCTGCTCGTCGAGGCTCTCGCCATCGACCAGCTGCACGTCAACGTGGCGATCGTAGAACACGCCCGCGTGGTGCAGGGCCTCGATAACCGACAGGTAGGCATCGGGCAGCTGCGTATACTTGCCCACGACGGCGATCTTCACCTTGTCGGCGTGCTGGTTGGCATGGTTCTGCTTGCGCAGGAACTCGTTCCACTCACTCATGTCGCGCTCACGCGGATCGAGACCCAGACGCTCGCAAATGCGCAGGTCAAAGTCCTGCTCGGCGAGTAGCTGCGGAACATCGTAGATGCTCGCGCAGTCCTCGTTGGTAAAGACACAGTCGGTGTCGACGTCGCAGAAGCTTGCGATCTTGCCGCGGATGGCATCGTCGATATGGTGGTCGGAACGCAGAACGATAATATCGGGCTGGATACCAAAGCTGCGGAGCTCCTTGACGGAGTGTTGCGTCGGCTTGGTCTTGACCTCGTGGGCGGCGGCGATATAGGGAACGAGCGACACGTGGATGTAGCAGACGTTCTCGGGGCCGGCCTCCTTGCGGTACTGGCGAATGGCCTCGACAAACGGCTGCGACTCAATGTCGCCGATGGTGCCGCCCAACTCAGTGATGACCACATCGGAGCCGGTCTGCTCCTCAATACGACGGAACTTATCCTTAATGGCGTTCGTGACGTGCGGAATCACCTGCACGGTGCCGCCCAAAAAGTCACCGCGACGTTCACGGGCGATCAGGCTCTTATAGATGGCACCAGTCGTAAAGTTGGAATCACGGGTCAGGTTCTCGTCAATAAAGCGTTCGTAGTGGCCCAGGTCCAGATCGGACTCGTAGCCGTCCTCGGTCACAAAGACCTCGCCATGCTGGAACGGGCTCATGGTGCCGGGGTCGACGTTCAGATACGGGTCGGCCTTTTGCATCGTTACCTTGTAGCCGCGCGACTTGAGCAGACGGCCCAGCGAGGCCGCGGTAATACCCTTGCCCAGAGACGAAACCACGCCGCCGGTCACGAACACATGCTTGGTCATATTGAGTTACCTGCGCTTCCCGTAGAAGTTGTCCATACACATCTTACGGGTCTTCATTGTAATACTCGCGACGCGCGCCGCACGCAATTTTTCTTACGTGCAATCGCATTTCTCCATCTCGAAACAAAACGCCGCCCGGTTGCCCAGGCGGCGTCGTTTCCGCTATGAATGCATGCTGTTATCGATCGGCGAGTTCGTCCTTGATTAAGTCCTGCACGAGCATACCGGCACGGACGCCCTCTAGATACCACTCGCCACGCTCCGTGAGACAAATACCATTTGCGAGCTGGCCGCCGTCGTCGCTGTAGCGCGAGACGACCTCAATGATGTCTTCGGATTCCAAGCGCTCAATTGCCGCGCGGGCGCGATACGGAGACACCCCCACACGCTCGGCAAGCGTTTTGCGCGAGAAACCATACGGCCCGCCATTGTCTTCGGTTTGCTGGTCGATCTCCATCAACACCAGCACCTCGACACGCTTCATATCGTTGACACTCGCACGACCCTTGCCCGCCATAGCAGCCTCCTCAAACCGAGCACGAGCATCTAACGCGCCGTGCGCGACCGACACACCTCACGATGGCAGGTAATATCCATCATGCGGCATCCCGCTAAGGATGAAACAGTTACGGTTATTGTATACCGCTCAAATTGTTTCTAGGCAGGTAAACAGCTATTTTTCGCCGAAATAGACGCTTTATTGATCAAAAAGCCGTACCGGGCGCTAACCCGATACGGCCAAAATGCAATGCAATTACCGCGGTGCTTCAAACTTAGCGATGGAAGAAACCGCGGCGCTCAAACTTGGGCTCGCAGCACACGTTGATGCCCAACTTGCGCAGTACCGTCTCGTCCGTCGGCGAGATAATCACGCTAAAGAAGGCATCGCAACCGCGCAGCTGCTCCAGGCCCGAAAGGACGCGAGCGGCCGTCTCACTCGTGGCCGAGGTGATCGACAGCGCCATAAGCGTCTCGTCGGTGTGGAGGCGCGGGTTTTTGCTGCCCAGGAAATGCGTCTTGAGCTTGCTGATGGGCTCGATCGCCTCATCGCTAATGACCTCGAGCTCAAGGTCGACGCCCGAGACATGCTTGAGGGCGTTCATAATGAGCGAACTTGCGGCGCCCAGGCGCGTGGAGGTCTTACCGGTCACCACGGAGCCATCGGGCATGACCATGGCACCCACGGGACCACCCGTCAGCTGCTCCCTGGTGAGGGCCGCCGAGCGCGCCGGTGAGTAGTTCTTATCGATGCCGGCTTTCTTCATAATAATCTTGAGACGGTCGACTTGCTCATCGCCCACGCCGGTACGGCGCACATTTTCGACCGCGGTAAAGTAGCGGCGAACGATCTCCATCTTGGAAGCGTCGCGGCAGGCATCGTCATCGGTGATGGCAAAGCCGACCATATTGACGCCCATGTCCGTGGGGCTCTGGTAGGGGCTCTTGCCCAGGATCTTTTCCATCAGGGCACGGACCACCGGGAAGGCCTCGACGTCGCGGTTGTAGTTGACCGTGGTCTTGCTGTAGGCCTCAAGGTGGAACGAATCGATGATATTGGCGTCGTCGAGGTCAGCCGTGGCGGCCTCGTAGGCAATATTGACCGGATGCGTCAGAGGAAGATTCCAGACCGGGAAGGTCTCGAATTTGGCATAGCCGGCGGCGGTACCGTGCTTATGCTCGTGATACAGCTGCGAGAGGCAAGTGGCGAGCTTGCCCGAGCCAGGGCCGGGCGCCGTCACGACGACGAGCGGACGGGTGGTCTCGACAAACTCGTTCTTGCCATAGCCGTCGTCGGACACGATCAGGTCGACGTCGTGCGGATAGCCCTCGATGGGATAGTGGAGCTTGGCGGGAATGCCGAGCGCGTTCAGGCGATTGCGGAACACATCGGCGGCGGGCTGGCCGGCGTACTGGGTGATGACCACCGCCGCGACAGCGAAACCGTTGCCGCGGAACAAGTCGACCAGGCGCAAAACGTCCTCGTCATAGGTAATACCAAGGTCACCACGAGCCTTGTTTTTCTCGATGTGGTTCGCGTTGATCGCGATGATAACCTCGACATCGTCGGCGATGCTCTTGAGCATGCGGAACTTGCTGTCCGGTTCAAAACCCGGTAGCACGCGGCTCGCATGATAGTCATCGAACAGCTTACCGCCAAACTCCAAATAGAGCTTGCCACCAAACTGCGAGATGCGCTCCTTAATGTGAGCAGCCTGCAGCTCGATATACTTCGCATTGTCGAAACCCTGGCGCATGTATGGCTCCCGTCCCGTTTCCATTTAATGTTCTAGGCGATTATAACGGAGCCTGCCCCTCGCAAGGGCCTGGCCACCAACAGGCACCAACCAAACACGCCACCGCAACCACCGGGGACCCGGGATAGCTAATTTGAAGCAGGAACCAAGTCACTCCGCACCAACAATGGAAACGTCACAGGCAGAGCCAAAGTCAACGAACGGGCACCAGAGCGGGCAAGCTGTTCCCCTGCACCAACAATAACAGCGTCGCAGGTTGAGCATAAGTCAGCGAGCGCCGTCCAGGACGTACAAGTTGGCATGAAAAAGGCAAGGCATAGACCTTTTGGTCATGCCTTGCCTTTTGAATGACAAATTGTCGTCCTGGGCGGCGCGCAGCGTCGACCGGTTCCGGCGTTTGGTAAAACGCCGGAACGCAAGTCGCCCCCTCCCGCGCACGGAACGGGAGGGGGCCAAAGGTAGGAGTCTACCGGTGGGGTTACCCCACCGGACAGACGATGACCAGGTGATCCGTTATAGGATCGTCATGGTTTCCGTGGGGTACCCAAGGGGTACTTAGAGCATCACGCAAGCAACGGTCAGGATGATGGCGCAGACGACGGAGAGAGCGACGATGAGCTTAAGAGCAAACTTGAGCCAGGTCGTCCACTCGATCTTGGCCAGGGCAAGACCGCCCATGATGGCGCCGGAGGTCGGGGTGAACAGGTTCACGACGCCGATGGCGGCGGAGAAGATCATGACCATGACCTCGGGCGAGAAGCCGAGCTTAACAGCCAGCGGTCCCATGATGGGCATGGAGACAGTAGCCATACCGGAGGTCGAGGGGATCAGGAAGGACAGGCCGAAGTAGACCAGGAAGCTCATGGGAGCGAAGATCACGCCGGACAGGCCAGCCAGAGCATTGGCGGCAGCGTCGAGGACGTAGACGTCGAGGCCGGTGCTAGCCATGAGGACGGAGATACCACGGGCGAGGGCGATGACGAGGACAACGGACATCATGTCGGCAGCGCCGGTGATGAAGGTGTTGACGATCTGCTTCTCGGACAGGCCGCCGATAATACCGATCAGGACAGCCATGAGGAAGAACCAGGTGGAAGCCTCGTCGAAGTACCACTGACCAATGGGCAGGCCGGTGATCAGGGCAGACCAGCCCTGAACGATGGCGTTACCGTCGGCGTCATAGACAGCGCCAGCATCGAAGAAGTTGGCGACGCCCTCGTTGAGGTCGGCCAGCGGGATGAAGCCGACGATCATGACGACGAAGGTGAAGGCAAAGGCGATCAGAACACCCTTCTGACGACCGGTGAGCTTGACCTCCTTGTTAACCTCGGAAGCAGCCTTGCCGTGAGCCTCTTCGGCGTCCTTGAGCTCCTGCATCGAAAGGATGGTGGAACCCTTGTCAGCCTTGACCTTCTTGGCATAGCTCATGACGAAGAAGATGGACATGGCGGTGGTAACAATCCACAGGACGGCACCGAGGCCGATGATGATGGACTGGTTGACCTCAATGCCAACGCCGGTCAGAGCGTCGACGGCAGCGCCGACGGCAAACGGGTTAACCGTGGAGCCGAGGCAGCCGCAGCCAGCGCCGAGCAGGACGGTTGCAGCGCCGACCATGGGGTCGAAGCCAGCAGCCATCATGGTAGCGGCGAGCAGGGCGTAGAAGGGAACGGTCTCCTCGCACATACCATAGGTGGTACCACCGAGGGAGAAGATGAGCATCAGCACGGGAATGAGCATGATCTCATTGCCCTTAAGCTTCTGCACCAGAACGGCAATGCCGTTGTCCAGGGCGCCGGTCTCGGTCATCATGCCGAGGAAGCCGCCGAGGATCATAACGAAGAGGCAGACGGGCAGAGCGTCAGCGAAGCCCTTGACCGGGGCGGTGCAGAAATCGCTCAAGCGGGCAGCGGTAACCGCGCCACCGGACGTACCGGAGACGATAACGGTAACAACCGCGACGATTGCCAGCAGAGCAAGAAGAATGGTGAACGATGAAGGCATACCGCGCTTTTTCTTAGCGGTCTCAGTCATAGTTCTCATCCCCCCTTCATAAATCATTTACTGATCTCGCCCGAAGCGGCTCTTCCGTGCCGTGCATGTCGTTCGGTGCGAGATTTTTACCAGACAAAAGTGCTCGGGGTGCGCAGCAATGCACCCCGAGCGAGATGCTAGATGCTCTTACTTGAGCGTAGCGTACATGACAGCCTTGATGGTGTGCATGCGGTTCTCGGCCTCGTCGAAGACCTTGGAAGCGGGGCTCTCGAAGACCTCGTCGGTGACCTCCTGCTCGGTGATGCCGAACTGCTCGCACTTCTCGGCGCCAATCGTGGTGTTGGTGTCGTGGAAGCTGGGCAGGCAGTGCAGGAAGATGGCACCCGGGTTGGCCATAGCCATGACCTCGGAGGTAACGCGATACGGGGTGAGCTGAGCGATGCGCTCGGCCCAGACCTCGTCGGGCTCGCCCATGGAGACCCAAACGTCGGTGTAGAGAACGTCGGCACCGGTGACGCCGTCCTTGACGTCGGTGGTCAGCTTGATGGTGCAGCCGTTGGCCTCGGCGATGGGCTTGCAGGCCTCGATGACGTCGTCAGCGGGCATGCACTCCTCGGGGCCGCAGGCCACGAAGTTCATGCCGAGCTTGGAGCAGACAACCATGAGGGAGCGAGCGACGTTGTTCTTGCAGTCGCCCATGAAGACGAGGGTCTTGCCCTTGATGTCGTAGTTGAAGTTCTCCTGGACGGTCAGGATGTCGGCGAGCATCTGGGTGGGGTGCCACTCAGTGGTCAGGCCGTTCCACACGGGCACGCCGGACTTAGCGGCGAGCTCCTCGACGTCGTCCTGGGCAAAGCCGCGGAACTCGATGCCGTCATACATGCGGCCGAGAACGCGAGCGGTGTCCTCGATGGACTCCTTCTTGCCCATCTGGGACGAACCGGGATCGAGGTAGGTAACGCCCATGCCCAGGTCCATGCCGCCGACCTCGAAGGCGCAGCGGGTACGAGTGGAGGTCTTCTGGAAGAGCAGGACGATGTTCTTGCCCTCGAGATAGCGGTGCGGAACGCCAGCACGCTTCATGTCCTTGAAGTTCTTGGAGAGCTTGAGCAGGTACTCAATCTCCTCGGTGGTGAGGTCGAGGAGCTTGAGGAAGCTACGGCCGGAGAGGTTAACACCCATGGTTCGTTTCCTTTCGAAAAAGTGAATTACTAAAAAGTGGTGCCCATTTGACGGGCGAAACCGGTGCGGTTGTAGGGGGACCGCACCGGAACCGTTAAAACCTTAGAGGTCCTCGCGCCAGAAGGGCATGCTCATGCAGCGCGGGCCGCCACGGCCGCGGGAGAGCTCGGCGGAGGGCACGACGAGAAGGTCCAGGCCCTCCTTGTACAGCACGTCGTTGGTGACGGTGTTGCGGGCGTAGACGCAGATCTTGCCGGGCTCGACGCACAGGGTGTTGGAGCCGTCGTTCCACTGCTCGCGGGAGGCCGCGATCGGGTCGCCGCCGCCGCAGGGGATCAGCTTGACCTGGTCAACGCCGGTGGCGTCCTCCAGGACGTGCTCGAGGGTGTCCTCGATCAGGCGGATGTTCACGTCGCCCGGGTTCTTGCCGGCGGTCAGCTCGTAGACGCGCAGGGTGCCCATGATGGCGGGGTGGATCGTGAACTTATCGACGTCGATCTGGGTGAAGACCGTGTCGAGGTGCATGAAGGCGCGGGAGACCGGGATGTCGAAGGCCAGGATGCGCTCGACCTTGGAGTCGGAGTTCCAGAAGATGTTCTGGGCCATGACGTCGATCGCGGCGGCCTGGGTGCGCTGGGAGATGCCGACGGCGAGGGTCTTCTCGTTGATGTTCAGCACGTCGCCGCCCTCGGTGTGGAACTGGCAGTCGCGGCGGAAGTACAGGGAGACGTCCTTGTAGTCGGGGTGGTACTTGAAGACGTACTTGCCGTACAGGGTCTCGCGGTTGCGGGTGACCGAGTACATGCGGTTGAGGTTGACGCCCTCGCCGACGACCGCGAACGGGTCGCGGGTGAAGTAGAGGTTGGGCATCGGGTCGATGATCAGGTCGGACTCGGACTCGGAGTTGACCAGGGAGTCGAGGGTCGTGGACGCCGTGAGGGGCATGTCGATCTCGGCCTTGGTCATGCCGGCCATGGTCTTCTTGACGAACTCGAGGTTGTCCTCGATGGAGTCCAGCTTCTCGCGGACGATCTGCGGCATCTGCTGGCCGCGGATGCCTGCCTCGGCGATGTACTGGTCGGTGAACTCGGCGCGGGCGCCGGGGACCTGGTCGAACACCTCTGCGACGAGGTTCTCGAGGTAGAGCACCTCCACGCCCTGGTCCTTAAGAATCTGGGCGAAGGTGTCGTGCTCCTGCTGCGCGACCTCCAGGAACGGGACGTCGTCGAACAGGAGTCGCTCGAGCTCGTCGGGCGGCAGGTTGAGGAGCTCGTCGCCGGGACGGTGCAGGCAGACCTTCCTGAGCTTGCCGATCTCGGAAGGCACGTGCAGACCTTTCGTCATGGCCTCCTACCTTTCTTTCGGGCCCTTGTCAGGGCCGATTCGTTAGCGCCCCTCCGTGTGAGGCGTTATTGCTGACGACATATTTATATCCAAAATCAGTCCATACTTCCACCTCGCCCCCGAACGGTTTTATATGAGGGGTGAACGGCATACACATATACTTCACGCATGGCATACTTTGATTTAATAAAGTTTATTTACGTGCTAAAACGCGTTTTCAATCCAAATAGCAAATGGAACTTAACTTTATTAAACCACCCTCAAATTGCATATTTCTAATAAAGCTATGAATAGAATTAGCGATTCATGCCGCGTCTCAACCATTTTCATTTTTATTCAGAAAAAAGTTTGTCCTATTCATTTCTGGTAAACAAATTACCGTTTAGCAGACGCTTGATACCGTTCACCGGAAGCTCAGTATAAGGCCCAGCGGATACCGGCTCGCTTTACGGCCCCATTTGTAACAACTTGACTTCTCGGTATAGAAAAACGAACCCGCTTCCCCTTGGGAAACGGGTCCGTTTTCGATTATCTTCGGCCAATTTGGATAAGGCCCTCGAAGATCGTCGGAATCCTAGCGATCGAACTCCGCCAGTGCCTCGCCCAAAAGCTTCAGGCCCTCGCGAAGAACGTCTTCGCTCGCGCAGTAGCCCAGGCGTGCGCCGCAGGGAAGCTCAAAGCGGCTACCGGGGACCAGCAGCACTCCCCTCTCGGCCAACAGGCGCTTACAGAATTCCTCGTCATCCTCGGGAATATCCAGTTGGATAAACGAGGTGGACACGCCCTGCGGGGCCGTCCAGGAGACGCGGTCCTGCGTATCAATCCAAGCCTGTGCGATATCGCGGTTGCCAAACACGATCTTACGGTTGCGCTCGAGAATCTTGTCCTTGTGCTCGAGCACGTAGGTCGCCAGGGCGTCGTTGAACACGCCGCCGCAGATCATGGTGTAGTCGCGATATGTGCGGATGCGGTTGGACACCTCTTCGTTGGCCACGACCCAGCCCACGCGGGCCGCAGGCGTCGAATAGGTCTTGGACACCGAGTTGGTGACAATGGCCTTCTCGTACACGTCGGCCATCGACATAAAGGACTCGGTGTTCTCGAGCGGCAGATACACCTCGTCGCACAGCACGTAGACGCCCACCGAACGGGCAATCTCGGCAATCTGCCCGAGCATATCGGCATCGAGCGCCGTACCGATGGGGTTCGATGCGTTATTGATGCAGATGAGCTTGGTGTTGGGGCGCACCAAGCGCTTGAGCTCATCGATATCGGGCTTCCAGCCGAGCTCCTCGCGGAGCTCCCAATACTCGACCTCGGCACCCAGCGTACGCGGAATCTCGTAGAGCGGCGCATAGGTAGGCCACTCGGCAATCACGTGATCGCCGGGCTCCACAACGGCCATGATGGCGTTGAGGTTGGCGCCCGTGCAGCCATTGGTCTGCAGAATGTGATCGGGATTGACATCGCGACGATACAGCTTGGCGACCTCGGCCTTAAATTCCGGCGATCCCTCGATCCAGCCGTAGTTCATCTTCTCGCGATCCAGGCGCTCGTAGAACGTGGCGCCGTCCTGCTCGTCCAGTGCGCGAAGCTCGCCCATGGTCAGCGACGAGATCGTCGACTGAGCGATATCCCAGGTAGCACTCTTCTCCAAAACGTTGAGCCATTCCTCAACACCGATTGTCTTGATATCCATGGCCACCTTATCTGATCTTCATTTAGCGTCATTAAACATGAATGGGGCGGTGCGAAAGATCCGCACCGCCCCAATGGGAGACATCTAATGGCAGCTAGATGTTTGTAGTAAGACCTGTACGGGTCTTTGAAAACCTTAGAGGTCCTCGCGCCAGAAGGGCATGCTCATGCAGCGCGGGCCGCCACGGCCGCGGGAGAGCTCGGCGGAGGGCACGACGAGAAGGTCCAGGCCCTCCTTGTACAGCACGTCGTTGGTGACGGTGTTGCGGGCGTAGACGCAGATCTTGCCGGGCTCGACGCACAGGGTGTTGGAGCCGTCGTTCCACTGCTCGCGGGAGGCCGCGATCGGGTCGCCGCCGCCGCAGGGGATCAGCTTGACCTGGTCAACGCCGGTGGCGTCCTCCAGGACGTGCTCGAGGGTGTCCTCGATCAGGCGGATGTTCACGTCGCCCGGGTTCTTGCCGGCGGTCAGCTCGTAGACGCGCAGGGTGCCCATGATGGCGGGGTGGATCGTGAACTTATCGACGTCGATCTGGGTGAAGACCGTGTCGAGGTGCATGAAGGCGCGGGAGACCGGGATGTCGAAGGCCAGGATGCGCTCGACCTTGGAGTCGGAGTTCCAGAAGATGTTCTGGGCCATGACGTCGATCGCGGCGGCCTGGGTGCGCTGGGAGATGCCGACGGCGAGGGTCTTCTCGTTGATGTTCAGCACGTCGCCGCCCTCGGTGTGGAACTGGCAGTCGCGGCGGAAGTACAGGGAGACGTCCTTGTAGTCGGGGTGGTACTTGAAGACGTACTTGCCGTACAGGGTCTCGCGGTTGCGGGTGACCGAGTACATGCGGTTGAGGTTGACGCCCTCGCCGACGACCGCGAACGGGTCGCGGGTGAAGTAGAGGTTGGGCATCGGGTCGATGATCAGGTCGGACTCGGACTCGGAGTTGACCAGGGAGTCGAGGGTCGTGGACGCCGTGAGGGGCATGTCGATCTCGGCCTTGGTCATGCCGGCCATGGTCTTCTTGACGAACTCGAGGTTGTCCTCGATGGAGTCCAGCTTCTCGCGGACGATCTGCGGCATCTGCTGGCCGCGGATGCCTGCCTCGGCGATGTACTGGTCGGTGAACTCGGCGCGGGCGCCGGGGACCTGGTCGAACACCTCTGCGACGAGGTTCTCGAGGTAGAGCACCTCCACGCCCTGGTCCTTAAGAATCTGGGCGAAGGTGTCGTGCTCCTGCTGCGCGACCTCCAGGAACGGGACGTCGTCGAACAGGAGTCGCTCGAGCTCGTCGGGCGGCAGGTTGAGGAGCTCGTCGCCGGGACGGTGCAGGCAGACCTTCCTGAGCTTGCCGATCTCGGAAGGCACGTGCAGACCTTTCGTCATGGCCTCCTACCTTTCTTTCGGGCCTTTCGGCCGAATCTCTCAGCACCCTTCCGTAACGGGTGCTGCTTGCTGACAGCTCTAGTTATATCCAAATTCCAACCGCAATTCCACCTCGCCCCCGAACGGTCAACAAAGTTCGATGAACGGTATATCGAATATGATTCTCCCATAATGCACTTCGGCGTTCTAAAGTAGCTTTTCTAAGGTAAATGCTCTTTTTTCTTAAAAATCATTCGCAATTACAACTCCAATCTTTCGATTAAGAATTGCATATCTAAAACGGTTTTATGTATATAAATGACGCTTGTTCGTGTTTCTGTCTGTATTCGATGATATTCAGCTACCTATCATTCTTATTCACACATACTCACCAGTTGAGTGAGGATATAGACCGTTTTTCACAACGCGAAGGGCGTCAGCTCTATGGCTTATCAGCGTAAGAAGTAGGTAAAGATACCGTTCACGCGATACGTCCGTGCCATAGGCCGACTAAATTGAGACAATAGTGAATAGTGTTAGGCAACCGTCCCCCACGGGGACTGAACGGACAGATGCATATGCCGAGCAAAATCGAAAAAAAGCAAGCCGCTGCAAAGCTGCGTAAGCCGCCGCACGACTTCTCGTACACGCAGAACCGAGAGCTCAGCTGGCTGCGCTTTGACAACCGTGTGCTTGACGAAGCCTTCGACGAGACCGTTCCGCTGTTCGAGCGGCTAAAGTTCGTGTCGATTTTCGAGTCTAACCTCGATGAGTTTCTCATGGTGCGTGTGGGCGGCCTGTCCGATCTGGCAGAGCTCAAAAAACAGCCTGTCGACAACAAGAGCAATATGACCGCCTCCGAACAAGTCGATGCTGTCATGGCCGAAATGCCCGGGCTCCTTACCCGATGGGAGTCCATCTTTAAGAGCATCGAGGGCAAGCTCGACACCCTGGGCGTTCACCGCGCCCGCATCGATTCGCTTACGCCCGAGGAGCGCACCTTTGTAACCCGTTACTTCCAGGCCTACGTGTCGCCGGTCATCTCACCGCTGGTGATTGACCCGCGCCACCCCTTCCCCAACCTGCGCAACGGCGCACTCTACCTGGCCTGCGGCCTGGACGGCGTCACCGACGAGGAGAGTCTGCTGGGCCTTATCGAGATTCCCACCTCGATGAACCGCGTGGTCGAGATCCCCTCGCCCACCGGCACCTACTCCTACATCTTGCTCGAGGACGTCATCCTCGCCTGCCTGGACAGCTGCTTTGGCTCCTATAAGCCGCTCGACCGCGCGCTCATCCGCGTCACCCGCAACGCCGACATCGACCCGGACGGCGAGGGCGTCGAGGAGGAAGAGGATTACCGTCAGCACATGAAGCGCATCCTCAAGAAACGCTTGCGCCTGCAGCCGGTGGTGCTCGCGGTCTCGGGGTCGCTCGAGAAGGCGACGCTCAAGACCATCCGCAAGGCGCTCGAGCTTTCGCGCCGCTCTGTCTTTACCTGCGATATCCCGCTCGACCTAGGCTACGTCTTTGGCATTGAGGGCAAGATTCCCGAGCACCTGCGCAACGAGCTGCTCTTTACACCGTTTAAGCCGCAGCCCAACCCCACCATCGATATGACCCGCTCCATCCGCGAGCAGGTACTTCAGCACGACAAGCTGCTCTTTTATCCCTATGAGGCCATGAACCCCTTCCTGGATCTGGTGCACGAGGCCGCCTACGACCCCGAGTGCATCTCACTGCGCATCACGCTCTACCGCGTGGCCAAGCAGAGCCGCCTGTGCGAGTCACTGATCGATGCCGCCGAGAACGGCAAAGAGGTCACGGTGCTCATGGAGCTCCGCGCGCGCTTTGACGAGCAGAACAACATCGAGTGGGCCGAGCGCCTGGAAGAGGCCGGCTGCACCGTCATCTACGGCTCCGAGGGCTTTAAGTGCCACTCCAAGATCTGCCAGCTCACCTATCGCGAGGGCATGGCGCTAACGCGCCTGACGCTGCTGGGCACCGGCAACTTTAACGAGAAGACGGCCAAACTCTACAGCGACTTTATGCTCATGACCGCCCATCCCGGCATCGGCGAGGACGCCAACTTGTTCTTCCGCAACCTGTCGCTGGGCAACCTGCGCGGCGATTACCGCTTCCTGGGCGTGGCGCCCGTCGGACTGAAACCGCTCATCATGCGCGGGCTTGACCGCGAGATCCAGCGCGCCCTCGCCGGCGAGCCCGCCCGCGTGTTCTTTAAACTCAACTCGCTCACCGACCGCGAGGTCATCGACAAGATCGCCGAGGCATCGTGCGCAGGAGTCCGCGTGGACATGATCATCCGCGGCATCTCGTGCCTCAAGCCGGGCGTTCCTGGCAAGACCGAGAACGTGCATGTCCGTTCTATCGTCGGACGCTTTTTGGAGCATGCGCGCGTTTACGCCTTTGGCGTGGACTCGGACATGATCTATCTGAGCTCGGCCGACATGATGACGCGCAACACCGAGCACCGCGTGGAGATCGCCTTCCCCGTGCTCGACCCCACCTGCCGCGCCCTGGTGCACGAGTACATGAGCATGCAGCTGCGCGACAACGTGAAGGCCCGCAGCCTCACGAGCGACGGCACCTGGGTCCCCGTGGAGCGCGCAGAGGGTGAGAAACCCTTCAACTCGCAGGAAGCCCTGCTGGAGCGTGCCTACCGCAACGCCGAGGCCGCGCCCGAGCCCGTCATTGAGGCAAAGCCCGCCCCTGCTCCTAAGCCGCAGCCGGCCACACCCGAGGTTCAGAAGGTCCAGGCGACCGTCATTGAGCCCGAGCCCGCACCTGCACCTCAGCCCGAGCCGCAGGCAGCTAAGCCCGCACCCGAGACGAGCACCCGTCGCGATAAGCCCGCCGGCAAGACCAAGGCCATTGAGCGCCATCGCCCCGGTCGTGTGCGCATGGGCCTAGGCCTGATCGGCCTGGGTCTTAAGACGCTCATTACCGGCAAGACGAAATAGTCGTTTGTAGAAGCAGTTTGTAGAAGCGCCCCGCATTTGAGGAAAGCCTCGGATGCGGGGCGCTTTTCCCTGCTACCATGGTGCGAGCAACAACACGAATGACAGGCAGGGATATGAAGCTCACTATAGAATCGATGACCTACGGCGCCGACGGGCTGGCGCACGCCGACAACGGCAAGGCCGTCTTTGTGCAGGGCGCCGTGGCAGGCGACACCGTCGAGGCCGAGGTCGTACAGGACGGCAAGTCGTTCATGCGCGCCCGCACGACCGAGATTCTGGAGCCGAGCCCCGATCGCATTCAGCCCCCCTGCCCCTTCGTTGGCATCTGCGGCGGTTGTTCGTGGGGCAATCTCTCACGCACGGCACAGCTCGCCGCCAAGGAGCAAAACCTGCGCTCCACGCTCGAGCGCATCGGCAAGTTCGCTCCTGAGCAGGTCGATGAGTTGGTACAGCCCATCTGCCACACCAAGGACGACTGGGGCTACCGCAATAAAATCGAGCTCGAACCGACCGTCGTCAACGGTCGCGTGCGCCTTGGCATGCACGGTGTCGACCCCAGCAAAATCGTGACCGTCGATGCGTGCCCGCTGTTCGATAAGCGCTTCCCGAAGGCGCTCAAATCGGTCGTCGGCGCACTCAACTATCTAAGCGGCAGCCATGACTTGGGACTCGAACGCGTGGGCATTCGTGCATCGCGCCGTACCAAGGCACTCGAGGTCGCACTCTGGACGCCTACAGGCTCTTTTCCGCGCTCGCAGGTCTCCCGCGTGCTGGCGGACGCCGCTCATCCCACGAGCATCGTGCGCGTGATGAGCAAGGGCGAAAAGAAAGCCCGCCGTGTCTCCAAAGTCGAGATGCTCGCCGGCGAGGGCTCGTGGACCGAGAATATCGCCGAAGGCCAGATGCGCTTATCTGCCCCGTCGTTTTTCCAGGTCAATACCAAGGGCGCCGAGATTTTGATTGAGCTCGTCATGGACGCCCTCGACCCGCAGGAAGACGAGCTAGCCGTGGACCTGTACTGCGGTGCTGGCACCTTTACCCTACCGCTCGCCCGCCGCTGCGATTACGTCGCCGCCGTCGAGGCCTACGGCCCGGCCGTGCGCGACCTGCGTCGCAACCTGGAGATCAACAAGCTCGATAACGTCGATGTCATCGGCGGCGATGCCGTGCGCGAGTTCCCCGACCAGGACGCCGATGTCCTGGTAGTCGATCCGCCACGCGCAGGATTGGCGCCCGAAGCCATCGACCTCATCGCGAGCACGAGCGCCCGCGATGTCGCCTATGTGAGTTGTGATCCGGCCACCCTGGCACGCGACCTCAAGCGCTTTGTCGAGGAAGGCACCTTCTCCCCCGTGAAGATCACGCCGGTCGACCTATTCCCGCAAACCTTCCACTGCGAAACCGTCGTCCACCTCAAGCGTAACTAGACCGTTTGCCCAAGACCACGCCCGATGATTTTTCTGGGACGGGGATAAAAAAATTGTTCTGAATGATTATTTAATCCCCGTCCCGAAATTGAACCGCCCCCTCATTTCTTGGACATTAGAAATGGGGGGCTTCTTTATGGACGGGAAAGTCGGACACGACGCCACGCTGAGGACTCTTGCAGCAGAGTTTTGCGACAGGGGATACGGGCGCACCGAAGGCCGAAGGGCGCCCGGACCCGGCCGGGGCCGGCGGCGCGCGAGGGCGAGCTCTTGCGACGGAGCTGCTGCCCGGGCGCCTGAAGGACGAGTTCTACAGGAACCGGACGTGGCGGAGCTTCGAGGAGTTCAAGCGGGACCTCCACGCCTACACCGTTCACTGGAACAAGAGGAGGCAGGTTAAGCAAAAGGGACTGACCCCGGAGGAGTTCCGGAATCAGTCCCCATGTGCGGCATAGGCCGCTAATTGACCCGTCTAAGTTTCGGGCGCAGTTCATTTCAGCGCCGCCCGAGAAAGCTAAACGCCTTCTGGCAGGTTGTCCCGGGCCGAGGGCGGCCACCTTGATCGCCCTCGGCCCTCACCCACCTCAACTGCTCCTCAATTACATAGAGCTGATTGAGGAGGGCGCAAGCTAGTGGGCGCCTTCCTCCTCGTCGTTGGGTCGGTAGGTGATGAACTCGATAACAAAGGCCAGGACGGCGGAAATGAGCGAGGCGATGATCGCGAAGATCATATGGGAGATCCCGGCGCCACCAGGGGTCCCGTCGATGAAGTTGAGCAGGTTGAAGACGCCGAGGCCGCCCGAGATGTACATGAGAGCGCCAGTCATTCCCACGATAGCGCCGCCCACGGCGGAGCTCAGGCATGCCACGACGAACGCGCGCTTGTTGGGGAGGGCGATGCCGTAGATGCCCGGCTCGGTGACGCCGAAGAAGAAGGCGGAGATCATCGCGGGAAGGGCGATGCCGCGGAAGCGCTCGTCCTTGTTTCTGAGGTACATGGCAAAGATGACCGCTCCGAGTGCGAACCCGTGGCCGATGGTGGCGGCGAGCACGCTATCGTGGCCGAGGGTGTTCAGGTTCATGATGGAGATGGGGATGAGGCTCCAGTGGAAGCCGAAGATGACGAGGCACATCCACAGTCCGCCGACTAGGGCGCTGCCCAGGACGGAACCAACCACGGGGAGCTGGAAGATGAACGAGAACGCCGCGCTCAGCAGGTTGGTGATGAGGGTGGCCACTGGGCCGATGATGAGGTACCCCAAGACGATGGAGACCGTCATCGTGGCAAGCGGGACAAGGAACATCTTGAGCGCAGCCGGCATCCAGCTCTTGAGCCAGCGCTCAAGGATAGAGCCGAACCACACCATGAGAAGGACGGGGATCACCGAGCTCACGTAGCCGGACACGGGCATGATGATGGGGAGCCCGAGGGCGGTGGCGTACCACGAGAACGTGCCGGCCACGCCGAGGTCGATGCTGCCGAGCGCCTCGCCCGAGGTCAGGGCGACCATCGTCGGGTAGAGGAGCGCCACGCCGATTGCCACACCGGTGAACTCGTTCATGCGGAACTTGCGCGCGGCACTGAACGCCAGGGCGACGGGAAGGAAGTAGAAGAAGCCGTCAGCCACGGTGTAGAGCAGCGTGTAGAGGCCGTCGTTTGCAAAGTCCGGGACGAAGTAGGTGATGAGGGCAAGCAGTCCCTTCATGATGCCTGCGGCGGCAAGCGGTCCCAGGATGGGCTGGAAGATGCCAGAGATGAGGTCGATGATGACGGAGGCCACGGTCTTCTCGCCCTGGGGCTCGTCGTCGGCGCTTGCGCCGCTCGAGAAGTTGCCGGCCTCCAGGACCGCGTCGTAGACGTCCTCGACGATGTTACCCACGACCACCTGGTACTGGCCGTTGGCCTGGATGACCTGGATGACGCCCTTGAGGGCCTCGATCTTGGCCGTGTTGGCGCGGGACTCGTCCTTGAGCTTGAAGCGCACGCGCGTGATGCAGTGCGCGACGCTGGCGACGTTCTCAGCGCCGCCTACGTTCTCGAGTATGGATCTGGCCAGGTCGTCGTATTTTTCAGCCATTATTTTCTCCTTAGTGATATTGCCCGGGTGGTTAGCCCAGGTCGCCTCCGTTGGTGGCGATGGCCTGTTGATACCAGTAGAAGCTCTTCTTGCGCCTGCGCTCGAGCGTGCCGTTGCCCAGGTTGTCGCGGTCCACGTAGATGAAGCCGTAGCGCTTCTCCATCTCGCCGGAGCCCGCGCTCACGAGGTCGATCGGCCCCCAGGTGGTGTAGCCGAGCATCTCGACGCCGTCCTGCTCGATAGCGTCGCGCATGGCCTCGATGTGCTCGCGCAGGTAGGCAATGCGGTAGTCATCCTCGATCGTGCCGTCGGGAAGCACCTCGTCATAGGCGCCGAGGCCGTTCTCCACCACAAAGAGCGGCTTCTGGTAGCGGTCCCAGAGGTCGTTGATCGTGATGCGGAACCCCAGCGGGTCGATGACCCAGCCCCAGTCGCTCGTGCGCACGTAGGGGTTCTCTACGCCGGCGAAGGCGTTGCCCTCGGCGACGCCGCCCACGGAATCGGGGTCGCCCGCGGTACAGCGCGAGGAGTAGTAGCTAAACGAGATGAAGTCGACGGTGTTCTCCGCAAGGATGCGCTCGTCCTCGGCGGTCATGCCCACGTCGATGCCCTCGCGCTCGAGCATCTTGAGCGCGTAGCCGGGGTAGTGCCCGCGTGCCTGCACGTCCACGAAGAAGAGGTCCTCCTGGTTCTTGACCTGCGCTGCACGGACGTCCTCGGGACGACAGGAGTAGGGGTAGTAGCTTCCCGCGGCGAGCATGCAGCCAACCTTGTTCTCCGGGTCGACCTCGTGGGCGATCTTGGTGGCCCAGGCGCTCGCCACAAGCTCGTTGTGCGCGGCGCGGTACTCGGCCTCGCGGGCATTCTCCCCGGGCTCGAGGACGATGCCGGCACCCATGAAGGGACGGTGCAAGATCATGTTCATCTCGTTGAACGTGATCCACCAATGCACGAGGCCGCGGTAGCGGTTGAAGAGCACCTTCACGAGCCGCTTGTAGAGCTCGATGAGGGCGCGGTTTCGCCAGGCGCCGTACTTCTTGACGAGGTGGATGGGGCAGTCGAAGTGTGTGATGGTCACGAGGGGCTCGATCCTGTGCTCGCGGCAGCAGCGGAACACGTCCTCGTAGAAGGCGAGCCCGGCCTCGTTGGGCTCCTCCTCGTCGCCATTGGGGAAGATGCGGCTCCAGGCAATGGAGAGGCGAAAGACCTTAAAGCCCATCTCCGCGAAGAGGGCTATGTCCTCGCGGTAGTGGTGGTAGAAGTCGATGCCCGTCTGGGCCGGGTAGTAGTACCCGGGCTCAAAGTCGAGCATGCGCCTCAGGCCGCGACTTACGTCGTTGCGCTCCGACCCGTGTGGGATGACGTCGACGTTGGCAAGGCCGCGGCCGCCCTCGTCATAACCTCCCTCGCATTGGTTAGCAGCGGTGGCTCCTCCCCAAAGGAACCCTTTTGGAAATGGCATGGTGCCTCCTTCTCTCTGGCGCCCCCACCTCTGCGGGGACGCTTTATAACGTCCTTGCGACCTCACGCGCCGGGCCCGTGGCCCTTTCCCTGATGCGCGCGGGCCGCCCGTGAAGGGGTGACTAGCTGACGGCTTGTCCTGCGGCGGCGCGACGTGCCTCCCGGCCTCCAAGCAGGGAGGGGACCTGTGCCAGGCACACGCCGGCGAGGATGATGGCGACGCCCAGCCACTCGACGACGCCGAGCGGCTCGCCGAGGACGATCATGGCGATGAGCAGGCCGGCGGGGAGTTCCGCGGCGGCCATGACAGTGGAGAGACCCGCGGGCAGGTGCGGAGAGCCCATGCCGAAGAGCAAGACCGGGCAGAGCATGCCAAAGAAGCCGGCGATGACGGCAAAGGGCAGGATGCCCTGGGCGAGGACGCCCGAGACGACGTAGTCCGGGCACACCGTGAGCGACATGACCACGGAGCCCGCGCACACGATGACGCCGCGCTGCTCGGACGAGCAGGGGGCCTCGACCTTGCCGGAGAGGGTGACAAAGAGGGAGCAGGACACGGCCGCCCCCAGCGCGCAGAGCAGGGCCACGGGGTCGTACCCGGTGATGCCGGTCTTGTAAACGCCGCTCGCGAACACCGTCCCGAAGACGATGGCCAGGGCGGAGGCCACTTGGAGGGGCCTCGGCGGCCGGCGCGTCATGACGGTCTGCCACACGAGCCCCAGCCACGTGAACTGGAAGAGGAGCGTGAGCGCCACCGGGGCGGGCAGCACGCTCATGGCGTAGCAGTAGAGGATTGAGGTGAGGCAGGTGAGGGCTCCCAGGCCCATGAGCTTAAGGGCGAGCTTCCAGCCCACGCGCTGCCAGCGGTGCCCGAGTGCGTGCCCTGCGAGCGTGGCGAGGGCGAAGAAGAGGCAGCCGAGCCACGCTTGGCTCGCCACCACCTGTGCCGAGGTGAAGCCCGCGGCGTAGGCGAGCTTGTAGGTCGTGGCCATCGCGCCGTAGCAGGCGCCGCCCGCAAAGACCTGGAGCGCCGCCTTGGCCTGTCCCGCGCTCGTGGCTCCCGCCCCGGCGGCCTGTTGCTTGATTGTGTTTGTTCCTGCCATTAGGCTCCCTTCCGTCTGCTGTCTTGCAGACGCACGTCTCGTGCGTCTGTTCCCTGCAGTCGGAAGGTGGGCTCGTGCGGTCTTCTGGCGGTGCATGTGGCACCTGCTGCCAAGACGAAAAAAGCCACGCAACCGATTGCTCGGTTGCGTGGCAAAAAGGTGGCTAGCGCCCAGAAAAGTCCACGCGTTTTTAGACTGGGACAATGTACTACAACAGGTGAGATTCCGTCAAGAAAAACCGAGGAAAAAAGTGAGCCTCTGCCCGCCGTACCTGTGGCGGTCGTTCCCCGAACGGGGCGGTGCTGTTGGGGACTGTCTCGATCTGTAACAGTTGGGGCTAGTTTTGGTCGATGGATGTTACAGATTGAGATTGTTGAGGATGGGTGGGGTAGCTAATTCGGACGGGGCTATTTTAAACATTGGGAAATCGAGCGTGGCAAGCGGAGGTCTTCGGGGTATAAGACGGCTAATTGTATGCCGCCTATGAAAGGAACCCTCATGCCCAGCGTTGCCGTTCTCGCCGCCGATGGCTTTGAAACTATTGAATGCCTGACCATGGTCGATGTCATGCGTCGCGGCGGCGTGCGCGCCACGCTTGTCTCGATCATGCCCACGCGCGAGGTCGTAAGCTCGCTGCAGATTCCCGTGACCTGCGATGCGCTCTTTGACGAGATCAACTTTGACGAGTACGACTGCGTCGTGCTGCCTGGCGGCCTGCCCGGCGCCACCAACCTGCGTGCCGACCAGCGCGTCTGCGACGTGGTCTGCGAGTTCGCCGCCGCCAAACACGTCGCCGCCATCTGCGCCGCCCCGTTTATCCTGGGTGAGCTCGACCTGCTCGAGGGGCGCCACGCCACGTGCTTCCCTGGCTTTGAGAAGAGCTTCCCCGAAGGCGCCTATACCGGCGAGAAGGTTACGCAAGACGGCAACATCATCACCGCCAGCGGCATGGCCCAGTCGCTCCCCTTTGCGCTTGAGCTGCTGCGCACGCTCGCCGGCGACAAGGCTGTCGAGAAGGTTGCCGAGGGCATTCAGCTATGATTTTGGCTTCGCAATCACCGCGCCGCATCGAGTTGATGCGCGAGGCGGGCTATGACATTCGCGTGATTCCCGCAGATATCGACGAAACGCCTTTTGATGGCGAAGCTCCGCTTACACTCGTCGAGCGCTTGGCGCGTGCCAAAGCCGCCGCCGTTGCCGCCGAGCATGCCGAGCCCAACGAACTGACCGTCGCGGCCGATACTATTGTCACCTTTGACGGCCAAATTTTGGGCAAGCCGGCAGACGGGGACGAGGCGCGCACCATGCTCCGCGAGCTTTCGGGCCGCACGCACCAGGTCGCAACCGGCGTCTGCATCGTTAAAGCCGGCGACGCTACAGCTCCGCATGCCGCCGAGAGCCTGTCGTTTGTCGATGTGACCGACGTGACGTTCTATGAGCTTACCGAAGAGCAGATCGAGCGCTATGTTGCCTCCGGCGAACCCATGGACAAGGCCGGGGCCTACGGCATCCAAGGCACAGGCGGCCGCATGCTTGTGCACGATATTTCGGGTGACTTCTACAACGTGGTGGGCTTGCCCATCGCTCGCGTCGCACGCGCGATTCAAAAACTCTCGTAATTGCATCTGGCGCTGGGTATCCCCCAGCGCCTACAATTTTGCCGTACCGTACGGATCCCGACCGGGCATAAGGCCCGGCGGAAAACCGATAGGAGAACACATGGACACACTGCTCGAAGCCATCGATGTTTGCAATGTCGATGGCTTTTGCTTTGGCAACTATACGGACGAGGAGGCTGGCACCGGCTGCACCGTAATCGTGGCGCCCGAGGGTGCCACCGGTGGCGTTGACGTACGTGGTGGCGCCCCCGCTTCGCGTGAGACCGACCTGCTGCGTCCCGAAAACACCGTCGATAAGGTCCACGCCGTCTGCCTTTCGGGCGGATCGGCCTTTGGCCTCGAGGCTGCAAGCGGCGTGGCCCGCGAACTCGAGAGCCGCGGCATTGGTCTGCCCGTCGGCCCCACGCAGGTGCCCATCGTGTGCTCCAGCTGTATCTTCGACCTTGCCTTTGGCGACCCCACCGTTCGCCCCGACATTGAGGCCGGCATCGCCGCCGTGCGCGAGGCGCTCGACCACACCCCCACCAAGCTCGAACAGGGCAACGTAGGCGCCGGCACGGGCGCTACCGTGGGTAAGCTCATGGGCCCCGCCACCTGCATGAAGGCCGGCCTTGGCGCTGCCGCCGTGGCGCTCGGCCCCATCAAGGTGGGCGCCGTGGTCTCGGTCAACGCCTGCGGCAACGTTGTCGACCCCCTCACCGGCGAGTGGGTCGCCGGCATGCGCGCCTCAGCCGATAGCGACCAAATCGTCGATATGGAACTCGCAGCCTTTGCCGCCGCCGGATCCATGCAGATGCCGCTCGACCGCACCAACACCACCATCAGCTGCATCGTCACCAACGTGGAACTCACTAAGGCACAAGCCACCAAGGTCTCCCAGATGGCCGCAGACGCCTACGCACACGCCATCCGTCCCACGCACACCACCAACGACGGCGACACCATCTACACCCTCGCCAGCGGCAAACTGGGCGCCCAGGCAAACGCCGCCGTTCCCCTAGACCTGCTGGGCATGCTCGCCGTAAGGGCTTTGCAAACCGCCATCGTAAACGGAGCCAAAACCGCCAAAACCTCCCACGGCATCCCCGGCGCCGCGAAGTAATCTCACTCGTCCGTCGGTCGGAGGCGGGCGGGCATTACGTTTGCTGCTCTACAGTCCTATGCAAGACGAAGGCCACATTAAGTGGCCTTCTTTGCATGCGGAACTCGCGACAAACGTAATGCCCGCCCGCCTCCGACCGACTTCCAACCTTATTCTTTTCAGCTCAGGCCCCTGTGTACCGCGCGTCTAAGGTCTTCAAATTCAACTAACCTGACAATCGATTCTTATAGCAGAGGCCCCTTGGCCTTTAGTTTGATACAAGTTCCGCACGAGCCGGAAAGCACTTAATGTGCTTTCCGTGCGAGCAGGACTGTTCGCAGTAGCAAACTAAAGGCCAAGGGGCCCAGTCAACCTAACAGCAGCGATTACTCGGCAGTTAGTTGAATTTGAAGATCTTTGAGGCAAGACGGTATAGGCCGAGTGTGGTTTTGTCTCCGGCACGACCGCGGAGGTTAGTGAAGAAGCCGACCACACCGTAACGTGCACGACGATACATACGCTCGTCATAGGCCTTCAAATCATTCCACAGCGTCTTCAGACGCTCATCGGCACAATCCTCGTCGGAAAGCTTGGTGAGCACCGAGCAGATCGCCATCATCATGGTGAAGTAGCCCAACATGTACGAACGCAGACGCGACGACTCGACATCGCTGTACAGGTGGTACGACTCCATCATGATACGCGTAACACGGAACTGCTGGTCCAGACGCTTGACCATCGTGGCCTCGTTGACACTCTGGCCCTCGCGACCGATAAAGTAGCGATAGAGGTCGATGTCGGCGTAGTACATGGTCTTGCAACGCGGCAGCGGCACGTAGGCGTAGATGTTGTCCACATAGAACGTGTGCGGCGGCATGGGCAGGTTGGACTCGCGCAGCACATCCGTGCGATAGCACAGGCTGTGCATGAGCAGATTCTGGTCCAAACGGAAATGGCCGATCTGGTCCCAGGTAAAGATCTTTTTTCGAGGCAGGGCAAACTTGTAACCAATGGCCGTATGCGTACCCTCGTAAACCTTCTCGTACACGTAGTTCGAGATAAACAGGTCAACGCGCTGGTCGCGCTCTTCAAAGCCGCGCAGAATCGACAGCATGGTCGAAAGGGCAGCGCCGTCAAGCCAGTCGTCCGAGTCGACGACCTTGTAGTAGGTGCCCTGCGCCTCGCGCAGACCCGAAAGGACGGCAATACCGTGGCCGCCATTCTCCTGGTGCACCGCGCGGATGATTCCAGGATAACGGGCCTCCCACTCGTCGGCCTTGGCGGCCGTCTCGTCCTTGGAGCCGTCGTCCACCACGATAATCTCGATATCGGTGGCGTAATTGCTCCCCTCCAAGATGGAGGTGATGCAATGGTCCATGTCCTTGGCGGCGTTATACGAGGGAATACCGAATGTTATGACTTTATGCATGGCAGGCGATAATCTCATCCGAAAGATCGAGGGCGGAATTGGTCACGGCATCCATATCGTAGTAACGATACTCGGCCAGACGACCCACCGGGTGGAAGTTTGTCAGGTTCTGGACGCGCTCAAGATAGCGCTCATAGAGCTCACGGTTCTCGGGCTCAAGAATGGCGTAATACGGCGTCTCGCCCGAGCCGGGCGTATAGGCCTTGGAGTGCTCCTTCATGATGGTGGTCTTGCCGGGCAGGACCTGACCAGTCATGTTCTTGAACTCGGTAATGCGGGTGTAGTCCTCGCTCGTGGTGTAGTTGACGGTGCCCACGGGCTGGAACTGATCCATATCGAGCGTCTCGAACTTCATGTCGAGCGTGCGGTACGGCAGCGCGCCCAGGTCGAGGTTGAACAGCTCATCGAGCGGACCGGTATAGACGATCTCGCCGCCGTAGACCTTGCCGTCGACCTTGACGGTTGTCTCGTCGATCTCGAAGAGATCGCGAGCATCCACGTCGCAGAACACATCAATCAGGTCGTGGTCGAGCATGTGCTCAAACAGCGCCGTGTAGCCATCCTGCGGCATACCCTGGAAGGGGGCCTGCGGGAAGTAGCGGTCATCGTCGCCCACAAAGACGGGAACGCGGCCGGTGATCGAGGGATCGATCTGGTCGGGCGTCTGGCCCCACTGCTTCATGGTGTAATGCAAAAAGACGTTCTCGTAGACGTAATCGGCGACCTCGGCCAAGTCGGGGTCGTTCTTCTTACGCAGCTCCATGATGGGCACTTTGACATCCTTGCCAAAGGTCTCCACGAGCTTCTGATACAGCTCCTCGCCGCGCTCATCACCAAAGGCGAGCTTGAGACTCGCATGGTTGAAGGGCACGGGCATAAGGGTACCGTTGATGTTGGCGAGCACCTTGTGCTGATAATCCGTCCACTTGGTAAAGCGCGACAGGAAATTATGCACGCGCTCGTTAAAGGTGTGATAGATATGCGGACCGTACTCGTGGATCAGGATTCCGGCCTCGTCAGTGCAGTCATAGGCATTGCCCGCAATGTGGCTACGGCGCTCCAAAACGGCAACACGATAGCCGATGGTCTCGGCAAGACGGCGGGCGCAAACGGCACCGGCATATCCAGCACCGACGACAATCATGTCGTACGCGCCGGCGTTAAAGCCTTCAGGCAGGCCTGAGGTAATCTGCATCGATACTCCTTGTCAAAAGCCACGGGCTCGTTAGCTGGGCTTTTCTCGAACATTCTTCGAGACATATTTATCAGAGCGATTATAGCGCTAATGCGTCCTATAATGAGCTTGCCACACAAGGAAAGCTCAAGCACCGCGGCGTACATTATTGAAAGGTAAACCCGCTAGCAGCGGGTTTATTCGTGAACAGCCGGGCGCCTGGAGCTTAGCGAAACGCTTGCAAGGAGTAACATGAGCGATTTCCTAAACCGTATGAAGTCTGCCGCCAAGGCCGACCTTAAGACCATCGTCCTGCCCGAGGGCGAGGATCCGCGCACCATCGTCGCGGCCAACAAGATCATCGAGGAAGGCCTGGCCAACATCGTCATCCTGGGCGATCCCAACGAGATCAACGTCCCCGGCGCCACCGTCATCGATCCGCGCAACGCCGAGAAGCACGAGGAGTACGCACAGAAGTTTGCCGAGCTCCGCGCCAAGAAGGGCGTTACCATCGAGCAGGCTCGCGCCCAGGTGATGGACGCCACCTACTTTGGCACTATGATGGTCAAGATGGGCGACGCCGACGGCCTGGTCTCCGGCGCCTGCCACTCCACCGCCGATACCCTGCGCCCCGCGCTGCAGATTCTCAAGACCGCCCCAGGCACCAAGCTGGTCTCGGCCTTCTTCGTGATGTGCACCGACACCCCGCAGTTCGGCACCGACGGCACGCTGATCTTCGCCGACTGCGGCCTCAACATCAACCCGTCCTCCGACGAGCTCTCCGAGATCGCCATCGCCTCCGCTCACTCCTGGTCCACCTTCATGGGCAACGTTGAGCCGCACGTGGCCATGCTCTCCTACTCCACCATGGGCTCCGCCGGCGGCGAGGTTGCCAAGAAGGTCCAGGAGGCCGTGAAGTTCTGCAAGGAAAAGGCTCCCGAGCTCGCCATCGATGGCGACCTGCAGCTCGACGCTGCCATCGTCCCCACCGTCGCTCAGCTCAAGGCTCCCGGCTCCTCTGTCGCCGGCAAGGCCAACGTGCTCGTGTTCCCCGACCTCGAGGCCGGCAACATCGGCTACAAGCTGGTCCAGCGCTTCGCCGGTGCCGACGCCTACGGCCCCATCCTGCAGGGCATCGCCAAGCCGGTCAACGACCTGTCGCGCGGCTGCTCTGCCGACGACATCGTGGGTGTCGTAGCCATCACCGCCGTCCAGGCTCAGATGGCTGAGTAGCGGACGCACTCGCCCGAAGGCCGTACGGGCTAACCCCTGAAAACGTCCTCGACCAATGAAACGCCCCCGTTCTGCTCCTTCGGAGCTACGAACGGGGGCGTTTCTGGTCTGACGCTCCTATTTGGCAAGGTGTTTTTTAGAATCCATTTTGCGCTCGGCCTCG
>UQHK01000011.1 GCA_900540855.1 uncultured Collinsella sp.
CGCGCATAAAGAAAGCCTCCCATTTCTCATGTCCAAGAAATGGGAGGCAGTTCACAAGAGTGCTCGGCGGGGCATTTCTTAATCGATGACGCTAACGGGAGTTAAGCTTTAATAGCTTGCGACGGGAAGCGCCCGTATTTGATGATCAAGGCCAATTATTCGATTCGGGCGCTCAACCAGTACTCTCCATTCGAGGCTGCGATTGCGTACGTAATTCCATTTTTGACGATTGGTTCATCTACGCAAGCAACGCCGACTTGCTTGGCATCTGAAAACGAAAGTGTTGGATCAATCGCTTGTATGGTTGCTAATGCCGTTGCCGCGGCATAGTCTGAACTTTCGAAATACATGACTATATTCTTAAAGCAGTTTTCGGATCCAAGATAGCTAAATAGGATTTGGTTGCTCGAGTCCGAAAAGAAACCTCCCACGCCTGCAAGCTTTGAGCCGTTTTTAATCTGGAGCTCGAGTCGTGTGCCGGTGTCGTCTAGTTCATAATCCGCTTTCATGCTGCTGCAATTGGGCAGATCGGAGAATTCTTCGTTAAGTCGCTCAATAAAGTCTTTAGGGGAAATAGAAAACATTCCGTCGCCAAGAAAAGAAGTGATTTCTTTTTCGTTACGGGTGTCAACGACCTCTCCGCATCTCCCGCATTCTCGTATTTCCTTCGAGGTGGCGTCTACGTAGTCGATTTCGGTAGTCCACGAACCTGGCTGATGCCCAAGGGGCTTCCCTTCGGTTTTGCCACAACGTTGACAGGTTTTCGGAGCCGTGCATGTTGCTTCTTCCCACTCGTGCCTGAGCGGTTCCCCCTCGGTTTTGCCGCAACTATTACATGTTCGAGGGCTTGTACAGGTTGCATTGGTCCATAGCTTGTGCGTGCAAAACAATTGGGGGAACAGCATAGGCAAACAGAAGACGACAGCAACTACTGCAGCAGCTGCGATGGCCGCGCGTTTTTTACCACCGACTTTATGAATGGCTTTCGTTATAAGTGAGTCGCTCTCTTCTTTTTCGCAAACAACGCCATCTTCATTTGATGGTCGATCTTCAGGAGAAGGAGTGTCGTCAGCGCCATCAGGAAACTGCTTCCCTTCATTATTCGGCTTCTGTTCGTCAGATGCGCTGCGCATTTGCTCATCGTTGGGTTCTTTCATCTCGTTATCCATGTTTATCGAGGCTCCTCTCTCGCTTAAATATGCGATGCGAACAATTGCGGTAAGTGAAACAGCTGGTGACACAACTATATCCCAGTTTGGGATATATCAAAATGGAATATAGCGTAAGCGGTATGAACGTTGATGCTAATAGGACATGCGGAAAATGCCTCTCCCAAATTCGTCGGGAGCAAGGTATCACTCAGGTTGAACTCGCAAGGAAACTGAGGGTACCTCAGTCCTTCATCTCGAAAGTCGAGACCGGAGAGCGCAGTCTTAGGGTTTATGAGCAGTTCGCCTATGCAGAGGCGCTTGGAATTACCGTCGGAGTTCTTGTGCAAAGACTTGAGGAGGATTTGAGCGGCGGAGATAAATAGATTGCGCCGCGCATCGGTCGGTAATTAAATCAGTGCTAGGGGGCTAACAAAGATGTCATGGGTTAACCTCCAACAGCAAAAGTATAAATATCAGCCCGGCGCCCCTTCAAAGCGTGGGTCCCTGTAGACATCGCTAGCCACGTTGCCATAGGGCCACCCAGGGACATCCCCTTAAAAACATTCCGCACGAGGCCCGCTTATCCGCAGCTCCGAAGGAGCAGGATAAGCGGGCCTCAAGTGCGAGGACGTTTTTAAGGGGATGCCCCTGGGTGGTCCGGACAGACCGATCGGCGATGTCTACAGGTACTCGATTTGAGCGCCTTCCGTGTCGCACGTCAGAATATGCGTCTCACACTTAGGGAACTGCTCACGCAGCTTGACCTGCAGGAACTTTGCCACGATGGTGTCGTCGGTCACAGCCATGAGGGTCGAGCCCGAGCCGCTGATCCAGATGGTCTTGGCGCCGCCGTTGAGGCAGGTGTCGCGCACGGCGTTGTAATCGGGGATCAGTCGACGGCGATAGGGCTCCTGGATGCGGTCGTCGTTGGCCGCGGCAATCAGGTCGAGGTCGCCGGTCTCAAGACCGCGCGTCATGCCGGCGATGCGGCCCATCTGCCATACGGCGGTAGAGAGCGGAATTTCCTGCGGCACGACCTTGCGCGCCTCGCTCGTGTGCACCTCGTAGGGCGGAATCACGGTAATAAAACGCAAGCGATCGCTCACCTCGTAGCGCAGGCACTGGGGAAGCGAATCGGTCGGCGTAAAAGAGCAGACGGCACCGCCCAGGATAGCGGGGGCGACATTATCGGGGTGACCCTCGACCTCAGTGGCGATGCGGACGAGCTCGGCGCGGTCGACGGTGTGGCCCGTCAGTGCGGCGGCGGCCATAATGCCGGCGACGACGCAGGTGGAGCTGGAACCCAGGCCGCGGGCGACGGGCACGTCGGTCTGAATGTCGATAGCGACGGGGAAGGCCGGCTCGCCCCAAGCGGCCAGGGCATCGACAAAGCTCACATAGACCAGGTTATTCTCGTTTTGGAACTCCTTGGGGCAGCCCGTGATGGTGAGCTTGTCGGCGCGCTCGAAGGTGAAGTGCGAGTAAAGGCTGACGGCCATGCCGAGGGTATCGTAGCCAATACCCAAGTTGGCGCTTGTTGCTGGGACGGTGATCTTGATCATGGGAATCTCCTGGGCGGTCTGCCTGTTTAGTTCGCTGCTCGGGCAGTCCTGGCTCGCTCGGAAAGCACATTAAGTGCTTTCCGGCTCGTGCGGAACTCGCGACGAACTAAACAGGCAGACCCGCATGTCAGCTCGTCATCATCCCGGTGGATTTCTGATAAAAGAAGGTGCGCCGGCTTTCGCCGGCGCTTAATAAGGGTTTAGTTGGTGCTCATTCGTTTTGCTGCAGACTCGACGTAACTGTCCATCTCATCGACGTCGCAGACGTCTTCGAAGCGGACGGGCTTGGACTCGAGCTCGGCGAGCTGTGCCGGGGCGACCGTGTTGGTGGCCTGCTCGAGCACACGCATAGCCTCAAAATCATCATCGGGAACGTTGAGGCCCAGGGCGTCGCAGCAGGCGCGCGGGAACTTGTAGGGGCTGGCGGTCGAAAGCAACACGCGGGCCTTGGCGCCCTCGGCGGGAGCGACCTGCTCAAAGACGTGATAGCCGCAAGCGGTGTGCGGGTCAATCACGTAGCCGTTCGTGTCCCAGCAGCTCTTGATGGCAGCGCGGACCTCGTCCTCGCTGGCCCAGCCGCAGCCAAACACGCTCTGGATCTTGGCCAGCAGCTCGGCGGGCACCTCGTAGCGGCCGGTCTGGGCAAGCTGCTCCATAAGGCCGGCAACGAGCTCGCAGTCGCCGTCGGACAGGAAGTAGAGCATGCGCTCCAGGTTGGAGCTGATGAGGATGTCCATCGACGGCGAGATGGTCGTGAAGAACGGGCGGTTACGGTCGTAAACGCCGGTGGTCAGGAAGTCGGCCAGCACGTTGTTCTTGTCGCTCGCCACGACGAGCTTGGCGACGGGCAGACCCATGCGCTTGGCGTAGTAGCCGGCCAAGATATCGCCAAAGTTGCCGGTGGGCACACAGAACTCCACGGCGTCGCCAGCCTCGATAGCGCCGGCGCGCAGCAGCTGCGCATAGGCGGCAAAATAGTAGACGACCTGCGGCACCAGACGGCCGACATTGATGGAGTTGGCGCTCGAAAGCACCGTGCCAGCGGCCTCCAGGCGCTCGGCAAGCTCCTTATCGGCAAAGATGCGCTTAACGGCGCTCTGGGCGTCGTCAAAGTTGCCGCGGATGCCGCAGACGGCGACGTTGTCGCCCTCCTGCGTGGACATCTGCAGATTCTGGACGCGGCTGACCTTGCCCTCGGGATAAAAGACGGTAATGCCCGTGCCCGGGGCGTCGGCAAAGCCGGCGAGTGCTGCCTTGCCCGTGTCGCCCGACGTGGCGGTGACGATCATGATGCGCTCGGCGCCGCCGTCCTTGGCGGAAGTGCGGGCCATGAGGCGGGGGAGCATCTGCAGGGCGACGTCCTTAAAGGCGCTCGTGGGGCCGCCAAAGAGCTCCATCACATAGGTCTGAGGGGCGTCGACGCCCGGTGCTGCGTCAAGTTTGACGAGCGGCGTGACCTCTTCGCTCGCAAACGTACCGCGGTATGCTTCGTCGACACACGCCGAAATTTCTTCGGCTGTGTAATCATTCAGTAACATTCCCAACACATCTTGAGCGATTTCAAAGTACGATTTATCTGCAAGCGAGCTGATATCGACCTGCTGGGTGCCGAGCTCGTCCGAGACAAACAAACCCCCGTCGGGAGCGATGCCAGTACGGATTGCCACCTTACTTGAGCACGATAAAGTGCGTCCTCGTGTACTATGATAAGTTCCCATATAACACTGCTCCTCGGATGCCTTGGTCCCAATCGGTGAAACCATGGTATCAGAGCGCGCAAAACAGGTTTGCAGAGGCTTTTAGAAAGGTAACCTCCAGCCCATGATTAAGATTGCCAAGTTTGGCGGCTCGTCGGTCGCCGACGCCGAACACTTTAAGAAGATCAAGGCCATTGTCGATGCCGACCCGGCCCGCCGTTTTGTGGTGGTTTCTGCCTGCGGTCGCCGTTTTAAGGGCGACACCAAGGTGACTGACCTGCTCTACCTGGTTAACGCGCACGTTAAGTACCACGTGTCGTGCGAGGAGCTGCTCGAGGACATTGGCCAGCGCTACTTTGATATCGCTGACGAGTTGGAGCTCACCTATCCCATCCGCGAAGAGTTTGCGGCCTTTGCCGAGCGTGCTCGCTCCGGTGGCTACTCCACTGAGGAGCTCGTAAGCCGCGGCGAGTACTTCACCGCTCGCCTGATGGCCGAGTACCTGGGCCTGCCGTTCCTGGATGCCGCGACGGTTGTGGCGTTCCATCACGACGGTACGCTCAGCATGAACCGCACTTCCGAGCTGGTGCAGGAGTACGGCCAGCAGGGTGGCTTTGTCATGCCCGGTTTCTACGGCGCGACGCGTGAGGGCCAGATCAAACTGCTCGACCGCGGCGGCGGCGATATCTCGGGCTCGATCCTGGCCAAGTGCCTGGGCGCCGACCTGTACGAGAACTGGACCGACGTTTCGGGCTTCTATTCTGCCGATCCTCGCATTGTGCCCGAGGCTCAGCCCATTGCGCGCGTTACCTACGAGGAGCTGCGCGAGCTTTCGTACATGGGCGCAAGCGTCCTGCACGAGGAGGCCGTGTTCCCTGTGCGTGAGGCGGGTATTCCGCTGGTCATCAAGAACACCAATGCGCCGCAGGACCCCGGCACCATCATTAGTGAGACGGCTGACGAGGGCGAGGCGGAGCCCATTATTACCGGTGTGACCGGCAAGCGCGGCTTTGTTGCCATCAACGTTGCCCGCGACCGCACCAAGCCCCGCGTCGGCTTTATGCGCCGCGCACTTTCGGTCTTCGAGCGCTATGACGTTTCCGTCGAGCATATGCCCACCGGCGTTGACCGCTTTGGCGCCGTGGTGCATGAGCAGGACGTGCACGACTCGCTGTATTCGCTCGTGGGCGACATTCAGCAGGAGGTCGAGCCGCTCGAGATTGAGGTCGTCGAGGGTCTGGCGCTTATTGCAACCGTTGGCCGCAACCTGCGCGGTCGCGCTGGCATCTCCGGCCATCTGTTTGGCATGCTCGGTCAGGCCGGCGTGAGCGTGCGCATGATTTCGCAGAGCTGCGATGAGATCAATATCATTATCGGCGTCGAGGAGAAGGACTTCGACTTGGCGATTCAGACCATTTACCGTGCCTTCTCTGACGAGAACGGCATTGTGAAGGTCTCCGACCTGGAGGCTCCCGTGCCGGTCGAACCCGCCCTGGCCGCCCTCCACAAGTAGCGGCCATTCCGGTAGATTTTGGGACATGCCCCAAAATCTACCGTGGGGCGTTTCATTTCGGTTTCGTTTCGACGGGGCGGGTTTCATATCCGTCCCGTTTTTGTATAAACTGGGCAAGACTATTCAGCCTGCTCGGCGTGCGGGCAAAAGCCACAACCTTTAAAGGGGGAAGCATGAAACAGTACACGGTTGCTATTTTGGGCGCGACGGGAGCTGTTGGCACCCAGATGCTCGAGTGCCTCAACGAGCAGGAGTTTCCGGTTGGCAAGCTCAAGCTGCTGGCGAGCGCGCGCTCTGCGGGCAAGACCGTCGAGTTCCGCGGCGAGCAGATCGTGATCGAAGAGGCTTGTCCCGAGGCTTTTGAGGGCTGCGACATCGTGCTCGGCGCCGCCGGCGACGACATTGCGAAGGAGCTGCTGCCCGAGGCCGTCAAACGCGGTGCCGTCGTGGTCGACAACAGCCACGCCTTCCGCATGGATCCCGATGTGCCGCTCGTCGTGCCCGAGATCAACGCCGACGACATCAAATGGCATCATGGCCTTATCGCCAACCCCAACTGCGCGACTATCATCGGCCTGGTTCCCACCTGGCCACTGCATCAGCTCGCGGGCGTGAAACGCATGATTGTCTCGACCTACCAAGCGGCTTCGGGCGCTGGTGCCCCCGGCATGGCCGAGCTCGAGGCCCAGCTTGCCGCCCTGGGCCGTGGCGAAGAGATTCCCGAGCCGCGCGCGTTTGCCGCCCAGCTGGCGAGCAACCTGATTCCGCAGATCGGCGGCGTCAAGGAGGAGGGCTTTACTTCCGAGGAGATGAAGCTGCAGAACGAGGGCCGCAAGATCATGCACCTGCCCGAGCTGCGCGTGAACTGCACCTGCGTGCGCGTGCCCGTGCTGCGCTCGCACTCCGAGAGCATTACGCTCGAGCTCGAGCGCGATATTACGGTCGAGGAGGCCCGTGCTGCGCTGGCTGCCGCTCCGGGCGTCAAGCTGGTTGACGATCTGGGTGCCGAGGATGCACACGATCGCTTCCCCATGCCGATGGATACGTCCGACCAGGACCTAATCTGGGTCGGTCGCGTGCGCCGCGATATCTCGAACCCCGAGGCCGCTCGTGGCATCACCTTCTGGTGCTGCGGCGACCAAATCCGTAAGGGCGCGGCAACCAACGCCGTCCAGATCGCTAAGCTGCTCTGCGAGTAGCGGTGGACCTGTCCGGCGGGGGCCGGGCTTAGTTTTCAGAACGTCCTCGACCATGTGTGGCGCCTTGTCCTGCTCCTTCGGAGCCGCGGACAAGGCGCCACACTGGTCTGCGGAGTGTTCTGAAAACTAAGCCCGGCCCCCGCCTGCGGTGACTTGGCTGCGCGCGGCCTGCGATGGGGCCGTTGTTGATTGGGGCCGCTGGACTGATGTGGGGGCATGTGGTTGTTGCGGGCCCTGGTCCCGGCGGCGGCCTCGGCGCTTCGCGCCTGCCGCCTTTGGGGACTGCGGGGCGCGGCCGGCAGCTGTGGCGCGCTGCGCCTGCTGCCTGGGGTGACTTTGGGGTTGGGGTGAATCGGGGTCTAATACTTTCCCGAGAAGTGAACGACCTTATTTGGACCCCCGAAGCATTGGCATATTTTGACCGCTATTTCTTGCGGTTTTGCTACGCGAATCCTGCGGTTTTTTGGTCTAAAGGCATGGATGCTCCGAGGCCTCGTTTTTACTCGTTCACTTCTCGGGAAAGTATTAGAGCTCAGCTGATAGAGGTACCGCTCTGGCGTCGATGCCCCGCGTCTTCTTCGCTTGATTGGGGAAAACGCCCTCGCTTAAGCAATTGCGAGCCCGCCCAGACGTATCTGCGGGAGTTGTCTGCACAATTCGCGGTATTATGTTGCGGAGTTTTGAAAGGAGCCGCTGGTGGTCACGACGACGTTTGCCTCGCCTTTGGGCGAAATCTTGCTTGCCGCTGATGGCCGCGGTCTGACGGGGCTTTGGTTTGAGGGACAGGAGCACTTTGGCTCCACGCTTCTCCGGGAAGACTCCGAACATGTTGAAGGCGCCGATGCGGTTTCCGGTGCTGGGGGCATGTCGTCGGTGAGTCCGGCAAATGGTGCGGCCTCTTCGGTGCTTGAGCGTTCCTGGGCTTGGCTGAATGCTTATTTTGCAGGGCAGGAACCTCGGTTTACGCCGCCGTTGCATATGATCGGTACGGCGTTTCAGCGTGAAGTCTGGTACGAACTGCTTTCTATTCCGCGTGGCGAGGTCGCCACGTATGGCGAGATCGCCCAGCGTATTGCGGCGCGTCATTGCGTGCCCGGCAATGAGCATCCGGTCGTGTCTCCCCGTGCCGTGGGCGCGGCTGTTGCGCGTAATCCCATTTCGATCATTGTGCCGTGCCATCGCGTGGTCGCGGCCGACGGTTCGCTTAACGGATACGCCGGCGGGCTCGATCGCAAGGAGTGGCTGCTCCGGCTTGAGGGCGCGTACGAGGAGTAACGCCAGGGCACTTTGCGTAGCCAAGACGCCGTGAAAGAACGGGACGCGCTTTCCGAATGGCGTTCCAAGCGGAAACCGTGTCCCGGAATACAGCCTCAGAGTGGGACGCAGTTTCCGGTTGAGACCACCTGCTTGGACGTCTTTCTACGCTCGCTCCTGTAGGGTGTAGATCGATTTGTCCATGTTGAACAGGTAAGCCACGACGCAGACAATAAAGAACATCGGCAGATTACCGAAACCGAAGACCTCGCAGCCAATGAGGATCGGCGCGAGCAGCGTATTGGTGGCGCTGCCAAAGACGGCTGCGTAGCCCAGCGCGGCGCAAAGCTCGATGGGCATGCCGAGAATCCCGGCGAGTACGACACCCAGGCTGGCTCCGATGGAAAACAACGGCGTCACCTCGCCACCCTGATATCCTGCGGCAAGCGTGGTAATGGTGAGTGCGAATTTGAGCGCCCAGTCCCAAGGCATGATGGCGACCTTGCCGTTACCGTCGAGCGCCGCCGATATCAGGTTGGTGCCAAGACCGCAGTATCGACCCTGCCATAGTGCGAACAGAATCGCCGATAGCACAATGCCCATAACGGCGATGCGCACATAGGGGTTGGGGAGTAGCCGCGCCGCAAGGGTCTTGGCGTGGGCAAGGCACCAGGCAAAGGCGCCGCCAACCATACCAAACGCGATTCCCAACAGCGCCAGTCGCCCAAGACCGGGGAGATCGAGCGCATACGAGGCGGTAACGGCGACCTCGAACTTCTCGAGCCCTAGGGCGCCGGAGGTCGTACTCGCGGCAAGCGAGGCCGTAAGCGCGGGGAACAGCGCGCGGTACTCCATGCGTCCTGCGACCAGTACTTCGATAGCAAAGACCGTGGCGGCGAGTGGCGTTCGAAAGAGTCCGGCAAAGCCGGCAGCCATGCCGATAAGCAAAAACGTGTTGCCGGGGTTTCGGAAAGGTAGACGCCGGCCGATCCAGTGCGAAACGGTTGCACCGATCTGCACGGCTACGCCCTCGCGTCCCGCGCTGCCGCCAAAGAGGTGCGTCCCCCACGTGCCCAGCATAACGAGCGGCACGAGACGCGGGGAGATGGCGTCTTCGCGCTCGTGGCCTACGTCAAATACCAGGCTCATGCCACGGTCGGTGCCCTTGCCCCAAGTACGGTAGGCAAACACGATGGCAAGGCCCGCGAGGGCGAGGAAGGGAAGAAGCAGGGTGATGTACTCGTCGCGGAAGACGCCAATCGCCAGAAGCACGCGTCCAAAGAGGGCACAGATGACGCCAACGATGATGCCGATAGGGATTCCGACGGCACCCATAAGCACGAGGCCGCTATAGGTGTTGACCAGTCGTTTAATCCTGCTCGATGCGCTGCTTTCGGCCATTTTGCTTTCCGACACTTGCTCTCTTGATAGAAAAAGAGCTGGAGTTGCGCATCGTTGAGAGGCCTTCCAGCTTTAGCAAAACAAACTTATAAGATGCGACGGGCCGCGTCAAGATTATTACCGGACGGCCTAGGAGGCGGCTGGTTGGCCGGCTTAAAACCTAGCGCGTGAAATGATGCCCCACGCTATTCAGCACGCTTGATAGGATGACGAACCACGGTCTTAAGTTTCTCCGGTGCACATTTGCGTGGATCGGAGAGATAAATTTCGTGATGTAAACGGGTGTCTGAGAAGTCGGAGACATAGCCCAGCTCGGTCGCGTATTCATGCATAGCGTCTACGGTCGCCGGTTCGTTGTCGTAGGGCCCGGTGTGCATGCATTGAACGCAGAGACCCTCGTCAACTTTAAGCAGTTCGACAGCGGAAAAGTCCAGTTTCTTTTTGGTCGTGGCTTCCGCGACCGCCCAGTCAAAGTCATCTCGGGTGACGAAATCGGGCAGGCGGATGCACGAGATAAAGTTGAAATCGTCCTTGCGTACATAATCGATGTCGCCGCTCGGGGACTCTTGCCACCAGAAACCCTCGAGCGGCGGTACCACAAAGTCGAAATAGCCCTCGATGCTCCTTGGGCCTTTCTTCGACATCTTGACGGTATAGGCGATGCCGTAAAGTAGCGGCAGGGCGTTTTGATACTCGCCACCTTCGGTATTTGGGTCGCCCTTTCCGCGAACGGCAACGTAGTTCATAGGCGGGACAGTTACGATGCTCGGCTTGCTTGCAGGTTTGTAGAGCTCCTTGCATTCCTTCTTAAAGTCGAACGCCATGTTGGCCGCCTTTCTGCGTATTGGCCTGCTTAGATAGTTGAATCATATCATAGAAACGAACAGCTGTTCGAATTATTTGGCTGACAGATTGAGATGCGTGCGTTGTGCTTGGCGGTCGGCCTGACCCCGTCGATGATTTCTCGGCCTCCCCGGCGCCTCATCTATAGCTGCCGTTTCCCCCATATAAAACCTGCCAAAATAAACCTGTCCCTTTTTGGTAGGTGGGAAATGGGTAATACTAAAGAGTTATCCGACCAGATGGGAATTAATCGATGGCCTATATCGAATTCAAAGACGTCATCAAAGCATACGGCGAAGGCGACGCCCGCATCCACGCGCTCGACGGCGCGAGTTTTACGGTCGAGCGCGGCGAGCTCGCCATCATTCTGGGTGCTTCGGGCGCCGGCAAGACCACGGCCCTCAACATTCTGGGCGGCATGGACACGGCGACCTCCGGCACTGTGACGGTGGACGGGCGCGACGTGAGCTCCGCGAACGAGGCGCAGCTCGTGGAATACCGCCGCGCCGACGTCGGCTTTGTCTTCCAGTTCTACAATTTGGTCCCCAACTTGACGGCGCTCGAAAACGTCGAGCTCGCGGCGCAAATCTGCCCCGATTCGCTCGATGCCGAACAGACGCTTCGCCAGGTCGGCCTGGGTGAGCGCCTCGCCAACTTTCCGGCGCAGCTTTCGGGCGGCGAGCAGCAGCGCGTGTCCATCGCCCGCGCACTGGCCAAGAATCCCAAGCTGCTTCTGTGCGACGAGCCCACGGGCGCGCTCGACTACAAAACCGGCAAGCAGATCTTGCAGCTGCTACAGGACACCTGTCGCAAGCAGGGCATTACGGTCATTATCATCACCCACAACTCCGCGCTGGCGCCCATGGCAGATCGCCTGATTCGCTTTAAGAGCGGGCGCGTGGAGAGCGAGACGGTCCAACAAAATCCCGTGCCGATCGAGACGATCGAGTGGTAGCGCCCATGGACCAGGACCGCCAAAACAGCCAGCGCCGCGACGCGCAGAACACGGAGCGCGAGCAGGATTTTACGACCTACCGCACCGCCCAAAGCTCAAACGATATGGTGCCGATGGTTTTTCGCCGTGGCATCTACCGCACAATCCGAGGCAGTCTTAAGCGCTTCTTATCCATCGTGGTCATCACCGCGCTCGGCGTGAGCGTGATGTGCGGCCTCAAGGCGGGTTGCGAGGATCTGTGCGATTCGGTCGACGCTTACTTTGACCAGCAGAATGTTTATGACATCAACGTGCAGTCGACCTATGGTCTGACTGATGACGATCTTGCGGCCATTCAGGAGGTCGACGGCGTCGAGACGGCCGAGGGCATCTATACCGAGACCGCCTATACCGCCGTGGGTACGACGCGCGAGCGTGTCGTCGTACAGAGCCTCTCCAAAGAGAATATTGACCAACCGGTGCTAGTACGCGGCGAGCTGCCCGAGACTTCGGGCGAAGTGGCAGTGACCTCACGTTTTTTGAAGGCTTCGGGCAAGAAAATCGGCGATACGGTGAGCTTTGCCGCCAACGATGCGAGCTCGTCGAACCAAAGCGCCAAGGACCAGTTTGCCGATGGGGACTACACCATCACGGCAGAGGTTCTCGATCCCACCGACGTGAGCTCCGACTCGACGGTCAACGCCTTCCGTGCCGCCTCGGCCGCGGACTACAAGTTCTACGTGAGCGAGGATGCCGCGACATCTTCTTCCTACTCCGCTGTCCACGTGGTCGTCGAGGGAGCCAAGAGCCTCAACTCCTATTCGGATGCCTACTCGGCAAAGATCAATGAGGTCAAGGGCAATATCGAGAAGATCCGCGAGGAGCGCGAAAAGGCACGCGCTCAAGAGCTGACGGTCGACACGCCGGCAAGCTTGGATGCGTCCGAGCGCCAGGCGAATATGCTCTTTGGGATTGAACAGGACAACATAGACCGTATGGCCGAGGGCAGTGAGGAACGCGTCCAAGCTCAGGCCGAGTTGGACCAGCGCCGCGCCGCCGCCGATCAGCAATTCGCCGATGCCCGCGCCGAGCTTTCCGATCTGGGCGAATGCACCTGGTACATCCAGGACCGCGGCAATATCGCAAGCTACTCGAGCGTCGAGAGCGACAGTTCTTCGATCGAGGCCATCGCCACCGTGTTCCCGTTTATCTTCTTTATCGTCGCCGTGCTCATCAGCCTCACCACCGCCACGCGCATGGTCGAGGAGGAGCGCACGCTCATTGGCCTGTACAAGGCGCTCGGCTATTCACGCGGGCGCATCCTGTCCAAATACGTGGACTATGCGCTGTGGGCATGCCTGATTGGCGGCGTGCTCGGCAACGTCATCGGATTCGTGGGCCTGCCGCTGTTCCTGTTTACAGTGTTCGACGACATGTACTCACTGCCCCAGATGCTGCTTTCGTACGACATCGTGTCCTCAATCGTCTCGGTGGCACTGTTTGCCGTGGGCGTGGTGGGAGCCACGATTATCGCCTGCCGCCACGAGATGGCCGAGACCCCTGCCTCGCTCATGCGCCCCAAGGCTCCGCGCGCCGGTTCGCGCATTCTGCTCGAGCGCATCGGCTTTATCTGGCACCGCATGAGCTTTTTGAACAAGGTGGCAGCGCGTAACCTGTTCCGCTACAAAAAGCGTGCCTTTATGACCATCTTTGGCATTGCGGGCTGCACGGCGCTTGTGATTTGCGGTATGGGCATCCGTGATACGTCGGTCGCGCTGTCGCCCAAGCAGTACGGGCATATCACGCGCTACGACCTGCTGGCGGTTGCCAATTCCGATGATTTTTCGCAGACGTGCGCGGCGCTGGATGAGCGCAGCGCAGCCAAGGATTCCAACGTGACCGTGACTTCGACGCTGCCGATTATGACCGACAACGTCACTTTTACCTTTGGCGGCAAGAGCGAGACCGTGCAGCTGATCGTGGTGCCCGATGATCGCACAAATGACCTGAACGACTACGTGTGTCTGGAGGATGAGTCCAAAGAACCGCTCGCCCTGCGTGACGGAGACGTGTATTTGAGCAAGAGCTCTCAGCTGGTGCTGGGGATCAAGCCGGGTGACACGGCTCACGTCCAGGATTCGTCGCTCAATGTTGCCAAGGTCAAAGTCAGCGACATCTCGCTCAACTATCTAGGCAACACGCTTTACATGACGCAGGGCACCTATGAGCGCGCGTTCGGTCGAAGTGCACGCCTTAACGGCGTCTTTGTGCTGCTTAAGGGTTCGTCGGCCGACCAGATTGCGTTTAGCAAGAATCTTAAGAGTGACGGTTGGCTTACGATTTCGAGTACGGCCGAGCATTGGGAAAACTATGAGGCGAACTTTACGATTATCAATTCGGTCGTGGTGCTCGTGACCTTTATGGCGGCGTGCCTGTCGTTTGTGGTGGTGTTTACGCTGTCTAATACGAATATTTCGGAGCGCGAACGCGAGCTGGCGACCATCAAGGTGCTGGGCTTCCGCCGTGGCGAGGTTCACCATTACGTTAACAAGGAGACGTTGATCCTCACGGCGATCGGAGCCGCGCTGGGCGTACCGCTGGGCGGCTTGCTGGCCGAGAGTTTTACGTACATTTTGCAGATGCCGTCGCTGTACTTTGACGTCGAGGTCGAGCCGCTAAGCTACGTGCTCGCCGTGGTGCTTTCCTTTGGCTTTACGTTTATCGTCAACCTCGCCACCAACCGTACCCTCAACAAGATTGACATGGTCGGTGCCCTCAAGAGTGCCGAGTAACCTGCCAAAAAGGGACAGGTTTATTTTGGCAGGTTTTATCTGGGCAAACGCCGGGCACCTACGAGCGACCCGGCGTTTGTTGCTTTGCTATCTTTTGCCCGCAGGCGTGGATGAGAGGCTCTCTTTAGCCTTCGAGATTGGGCTTGAATGGGTCGTATGCCACAAAACGGGCCTATCTACTACGTTTGCTACCACACCCTCGACCATGACAAAGATTATGAAATTAAAACCGCAGGTAGAGGGCTTGTCAATTTTCGGAAAAGGCGGGTATGGTCGGACCTCTCGAGTTAAACGTAGTAAATGGGCCTTTTTCTTGGTGTGCGGTCAGTTCAATGCTAATCTCCGTGCCGGATCTGACCCAGTTGTTTGTAAGTTGCGGTGATATACGGACTGTTGGGCGCTTTGGAGCTTCAAAACAGTCCATATTTCACCGCAACTTGGAAGGGGCGGGCGGTGTCGGATGAATGGCGCTGGCTGGTTGGGGCGGTTTAGGCCTGTTTGCGGCACTTCCATTGTTTGCGACACCAGCGCATGAGCGCCTTTACGATGGGAATCGTGATGAGGATGATCCATGCAGGATGGGGCTGTCCCAAACAGAGCCACATGTAGAGGAACCAAGCGATGGCGGCTGCCGGGTAGATGACCTCGATCAGCTTAGACAGGTGGCGTCGATCGATGAAGTCACCAATCGCGTAGTAGACGGGAACCAAAAAGACGAGGAAAAGCCCCATGCCCCATGTGCCGTAGACAATGCCGAGCACCAGATAGGCGAGAGTGACAAGTGCGGGGAAGGGGAATTTGTTCCATGCACGTCCGACCTTGGTGTGGAAATGCTTGCCATGATGGTCGAGCTTGTCGTGTGCTTCTTTCCAGCTGGAAAACGTCTCGCCGTCGATGGTGACGGTGCCGTCGTCATTGGTGCGCACGCTATGTCCATCGTCCTCAAGCGTATCGATATGCACGCCGCCCGGTCCCACATGCACCTCTTCGCCCTTGCGCTCGTTGGTCACATGGATGCCGCTCCAACCAACATGGACTTCCTCGCCTTTATTGGGATCAATGACGTGGATACCGCGCGCGAGGGAAATATCGACAAGTGGTTTGTCGCCGCAATCGGCGTGCTCGGCAGAATCCTCAGCTTCGTCAGCCACATCCGCCGTCTCGGTGTCGGCGCTACCGTCCTCCAGGTCGTCGGCATCGTTGGCCGCCTCCCCATATAGCAGCTCATCCAGCGACACGCCATACAGCGAGGCGAGCGCAATAAGGTTATCGGTATCGGGTGAGGACTCGCTGCGCTCCCATTTACTAACAGCCTGGCGGCTTACGCCCAGCTGGGCAGCAAGCGCCTCCTGAGAAAGCCCGGCAGCCTTGCGGCGGTCAACGAGCCGCTGTGCCATTGCAAGATCCATAGCAGTTCCTTTCATGTAGTGACCGTAATCGAATGAGCCGAGTATGCCGAGAACAACCGGTAGCGACCACCATTTCTAGTTAGAATCTGCTCCGACCCTACCGCAACTACCGGTAGCAACCCCTAACGACCAGCCATTTTAGGACAAATGCCAGTGCAAGTAGCAGCCAAGAGTCCCCACTCAGTAAGTTACGGTGGAATAGTTTCTAGATTCAGCCATTTGCGGGCTAAGCGGGAACTATTTCACCGCAACTTAATTTCAGACCAGGCACCCGCAGCAAGAAGACGAATAGCCCCGGCGAGTATGTAAACGAAGGGCCCTCCGAACCCGCCCGACGATTTCGATTGGCGACCTTTGACGGAGTCAAGGGAGGAGCCAAATCGAAATACGTCGGGCGGGGTCGGAGGGCCCGATGGGATGGATTTCGGCCGAGGCTATTCGTCGCCGAAGCTGATGCCCAACGCTTTGGCCTCGCGCATCAGATCGCTCTGGGGATCGACGTACTTGAGCTTGCCGGCGACATCCTCGAGCGGCATATGGCACATCTTGCCGTCGCGCAGGGCAATCATGTAGCCAAACTCGCCGCGCAGGCAGCCGAGCGCTGCCTCGACACCGCACTGGGTCGCAAAGATGCGGTCCTGGGCGTCGGGCTGACCGCCGCGCTGCGTGTGGCCGGGGATGGCGACGCGGGTCTCGCGACCGGTCTTGGCCTCAATCTCCTTGGCAATGTCGTAGACGATCGACGGGCTTGTGCGCTCGGCGAGCTTCTTCTTGTACTCCTTCTTGGACAGAGCCGCGTCCTCCTTGGAGATAGCGCCCTCGGCGACGGCCACGATGGTAAAGCGGCTGCCGGTCTCCATGCGATGTTCGATGGTCTTGATGACGTTATCCATGTCGTAGGGGATCTCGGGAATCAAGATGACATCCGCGCCGCCCGCGACGCCGGCATACAGCGGGATCCAGCCAACCTTGTGGCCCATGATCTCGATGACAAACACGCGTCCATGGCTCGAAGCGGTGGTGTGGATGTCGTCGATACACTTGGTGGCGACGTCGATGGCGCTTGTAAAACCAAACGTCAGCTCGGTGCCCCAGGTGTCGTTATCGATGGTCTTGGGCAGGGCGATAACGTTGAGGCCCTCTTCGCGCAGGCGGTTGGCGGTCTTGGTGGAGCCGTTACCGCCCAGCATAAACAGGCAGTCGAGCTGCAACTTGTGATAGGTGTGGACCATCGCGGGCACCTTCTCGACGCCGTCGGCCTCGGGAGTATCCAGGCGCTTGAACGGCGTACGGCTCGTGCCCAGGATGGTGCCGCCGCGGGTGAGGATACCGCTAAAATCGGCGGGCGTCATGACGCGGAACCTGCTGTAGATAAGGCCCTGGTAGCCGTCCTCAAAACCGTAGATCTCGATAGGCTCTTCGCTATTGGTCATGAGTGTTTTGACGATGCCGCGCATGGTGGCGTTGAGCGCCTGGCAGTCGCCGCCACTGGTAAGAAGACCGATCCTGAGCATGATGAATCCTTCCGGGCAAGTTATAACATGCGCATAAGTTTACCCCCGCACACTGTTGATACGGGGGTAAAACGTGTTAGCTCAAGCGTATAGAAATGTAAGCAACGTCAGGCGAGCGTAAGGTCGACGGGCCTGGCTCCTTACAACGCGAAGGCGTCGACGTCGCCCCAATGGCGGCGCAGCGTGATGGCGGCAGCGGGCTCGGTGTTGTCAAAGACGACCGACCACTGCGTGTTGCTGGTGATGTCTTCCGGATTGGGCTCTTGCGCTGCAGCGCGTAGGGCCTTCCAAGCGACTGCCTCGTCTTGGGCGCCGGCATGGGCGTCGAGGACATCGGCGATTGCGACGGCGCGCTCTTTACCATGGCCCAGCTCGCCATTCTTTTGGTTGGGCAGCACTTCGTCGCCATAGCAGGCGTAGAAGTTCGTAACCTGGCGTACAGGAGTCGCTTTGAAAGCGCGGTCCGGAACGCGCGGATCCCACTCTACTACGCGCGCGTCACCGGCGGCGTCGTTGATAAAGAAGTGGTAGTCGCGTCCGGCCATGGCGTGCATGTCGTAGGCAGAAAGCAGGTCGACAGCTTCTTGCGTGGTGGCCGCGCGGTCGAGCACCAGGCGGATGGCGAGCGAGGTATTGATGACGGGGCGCTGCGTGTCCTGGTCACAGGGTTTGGAATCCAGGGTGAGCACGGCAATGGACACGCCACATTCGTTGACGCCGTCGAGCTGGGCAAACGGGCCCATCAACGCCGCAGCGCGTCCGCCGACGGAGTCAAGCGGAGTGTTATCGCCCAGGTTGTTAAGGGCGGCAAACCCGATAGAGGCATAGCCGCCGCGTGGGTGATTGCGCACCAGCAGCGCCGAGGTGTCGTCCTTAAAGTCGTAATTGCGACCGGTGCGCACGCGGCCTTCGGCATCTACGGCGACAAAAGCGCTGCAGGCAAACTGGGGCGCCTGGACATGTGCCGGCACACCGGGCAGCACCTGTGCCACCACGGCATCGATGTATGCCTGGTCATCGCGCACGCCAGCGGCGATGATGCGATCAAGATCGTAGTCGTAGGCAATGTCGATTGCGTACAGGTCATAGCCATCCGCGTAGCCGGTCAAGCGTTTGAGTGACGCGGCGGACTTGATTTGTTTGTGATAAACGATGCCGGTGGCAGCGGCAAGGCCGACGGCGACTCCCGCGACACCGCAGGCGATGGCAATGCTACGTGGCTTCATGACGGCTCCTCTCGTCCTGTTAGCGCAATTGTCGCAAAGGGAGCGCGGGCATGATGGCTCAACTTGGTGAGCGGCGCGGAATTAAGCATGGAATGAAGAGTGCGGCATGGGCGTGGCGGGGTATGCTGGAAGAGACCATCAACCCAGTGAAAGGGGAGAGCATGACGGATCAGGAAACGCCCGAGCGCGCGCATGTGACGGCCGACGATACCGAGGCCGCCAACGACCTTATCGACTTTATCGAGGCATGCCCCAGCATGTTTCATACGGCGGCGACCATTATGGCCGAGCTCGACGAGGCGGGCTTTACCTACCTGCCCGAGAACGCGGCGTGGGACATCGAGCCGGGCGGGCGTTATTACACGCAGCGCAACACCTCGAGCGTTGTTGCCTTTAAGGTGGGCGAGGACCTGGCCGCGACGTGGGGCGAGGACGGCGTTGCCGGTGACTATCATTTTCAGCTTACAGCGTCGCACAGCGATTCTCCGACGTTTAAGGTCAAGGCCGTGCCCGAGCTCGACGGCGCGGGCGAGACGCTGCGCCTGAACACCGAGGCCTACGGCGGCATGATCGACTACACCTGGTTCGATCGCCCGCTGGCACTCGCGGGCCGCGTGCTGGTGCGCGAGGGCGACCGCATTGAGAGCCGCCTGCTTGCCACCGAGCGCGAAGTCGGGATCATCCCGAGCCTTGCCATCCATATGAACCGTGGCGTTAACGAGGGCTTTGCCCCCAACCGATCTGTCGACCTTTGCCCGCTCATCAGCGCTGGTGACCTTAAGCAGGGCGACTTTGACGCCCTGATTGCCGACGAGCTGGATGTTGAGCCCGAGCAGATTCTGGGCCGCGATTTGTTCCTGGTCAACCGCCAGGATGCGCGCATTTGGGGCTGGGCCGACGAGTTTATCTCGACGCCCAAGCTCGACGACCTGGCCTGCGCCTACACCTCGCTGCAGGCATTTTTGGGTGCTGAGAACGCGCACGACGTTTCGGTCTTCTGCTGCTTTGATAACGAGGAGGTTGGCTCCGAGACCAAGCAGGGAGCCATGTCGACGTTCTTGGCCGATGCGCTGCGCCGCATCAACGGATCGCTGGGCTTTGACGACGAGTCGTACCACCGTGCGCTTGCCGCTTCGATGCTTGTGAGCTGCGACAACGCGCATGCCGTACACCCCAACCACGCCGAGAAGTGCGACGCCCGCAACCAGGTTGTACTCAACGGCGGCATCGTCATCAAGGAGGCTGCCAACCAGCACTACTGCACCGATGCCTTTAGCCGCGCGGTGTTCCAGGCTATTTGCGATGACGCCGACGTACCCACGCAGGCCTTCGCCAACAGGAGCGATATGGCCGGCGGCTCCACCCTGGGCAACCTGTCGAACATGCAGGCGAGTATGCACGCTGTGGACGTGGGCCTGCCGCAGCTGGCCATGCACTCGAGCTACGAGACCGGCGGCGTACGCGACGTGATGTACGCCATCCGCGCCCTCACCGCCTTCTACGAGCGCAACCTAACCATCAACGGCGCCGAAAGCGTGGAGCTCTAAATGCGAGCCGAAGAAATGAAGGCCGAGCGTGGGGCTCAGCTTATTGATCGGGATTTACAGCTGTTCGTCGCCGCTTGCCATGAGTCAGGGGTCGACGTGTCCAAGGCGCGACCAACGAGTGCTGAAGAACTCAAGCGTAACGCCTATTCGGACCGCTATGACGAGGAGGCGGACTGGCTCTAATAAGCGAAGTGTCGAAAACGCTAGATGTATGTTTGATATCACTTTGGCGAGAGTGTCGCAGACAGAACTACCGGTATGGCGCAAGCCAACCTGACCCCATTGCACCAAACCTACCAAAAAGGGACAGGTTTATTTTGGCAGGTTTTATCTGGGCAAATGCCACAACGCCAACGGCAAGACGGAACTGCTAAGGCTTGCAGATGAAGCCGACGCCAGCGAAACGCCGCAGGTAGAGCGCACGCCAGCGAGAGCCCGCCGTTTGAGCCAAGGTGCCGTGAAATGAAAAGGCGCTGACCTTCTGGTCGCGCCTTTGAAATTGAGCGGCAGATTGGCCAAACGGCGGGCTCGCAGCGTCGAGGGGTTCCGGCGTTTGGTAAAACGCCGGAACAAGTTAGTGCTCGATCCAACAACGTAAAGTTTCGCCGGCTTGCAGGTGACGCAGATTCTCCGCAGCGATGTCGACCACGTTGTTAAGCGTGGCCTCTAGGTGGAACCAACCGGAGACGTGCGGCGTGATGAGCATGTTGGGCGCATCCCACAACGGGCTTGTCTCAGGCAGCGGCTCGGGGTCGGTGACGTCGACCGCGGCGCCGGCAAGATGTCCCGACTCCAGGGCGGCAACCAAGTCGTCGGCGACCACAAGGTCACCGCGCCCGCCGTTGGCAAAGAAGGCGCCCGGCTTCATCGCGGCGAAGAACTCGGCATTCGCAAGGCCGCGGGTCTCGGGCGTGCTGGGCAAAAAGGATGCAACGATGTCGGCCTCGGCCAGGCGTTCGGACAGGGCATCCATGCCGTCCATGTCTTCAAACACAATGGGATAGACGAGCGGATGGCGCTTGATGCCGCGGACGTGCGCGCCCATGCTGCGGCAGAGCGTGGCAAAGTGGCCGCCGATATCGCCCGCGCCCAGCACCAGCACGTTGGCATTTTTGAGCGAGGTGACCGGGCCCAAGTCCCCCCAGCGATGCTCGCGCTGCAGGTCCTGGTAGCCGGGCAGGCGCTTCATCATTGACAGCACCATGGCAAACATGTGCTCGCTTACGGCCTGACCGTAGGCGCCGATCGAGCAAGACAGCTTGGCGTCAGCCGGCACGGTGCCGGCGGCAAGGTAGTCGTCATAGCCGGCGGTCTGCAATTGCAACAGCTGGAGATGCTCGCATGCCGTGAGCATGTTAGGGTCGATGTTGCCCAGGATCACGTCGGCATCGGCGACCTGCTCGCACGTGGCGACGTCGGCGCTCGTGTAGATAAAGTCCTCGCCCGGAGCGCTCGACTCGAGGATCGCGCGGTGACGATCGTTGACGGGCAGCAAAACCAAGATGTTCACAAGCAGTCCTCTCCGTTTAACCTGCCAAAAAGGGACAGGTTTATTTTGGCAGGTTTTATCAGGCAAAATGTTTAAACGAAACGCCGGACGCATGGACGGTTGCAAGTCCATGCGTCCGGCGTTCGTGTGGCTACCAGCTCAGCAGCTCGTAACCGTCCTCGGTCACCACGAGCTGTACCTCGCATTGAGCTGAATCGCTACCGTCTTTGGTGCGCACGCACCAGCCATCGCCCTTGCTAATCTTGATGTCGGGCGCTCCGGCATTGACCATGGGCTCGATGGTAAAGACCATGCCCGGAGCCATGATGGTGTCCACATCGGGCGCCTCGGTGGTAAAGCCTACAAACGGGTCCTCGTGGAACTCCTTGCCAATGCCGTGTCCGCCGTACTCGCACACCACGCTAAAACCGGCGTCCTCGACCGTCTTTTGCACGGCCTCGGCCATAACAGAGAGCGGCAGCCACGGCTTGACGGCGGCCAGGCCCGCTTCCACGCTGGCGCGGGTCACGTCGACTAGGCGCTGGCGCTCGGCCGAGACCTCGCCGATGCAGAACATGCGGCTCGAATCGCTAAAGTAGCCGTCCAGAATCGTGGAGCAGTCCACGTTGATGATATCGCCCTCGTGCAGCACGTCCGTATCGCAGGGGATGCCGTGACAGACCACATCGTTGATCGAGGTGCATACGCTCTTGGGATAGCCCTCATAGTTGAGGTCGGCCGGCGTGCCACCGTGCTCGATGGTGTAGTCGTAGATCATCTGGTCGATCTGGTTGGTGGTCATGCCCGCGGCGATGTGCTCGCCCACGTAGTCGAGCACGCCCACGTTGATGGCGGCCGAACGCTTAATGCCTTCGATATCGGCGGGCGTTTTGTAGAGTGTGCGGGGCAGAACCTCCCAGCCCTCTTCCCACAGGCGCTCGAGGCGCTCGTCGAAGGCGCTGTGGCATTTCTTATATTTTTTGCCGCTGCCGCACCAGCAAGCGTCGTTGCGGCCGGGCACGGGTCCATTGTCAAACATGGCTAACTTCCTTTCATTCGCAGCTAGTATAGCCCACCCCATCAGCCAAGTACCGGGTAGTCTGTGCGGTTCTGCTAGTAGCTCACCTGGCAGGGGATGCCGAGCGCGCGCACGCGTGCGGCGATTGTGTCGAGCACCACGGGCGCTGCTTTGGCAAGGCCGGCGACCGGTGTCTCGCGCGCCACCGTGTAGATGGTCGCCTCCTGCGGGCGAATGCGCTCGAGTGCCGCGAGCCAAGGGCCGACGTACGCTTCACCAGTGTTATCGAGGGACTTGCCCTGGTACTCGCCGTTCAAAAAGATCGTCTGGATAATAACGTGGCCGTTAAAGCTCGCGAACGTCTCGATCTGGTGCTCGACGTCGTAGGGGCCAACGGGCTGGTCGAGCAGCTGGATAAAAGCCGGGTCGACCGTATCGAGCTTGAGGATGTTGTCGTCGACCATCATGAGCGCATCGTGCACAGCGGGCTGGTCAGCGCGCGTGCCATTGGAGAGCACGGCGATCTTGGTGTTCGGGGCCAGCTGGTCGCGAAGTGCGATGGCGCCGGCGATAGCCTGCGGAAACTCCGGTGCGGCGGTGGGCTCGCCATTGCCGGCGAAGGTGATTACATCGGGTAGCTCGCCCTCGGCTGCCATCTCGCGCAGCTTGGCCTCGAGTGCGTCGAGCACCCCGGCGGCCGTGTTATACGGCTCATGGCAGGGGCGCTCGGCGTTAAGGCCGTTCTCGCAGTAGATGCAGTCGAACGTGCAGATCTTGCCCGACGCCGGCATCATGTTGACACCGAGCGAAAGGCCCAGGCGGCGACTGCGCACCGGTCCAAAGATGGGGCTGGCATTTAAAAACGTAGACATAGGCATATGCTCCTTGGGACAGTTGTGCCTAAGCATAGCATCGGTGCCAAAGTCTGATTCGGGCTTGTGCTTTTCAGATTTCGTTTTTTCACGCTGCCCTCGATGTCCGCGCTATGAGAGGTTTCCGGTTGGGTACAGTTAATGCGTTAACAAGGTGCAAGACGATGGGGCACAACATGGATTTTACGGTCGAGAATGCGGGCACCACGATTGCCTGTCGCGAGTTTGCCGAGCCGGGCGTGCCGTCGGATGCGCCTGCCTTGGTGTGCGTGCACGGCGCTTGCGTCGACGGCACATTTTTTGACGGGATCGCCCGCGAGCTCGCCTGCGGCTATCGCGTAATTGCCTACGACCGCCGCGGTTGCGGCGAGAGCGGCGATGCCGCGGACGGGCGCTACGACCTCGCCGCCCAGGCCGCCGACCTGCAGGCCGTTATCGAGCATGTCGGCGCCCCGGCAAATGTCCTCGCGCACAGCGCCGGTACGCTGGTGACCCTGGAGCTTCTCCGTACAAACCCGGCCATTGTCTCGCGCGCGATGCTGCACGAACCCGCCGTGACAAACGAGGGCGCTGGCCTGGGCACGGCCCCGGTTTTGCTCGAGATGATTGCTGCGGGAAAGGTCTCGAGGGCATTAAGAGCCTTCCTGAGTGCCATCGGTGATTCGGATCCTCAAGCTCCCAAGACAACCGAGGCGGAAGCCAAGCATGCCCTGCGCAACGGCCGCAGCTTTATGGCAAACGAATACGGGATCATTATGACCTGCGTTCCCGATTGGGATCGCGTCCGCGCATCGAAAACGGTGGCCGCCGTGTTTTTGGGCGAGCTCTCGATTGGCACGCCCCGCGAAGCGGGCACGAGAGCGTCGGCTGAGCTTTTGGGCTGTCCACTCGTGACGGTTTCCGGCGCACACAACGGGCTGCGCGATCGCCCGGCAGCGGCTGCCCAGGCCGTCCGTGGCATCCTAGGGCTCTAACAGCCGCAATAATCAAACAGGCTTTTCCGTAAACGTTTCGGCTGTGTTAACAAAGGTGCTCAAAACCCAACGTCTGCGGCTTCAACCCTACCGTCTGCCAACTCATGAAAAAGAAACGGTATTCACGTGCGTACCTGCATCGACAAGGTGCTACCCTTGTAACATTTGGCACCCACTGCTACCAAGCAAAACTACTGAAAGGGCCCCCTATGCTCAATAATCACGAGGCCAATCTAACCGACGAGGAGGCTGCCGCCGAGGTCGCCCGTGTCGCGAAGACCTACCCCGTGGTACGTTTGCTGTCTGTCGATCAGATTAAGGGCGATCCTAACTGCCTGCTCGCCGGCGAACGGTGTCCCTGTCTGCGCCAGTCAAGTCTTGAGGCCTTGGCGGCAGGTTCCGATGAGGTGTCGGAACGGCTGCTCAACGATGGCGTTGAGTACCGCGCTCGCCTGCGCCCTCTGAAGGTCGAGGGCGAGCCTCACGTCCTGCTGATGGTGCGTCCGATTGATGAACAGGAGACCGCAGAAGAGGACCTTGTCTACACCGACGTGCTGACGAGCGTGCGCAATCGCCGATATTACGAGGAAAAGCTTCGCAGCGCCCGCATGCAGGCCGGTGTGGCCATGATCGACCTTGATGATTTTAGGGTCTTCAACGATACCTGTGGCCGTCATGCCGGCGACCTTGCACTCGGTGCGGTGGCGACGGCCATACGAGGCAGTATTCGTTCGACTGATGAGCTTGTCCGCTATGGTTGCGATAAGTTTGTGGCCGTCATGCCCAATATCCCCTCCGATGACTTCGCCCGTCGTCTGCGTCACGTATCCGATGCCGTTCATTCCGCGATTATTCCGGGCCATGAGCGTGTTAGCTTGACAGCATGTGTTGGTGGCGTTCGCATTAATGGCGAGACGGTCGATGAGGGCGTTGGCCGCGCTGTCCAATTACTGGGCCGCGCTAAGGCAAAAGCCGGTACGGTCATGACCGATACCGATTCCGTCGATACCTTCCAAAGCGAAAAGCCTTCGGTGCTTATCGTCGATGACTCCGAGATGAACCGAGCTATTCTCAGCGAGATGCTCAAGGACGAGTATTGCATCCTCGAGGCCGATAGCGGTCGTGCAGCGCTCGACATGGTCGACCGCTATGGTGATGAGCTGTCGCTCGTGCTGCTGGACATTGTCATGCCGGGCATGAACGGCTTTGAGGTGTTGGGCGATCTGTCGCGCCGGTCGATTATTGACAATCTGCCTGTCATCATGATCTCGAGCGAAGATTCCGACGATGTGGTGTTGCGCGCGTATGAGCTGGGTGCCTCGGACTATGTCAACCGCCCGTTTGACTCCCGTGTCGTGCGCCGCCGTGTAAGCAACACCATCCGCCTGTACGCCAAACAGCGCCGCCTGACGAGCCTGCTGTCCCAGCAGTACAACGAGCGCGTAAAGAACAGCCGCATGCTCATCGACATCATGGCCGGCGTCATGGAGCTCCGCAATGGCGAGAGCGGCAGGCACGTTACGAACATCGAGAAGCTGACCGAGCTGCTGCTTGGCTGCCTGGTCCACCGTAGCGACAGCATCTCCCTCGACAACGAGGAGCGCTCTACGATTGCCCTGGCTTCGGCACTGCACGATATCGGCAAGATGTCGATTGACGATGCGATTCTCAACAAGCCCGGGCGCCTCACGTCCGAGGAGTTCGAGATTATGAAGACGCATACCACGATCGGCGCCGACATGCTGCATGAGCTGGGCCGCCATCACGCCGGCAATGCGCTTATGGAATATGCGTACCAGATTGCGCGTTGGCACCACGAGCGCTGGGACGGCAAGGGTTATCCCGACGGCCTTAAGGGCGACGATATCCCCATCGCCGCGCAGGTAGTTTCGGTGGCCGACGTGTACGATGCGCTGACGAGCGTCCGCGTGTACAAGGATGCCATCCCGCACGAGGAGGCGATTCAGATGATCCTGGACGGTAAGTGCGGCACCTTTAACCCGCTGCTGCTCGACTGTCTGCTCGAGGTGCAAGACCGTATTGCCGAAACATTGGCGCGCCCTGCCGAGGTCGTTGCGCTTCCTACGATTTAGTTTGACCAAAGGAGTTTGAATCCATGATTTCCATGCGTGAAGCGTATGAGAAGATCGGCGCCAATTATGATGACGCTTGCACTCGGCTGATGGGCGAGGAGATGCTTGCCCGTTTTGCCCTCAAGTTTTTGGATGACGAGAGTATGGACAAGCTGGAGGCTGCCATGGCGGCAGGAGACGCCAAGGAAGCGTTTATGGCGGCGCACACGCTCAAGGGCGTGAGCCAGAACTTGGGATTCGATAATCTGTTCGAGCCGGCGGTCGTGGTGACCGAAGCGCTGCGCGGTGCCGATACTGTTGACGGCGCTCGTGAGGGAATGCATGCGCTGCAGCAGCAATATGCGGCCACAATGTCGGCCCTGCGCGAGGCGGCTGAATAAGAGCTTACGTGCATTGTGATGACTATGAGCGTGGATAATCTCCCGTTTTAGGCCCGGTGGCGGTCTCAAAGTGGGAGATTATCCACGCTCGTTCGGTAAGTGTCCAAAAATTCACTCTCGCGCACTGGCGGGGCTTTCCGCATGCAATCCATATCGTTGTTCGATAAACTATTCGGATAACGATAGATTCGATGAGGGTGAGTGTATGTCCAACAGCGTTCAGCGTATGGCCAAGGCGGGCGAGACTGTAAGGAAGCTTGGCTTTTGCATGGCGGTCGTTTTTGCGGGAATGCTCGTCGCTTTTGCCGCGTTGGTTGTTTACGTGATCTGGTATGCGGTTGCAAACGTTGTTTCTGTCGATTCTTTCGGTGTCGTGACGCTTCTCGATGGCGGGAGCATCGTTATCCCAAGCGGGCTGTGCCTGGCACTCGTCGTGAGTGTTTCGCTTGTCGTTTTGTGCGGAATCAGCCGTGACATTTCGCGGGGCGTATCGCCCTTTACCAGGGCGCATGTGCGGCTTATCCGTGTTCTCGCGCTTGCCTTTGCTGTTAACGCCGCGGTTTCGCTTGTTGGTGCCTATGGATCGGTCAATCTTACCATTGGTGGGCTGGAGCTTTGCGTCGTGCCTCATTCCTTCGTTATCGCGATTTGCCAGGGCGTTGCCTTTGACGCGGGGTCGCTTATCGGCGCGGCCGTCTGTTTGTTTGTCTCGGTGATCTGGAGCTATGCCTCGCTGCTCCAGGAGCAGTCTGACGAGCTTGTGTAGGAGGAAACATGAGCTATCTCATCATCGAGCTTGAGACGCAGCTGCTTAAGACCGGAAAGACCAGCTCTGATCTGATTCGTGCCACGGGGCATACTCCGGCTAATATTTCTAAGCTAAGAAACGGAAAAATTAAAGCTATTCGTCTTAAGACGCTTCTTGAAATCTGTGATGAGCTTGATTGTCAACCGGGAGATATTATTCAGCGCGTGAGCGAGAAAGAGCTCGAGGAACTTATTGTCGAGCGCGCGAAGAATGCCGTGAGGCAGATGCGGGATGGCAGAGGCAATGAGGCGTCGCTTCCGACATCGGTCTTCGCTGTCGATTTGAGCGACGAGTAGCATAAAGCGAACAACTATAACGAAATATCAGTGTAACGGAACCCGTGTCTAACACGGGTTCTTTGTTTATTAATTATCTTGACAAATATAAGTTATCGGCAAAGAATAACATCAAGAACGAACGATAAGAGAAAGGAGGAACGATATGAGCTGGATTGTAAAGCCGAGTCATGTGGACCCCGGTGGTGGGTGCAACGGTTACTGCAAGGCATTCTGTGGAGCACGCACTTGCGTCAATAACTGCAGCAAAAACTTCTGTTTAGTTAATCTCTAGCAGTTGCGGCTGCTGCCAGGCGACAGTCTGGCAGCAGCGGTTTTGTTATCAAGCAGAACGGGAGGCCAATGAGCGCATCAACGATAAAGCTATCAAAGGTGTCAAAGCGCTATGGAAAACGGCGTGTGTTGCATGACGTTTCCTTCGAGGTGGGTCAGTCTGAGCTTTGCGCCCTTGTTGGTGCAAACGGGGCGGGTAAAAGCACGCTTATTAAAATAGTGCTGGGCCTCTGTGGGCCATCGTCGGGGAGTGTGGAGCTCTTTGGAGGCAAGTCGAAAAAAGAGCTGAGTCTGATGCGGACGCGTGTCGGCTATGTGCCAGATTCCAGCGGAGCATACCAATCCCTCAGTGCGGCTGAGAATCTTCGGATCCGATGTGCGGAATGGGGGCTCGATGAGAAACGTGAGGTTCCTCGCGTTTTGAGCCTTGTCGGGCTGGACGTCGATGAGAAAAAGAGCGTGGGCAGTTTTTCTCTGGGAATGAAACGGCGGCTGGATATAGCTACGGCTTTGTTGGGCGATACCGACGTACTAATTTTCGATGAGCCGGCAAATGGATTGGATCCGTTGGGCATCGAGAGTATATGGGCCCTTATCGGTCGATTGAATCAAGAACAGGGCAAAACCATGCTTATTTCTAGCCACGACTTGGATGAGCTGGCATCGGTTGCAACATGCTGCCTGTTTCTTCATGACGGCGAACTGCTGAAAAAGGAATCGATGGACATCATAAGGGATGAGGCGTCGTCCTTAAAAGAGTATTACAGGCGCTTGATGAAGGCGGTCTCGCTATGAAGCGGGCGATCCATCCCATAAAGGCAGATATGATGCGTTTGTACAGGATGTTTCCGGCGAAGCTTGGTCTTGCGCTTATGCTGGCGTTCGGCCTTCTCTTCGGTGTCTTTCTAAAAAACGGAACAACGTTGCTCGCCTTTGGCAATAGCGTTTTTGGGGAGGATATTGGTTTCTTCTGGAATGTAATCGATCCTTCTGCACCCGATGAGTCCCTTGTGCGCAGTGCTTTTGCCGGCACCTCTCTGTTCGTTCCACTCATCGTTTGCCTGGCGATTTTACAGGAGCACGGCTATGAAGAGGGATACCGAATTTCTTCAGCAAGAGGTCTTACCCGCTTTTATGGGGTTCTAGCTCATGCGCTTTCGTCTGCTTTAATAATTGGCGCAGCATATAGTGCGCTTTGCTTTCTTCTGTTTGCAATAGCCATAATACGTGGAGGGCATAGCTACGCGCATGGCATGCTGGCTGCATTTTTGCCTGCAATGATAGTCAACACCGTATTGGTGATATCGGTTGCGCTGGAGACGGTGACCATCTATCGGATTACAGGCAGCGCTGTATTGAGCGGGGCTGCAATAATAATCGGATTTGTCATGAGCTTGACGCTCTACGGAGCCTTCCTTCAGGCACCTATACCATCCTTGCGATGGATCTTCTTCCTTCCTGGGCCGTACCTTGGAGTCGGATGCGCCCTTGGGTATAGCGATATGGGGCAACTGGCGCTTCTGGGCTATGGCGTGGCAGCCAGCTGTTTATCGGTATTGATTTACGCTCTCGTGAGCTTTCGTGCTGGGGGTGTGCTCAATGGCTCGTCAGATTAAAAGATTCCTCCATTCAGAATTGAAGCACGTGAGTAAATGGACGTACGCCTTAATCCCGGTAATTTATGCGTGCATGGTGGTATTGCAGCTTAATTCTTTCCCGATGTGGTTCTGCAGCCTCCGTGAGAACAGTTTCTTGGGCTTCTTCCCAGACCCGACGCTTCGGCTATCGGCGGAGGATGTCCTTCTATTTGGTAATGCAGAGGTTTTTCGCGGTCTGCTGTTCAACGTAGCCCCGTTGGCTCATGCATTGTTCTTTCCGTTCATCGCGGCTTGTATTGTGCCGCGCTTTGTCAGTTCGGGCTTTGTCGAGGAACCGTGGGGGCTGTCGGAGGCTCGGGGAGGGAAGCGGGCGTGCGTTACCGTTGCGCGAGCGATGCTGTCTTCTTTCGCCCTAGTGGGCGCGTTTATCCTGTCAAGTGTCGTTTTGTACTGTCTTAACTGCGCAATCGTTTTGGATGCTCAACAGTATTTCAACCTGAATATGTTTTGCGATCGACTTCTTCTGGCGAGTGCGGTCTGCCTTGCATACGTGGTCTCTTGCGTGATCGTTGTTTCCTATTTTGGATCCGGCTTCGGTCCTATTGGCATGCTGTTGCTTGTCAACGTCGTAACGATCTACATACAGGTCGGAGCCAATTCCATGCTTCCGTTTCCGTCCTCGATGCTCATGTGGATTTGCGGCGTGACCCCGTTGGGGGACGGTCAATGCGTTTCGATTTTGATTGACTGCCTAATAAACGTAGCAAGCGTTTTTGCCATCTGCTTTACCGTCGACCGATTGCGGTCGAGATTTCTTTGATTGTTTGTGAGGGATGATCATACCGAGCATACCAAATACAGAGGGGGCGGGCACCGTGGCTGGTGTCCGCCCCCCCGGCTTAGGAGGCTTTAACTTGTGTAGCTTGCGAACTAGCGGGCCTGCTTAACCTTGGCCGCTGCCTCGACAAACGACTTCCACAGGTTAAAGTCGGTCTCGAGCGTCTTCCACGTATACTCGGGGTGCCATTGCACGCCCAGGCAGAACGGCTGGCCCTCGACCTCGATGCACTCGGGTACGCCATCGGTTGCCTTGGCGACCAGGCGCGTGCTTTTACCCAGACGGTCGACGCAGCAGTGATGTGCCGAGTTGGTCTGGATGAGCCTGTGCCCGCCAACCGCGCGCTCCAGCAGCGAGCCCGGCACGACCTCGACAGGATGCACAGGGTCGTTGAGCACGTGGGTATGGCGCCACTGCGTGCGACCCTCGCGCGCACCTAGGCTCGGCACGTCCATGCACAGGGTGCCGCCGGTGGCGACGTTGAGCAGCTGCGTGCCGCGGCAGGTGGTAAAGAGTGGCTTTTTGGCGCGGAGCACCTCGTTAACCAGCTTAAACTCAAAACGGTCGCGAATCTCGCAGCACAGTGTGGGGTCGTAGGGGCGCTCGTCGCCCCAGCGCTTGGGGTTGACGTCCGGGCCGCCGGGAATGGCGATGCCGTCGGCGATGTCGACGTAATGACGGATAACCTCAATGTCCTCGGTGATGGACATCTGCAGCGGCAGGCCGCCGGCGGCAAGAATGGCATCGACAAAGACACTTGCGATTTCCTCGTTGGGGGAGAGCGTTTCGCTCAAAAACGGCTTTGCCTCTTCCCAACGCGGTGCGACGAGGATGAGTGGGCGGTCGGCGGGGTCGACGTTGACATGCGGGGTGTAGGACGATGAGGTGCGGGTTCCGATCATGGTTGCGGCTTTCGAATCCGGGTGGACATGGCACAGGGGTGGCGCGGGGCAAACGTTACTGATGAATTTGCCCGCGTGGCAATTGGGTTAGTGGCCCTTGATGGAGTTGAGGAAGTCCTGGGCGCGCTTAGTCTGGGGATGGTCGAAGAACTCGTCGGGCGTGCCGGTTTCCACGATCTGGCCGTCGGCCATAAACACGACGCGGTCGGCAACGCGGCGGGCGAAGTTCATCTCGTGCGTAATGACGATCATCGTCATGCCCTGCTGCGCCAAGCGCACCATGACCTCGAGCACCTCGTTGATCATCTCGGGGTCAAGGGCGCTCGTGGGCTCGTCGAAGAGCATGGCCTTGGGCTGCATGGCAAGAGAACGGGCGATGGCCACGCGCTGCTGCTGGCCGCCCGAAAGCTGTGCGGGCACCTTATCGGCCTGTTCGGCAACGCCCACGCGGCTCAACAGATCCATGGCGCGCTCACGAGCCTCCTCCTTGGACACGCCCAGCACGTCGACCGGCCCCAGCATGACGTTTTGCAGCACCGTCATATGCGCAAACAGGTTGAACTGCTGAAACACCATGCCCAGCTCGGCGCGCATGCGGGCAAGATCTTTGCCTTCCTGCGGCAGGGGCTCGCCCTCGATGAGGATCTCGCCCGAGTCGATGGTTTCCAGGCGGTTGATGGTGCGGCACATGGTCGACTTGCCCGAGCCCGAGGGACCGATCACCACGACGACCTCGCCGCGATCGACCGAGAGGTTGATGTCGTTGAGGACGTGCAGATCGCCATAGTGCTTATCGACGTGCCTGAGCTCGATCAGCGGCTGATTGCCGGTGGAAGAGGTGCTCTGTGCCATGGTGCTCGGCTCCTTATGACTCGAAATGGTAAAGCGTTAGCGGATGATCGTCGCGCCGGTCTTGTGCGAGACGTAGACAGCGGCCTTGTTGATCGCGACGTTGATGAGGATATAGATGACCGCGATCACCAGGTAGACCGACACGAGGGCGTCGTAGTTGGTAATGAGCACGCGGGCGTTTTGCATGAGGTCGGGGTAGCTCACCACGTAGGCGACGGTGGTGTCTTTGACGACGACCACGAGCTGCGAAATCAACGACGGAATGATAAACCGAATAGCCTGGGGCAATACGATTTTAAAGGTGATTTTAGCCTTGGAGAGGCCGAGCGCCTGGGCAGCCTCGACCTGGCCGCGCGGCACGGCGTTGACGCCGGCACGGAAGATTTCGGCCAGTACACCGGCTGCGGCGAGCGCGACGGGAAGCGTGAGCATCCAAAACGACGGCAGCGCGATCTTGTACTGGGGCAGCACCAAAAAGAAGAAGTAGATGAACAGCAGGCTCGGCACGCCGCGGAAGAAATCGGTGAGCACGCGGCAGACCAGCTGCAGCGGCTTAATGTCGCTGGTGCGACCGAGCATAAGGGCAAGGCCGAGCACCAGCGCGATGGCGCCGGCGGTGAGTGCGACTTTAACGGTGCCCTCAAAGCCGGCAAGCAGGAACTTCCAGGTGGTGAGGTGCGTAAAGAAATACCAATAGTGAACCGAAAGCTGGCCGGTCACATAAAAGCGCTGCAACACGAGGGCAACGAGTGCGACGACGGCAACCAGCGAGATGGCGGTGCCGATGCGAATCTTGGCGCGCATCTTGGGGCCGGGAGCCTCGTAGAGCGCATCGCGCATGGTGAGCGCGGAGGTGGAGTGCTTGCTCATCGGAGGATCCTCACCTTCTTATCGATATAGTTGCCAATGTGGCTCACCACAAAGGCCGTGCCCAGGTAGCCGAGCGCCGAGATAAAGAACGCGGCGACGCCGCCGAGCGAGCGCGTGTTGATGTAGCTCACCACGCCGGTGAGCTCCTGCGGTTTAAGCGGCACCTGACTGCCGAGTGCGGTGGTGAGCATGACGGCGATAAAGAGGTTGGTCATGGGCAGCACGCTCGAGCGCAGCGCCTGCGGAATCACGATCTTGGCGAGGATACGGCTGAAGCTCATGCCCAGCGAGCGGGCGGCTTCCACCTGGCCGACACCGACAGTGTTGATGCCGCTCATAAAGTTCTCGGAGCCAAAGGCAGAACCCAAAAGGACCGTGGCGACGATAACGCAGGTGCGGTAGGGCAGGACGACCTTGAGCGGTGGCAGTGCGTAGACGACGATGATGAGCAGCGCGATGCCGGGGATGTTACGGAAGACCTGAACATACAGGTCGCCAAAGACGCGCAGCGGCTTGAGCGGCGACACGCGCATCACGGTGACGGCGACGGCCAGCACCATGGCGATGGCAAACGACTCAAGCGTCATGCCCCAGGTTGCTAGCAGCGCGTCGATATAGTTCTGGCCATAGAGCGACCAGAGCTCGGAGAGACTCATGCGGACCTCCCGCCGGTAAGGAAAGGGGCTCCCGTGTGTACGGAAGCCCCGACAACTCAGTGAGGAAACAGTTTAGCGCAATAAAGCGCATCGTGCGTTTCCGTATGGTTTCGTAGCGGCCGTTACTAGGCTCGCTGCCTAGGCGCCGATCTCGGGCAGCTCGGGAACATTGGTGTCGCCCGTACGGTCGCCAATGCAGATCTGCCACAGCTCGGTCCAGGTGCCGTCATCCTCGATCTTCTTAAGGAAGCCGTTGACAAAGGCGACGCCGTCGGAATCGAGCGGCAGGCCGATGCCATAGGGCTCCTTGCTGCCGAAGGGCTTGCCGGCGATCTTATACTTACCGGGCTCGCGGACCAGGGCGCTCTGCTGCATGTTGTTGTCGATGACGTAGGCGTCAACGCGGCCCTGCTGGAGTGCCTGGCGGGCCTCCTCGTCGGTCTTGAACTCCTGCTGGCTGGCCTTGGGAGCGAGCTCCTCCAGGATGGCGGGGCCGTTGGAGCCGGACTGGACGGCGACGTTCTTGTCGGCCAGGTCGTCGACGCTCTTGATGTCGTCGTTGTCGGCGAGCACCAGGATAGCCTGCTGGGTGTAGTAGTAGGGACCGGCAAAGGAGACGAGCTTCTTGCGCTCGTCAGTGATGGTGTAGGTGGCAAAGACAGCGTCGACCTGGCCGTTCTGCAGGACGGACTCGCGCGTGTCCGAGGTCACCTGGGTGATCTCGACCTTGTTCTCGCCCAGAATGTAGTTGGACAGGAGCTGTGCGATACCGGCGTCGAAGCCGCGGGTCTGACCGTCTTTCTCGTTGAGGAGGGAGAAAAGTGTGGAGGTCTGAACGCCACCGATCTTAAAGACACCGGCGTCCTTGACGGCCGTGGCCCAGGTGCTGGCGGCGATGGCGTCGTCATCGGCCTTGGGGCCGTTGTCGACGAGTTTGTCGAATGCCTTGGCATCGAGTATGGTGGAAGCCTCGGTATCTTCGGAGCTCTTGGAGGAGCCGGCGGCGGAACCCTTGTCGGCCTCGGCGCTGGTGTCGGAGCAGCCGGCAAGACCAAGGCCGGCGACGGTTGCGAAGGTGGCGGCAACGAAGCCGCGGCGGTCGAGAACGACCTGCTGGGAGAGGTTTTTGCTCATGGTAGAACACCTTTCTCAATAAAATCCCTAGCGGTTGAGTAGAGTTATACCCTATCGCGCTCAAATGGGTCAACACGAAATAACTCAGAAACATACTTACCTTATGGGTAATTCTTCCTACCAAAAAGGGACAGGCACCTTTGTGGTGGTTCTTGCAGATGTGGTGGCCTGTCTCGCTGCTTTGTCTCAATCTGTAACAGTTAGACGAGGAAATGGGTTCTACCTGTTACAGATCGAGATTTTCTCTTTAGGGGAATTCGAATGTCTCAATCTGTAACATCTGGACGGCCAGAAGGTCTCTATCTGTTACAGATTGAGACAAAGGTCAGGGACTAAGACGTCTTTTCTAGATCTGTAACAGTTAGACGGGAATTCGGGCCATAGATGTTACAGATTGAGATAATCGTGCCGCGAAAATAAAAACCTCCGCAGGGGTGCTTTCCTTGCGGAGGTTTTCTTACTCGTTGAGTAGCCTTACGGCTTCGGCGGCCATGTTCTCGACCGTCATGCCGTTCTGAGCGAGCAACTCTTTGGGGTCGTAGCGGTCGGGGAAGCCCTTGGCGATGCCGAAGGTGCGCGTGCGCACGGGCGTGCAGGCCAAGTAGCACGCGACACGCTCGCCCCAGCCACCGTCCAAGATGCCGTCCTCGAGAGTGACGACAACGCGATGCTCGGCGGCAAGGCTGTCGAGGAACTCACGGTCGAGCTCTGTTGCATAGCGCGGGTTGACGAGCGTGGCCTCGATGCCGTACTCGGCAGCCAAGCGGTTTGCCACGCGCTCGCCCAACTCAAAGAAATCGCCAAGCGCGAGCACGGCCACGTCGCGACCCTGGCGCACCACGTTGTAATGAACGGCGCCGTAATCGGCGTCCTCGGCAGGCGCCAAGTCGGGGCGGCTTACCAAGCCAATGCCCGGCACGCGAATCGCCGCGGGATGCTCGCGGTGATCGAGCGACCAGCTCAGCATGGACAGATATTCCTCCATGCAGGCCGGCGCCAAGTAGTGCATGTTGGGAAGACCGCCCAGCATGGAAATATCAAAGAACGAGAGGTGCGTCTCGGATGTGGTGCCAAAGATCGACGCGCCAAATACCAGGATGGTTGCGGGGGCGTCGTTGAGGCACAGGTCGTGCCACAGTTCGTCGTAGGCGCGCTGCAAAAACGTGCCGTACACACCAAAGACTGGCTTGGCGCCCGAGCGCGCAAGCGCGGTGGCAAAGGTCACGGCGTGCTCCTCGGCAATGCCCACGTCGACAAACTGCTTGCCTGCCGCGGCGCGAAGCTCGGGTGTAAAGCCCATGATGTAGGGCGTGGCCGCCGTGATGCCCACGACCTGCGGATCGCGCTCGATGGCAGCGCTCAGGGCCTCGCCCGTAATATCGGCATAGGTGCGCGGCGCAGGCTCGCTCGGATGGCCCGGGCAGAGCTTGCGCCCAGTCGCCATGTCAAACGGACCCACATGATGCCAGCGCTCGGGGTCGCTCTGGGCTGGCTCAAAGCCCTTGCCCTTTGCGGTGGAGACGTGCAGCACGATGGGATGATCGATATCGCGCAGCTCCTGCAGCGTGTCGACCAGGGCCAACACATCGTTGCCGGTGTCCAGATAGCGGTAGTCGAGCCCCATCGCGCGGAAAACGTTGCGCTCACAGGTGCCGTTGCTGGCGCGCAGCTCGGCCAGATTGCGATACAGGCCACCGTGGTTTTCGGCGATGGACTGGTCGTTATCGTTGACGATGATGATCAAGTTGCTGTCGAGTTCGGCGGCATTGTCGAGGCCCTCAAACGCCAAGCCGCCCGAAAGCGAGCCGTCGCCAATGATGGTAATGACGTTGTACGTATCGCCCGCCAGGTCACGAGCGTGTGCCAGGCCGCAGCCCAGGCTCACCGACGTGGAGGTATGGCCCATGGCAAACAAGTCGTGCTCGGACTCGTCGGGATTGGCAAAGCCAGAAGCCTCACCATAACGCTCCGGATCGATATAAGTGTACGCGCGCCCAGTCAGCGCCTTGTGGGCGTAGGTCTGGTGCGAAACGTCAAAGACAATCTTGTCGATGGGGGAGTTAAACACGCGATGAAGCGCAACCGTAAGCTCAACGACGCCCAGGTTGGGGGCAACGTGCCCGCCGACAGCGGCGGAGCTTTCGAGGATTGCCTGACGGATCTCGCCGCAGAGCAGCGGAAGCTCGGCGCGGTCGAGAGCCTTGACGTCCTCGGGCGTTGTCGTTTGCGTAAGCAGCATCGTTGTGGGTTACTCCATGCGAATCGAGCACCGGCGCTCCCTCGGCCGGCACAATTGCACAAAACAGTCTCGCACATTTTGGCGTTTGATATGTGACGGCGGCGCGGTAATTCGCCAACTGGCGGGGCAAAACGTTTTGTCTGATGCCATACTGGTAGATTCGATGATGATTTTATTCAATGCGTGCAGGCCGTGGCATGCCGCCGTGAGCCGCTGGAAGGAGGCAGCATGTCTGATGCCGTTCGTGCCGAGAAAATCGCGCACGAGGTCGACTATGCCGCCCGTCAGCTGGCCCAGGCGGGCCGCTTGGACCTGACGCACGAGTTTATCCAGCATGGCGACGTGACGGTGTATGCGCATGTGATTTCGGTGGCGCGGGCGAGCCTGTCCTTTGCCGAGTGCTTGGGCCGTGCTGGCATTTCGGTCGACCGTGCCTCGCTGTTGCGCGGGGCCCTGCTGCACGATTACTTTCTCTATGATTGGCACGACCCCGATCCGAGCCATCGACTGCACGGATTTCGGCATCCATTTTTTGCCCTGGCGCGTGCCGAGGAAGATTTTGAGCTGACGCCGCGCGAGCGGAATATCATCGTGCGCCATATGTTTCCGCTGGTACCGGTTCCACCGACGTGTCGCGAGGCATGGATTGTGTGCCTGGCCGATAAATGGTGCGCTCTGTGCGAGACAGTCGCCGGCCGTCTGCCGCGCAAAGGCGGCGCGAACGATTTGAACGAGGGCACGAGTGACGGTTCGAGCAAAGATTCGAGCGAGAAGAGGAGAGGGTAGACGGTGGAAACCGCGATCGACATGGCATTTGACGGCGCGACGCTTGCCGCCTGTCCGCTCTCGGCGCTGATGCTCTCGTTTGCCTTCTACGGTTTTTGCGGCTGGGTGTGGGAGTCGACAGTCTGCGCCATGCTCAACCACGGACGCTTTGCCAACAGCGGTTTTTTGCTGGGGCCGTGTTGTCCTATCTATGGTGTGGGCGGCATAGCCTGCTGGCTTTTGCTGCGTGGGATTCCGGATGCCTCGAGCCAGTTTGTTGCCGCGGCGCTCGTATGCAGCGTGATTGAGTACGGCGTAGGCGTTTTGTTGGAAAAAACAACAGGTGCGCGCTTTTGGGATTACTCGCACCTGCCGTTTAACCTGCACGGACGCATCTGCCTGTACTGGGCCTGCGCGTTTGGCTTGGGCGCGTTGTGCATTTGCCGTTTAGTGGAGCCGGCATTGCTGGGGTTGCTTGGCCATCTGCCGGTGCTGATTGTGCGGTTGTCCGCCTTTATCGTCGCGGTCGCGATGATGGTTGACGCGGTGTGCTCGTTGGCGAGCTGGCGGCGTCTGTCCGATCAGCTGGAGCGCGTGCGCGCCGACCTTGCCGACCGCATCAACGAGTCGCTTGCCGATGCCTCGGACTCAATGCTCGAGCGCATTCCCGAATCGACGATTGACTCGGTGACACAGACGCACATCCGCAGCCGTGCCGTTAACGCGTGGCTGGCCGAGCTGGGTGACGCCGCGCTCGATGCCCTGCGCGAGAAGGCTTCGATGCCGACGTTTATCGCGGATGGTGCTCGCGGCCTGGCACTCGCTGCCCGCCGCGTGGCCGATGCCGCGCCGAGCATGCCGCGTCCGTCACTCAGTCGTCGCCTTGCCGGCAAGCGCATGAGCCGTCCGGTGCCGAGCGTGTCGCTCAGCCGTCGCGACCTGCGCTTCTTTAATGCCTTCCCGCGCTTGCGCATCAACCGCTACGAGGGCGTCATCCGAGCCACCGACCTTCGCGACCGAGCCCGCGAGCTGTTCCGGCGCTAGCTGGGACGGGCGCGCTCACGGCTCCCTTGCTTGCGTATTTCCCGTTCGTTTCGCGCCCGTTGCCGCGCCGTTTCCAAGATTGCGGCACCGTTTCCATTCGACAACGCAGCGTTTAACAACGCCGTATCTGGTCTACACCAGTTGCCCCTCGGCCGCATTATGGGCGCCGACAACGTCCATGCGACCAAGGGGGAGCGAATGTACGATACGGGATCGACAACGTTTATGCTCATCTGCACCATGCTCGTGTTTTTAATGACACCGGGTCTGGCGTTTTTCTATGGCGGCCTGTCCAGGCGCAAAAATGTCATCAACACCATGCTCATGTGCTTTGGCGCCATTGGCCTGGTCGGTGTGCTGTGGATTGTTGCCGGCTGGTCGCTGGCCTACGGCGGCGACGGCTCGAGTCCGTTTACTGGAGGCCTTGACCAGCTTCTGTGCCTGCCGGTGCTCAACCAGGTGCTGCAGGCGGCCGAGGGCAACGCCGCGGACGGCGCCGTCTACCCCCAGATCATCAACATCGCCTTCCAGATGGCGTTTGCCATGATCACCGCCGCCATCGTCACGGGCAGCCTGGCAGGCCGCGTTAAGTTTGGTGCCATGACGGCCTTTCTGGGCATATGGTTGCTCGTGGTCTATGCGCCGCTCGCCCACATGGTCTGGGGCGGCGAGGGCTCCTTTATCGGTGACATCATCGGCGCGCTCGACTTTGCCGGCGGCGACGTGGTGCACATTTCGTCCGGTCTCACGGGCCTGATTCTCTGCCTGATGCTCGGCCGTCGTCGCGGCTTTGGCATGGTGAGCTACCGTCCGCATAACGTGCCGTTTGTGGCGCTGGGCGCCGGCCTGCTTTGGTTTGGCTGGTTTGGCTTTAACGGCGGCAGTGAGTTTAAGGCCGACGCCGTGGCGGCGCTTGCCATCCTTAACACCGTGACGGCCAGCGCGGCGGGTATGGTCTCGTGGCTTGTCGTCGAGCGCGTGCGCACCGGTCGCCCCACGCTGGTGGGCGCTAGCACCGGTCTGGTCGCGGGCCTCGTGGTGGTCACGCCGGGCGCGGGCTTTGTCGAGCCGTGGGCGGCGCTGGTCATGGGCCTGATCGTCTCGCCCGTCTGCTACTTGGCTATCAGTCATCTCAAGACCAAGTTTGGCTACGACGATGCGCTCGACGCGTTCGGTTGCCACGGTATCGGCGGTATCTTGGGCGGCGTGGTCACGGGCCTGTTCTGCGTGCCGGAGCTCTCGTGGACCGGCAAGGGCGGCCTGTTCTACACGGGCGACGTGTCGCTGCTCATCTCGCAAATTTTGGGCATTGTGGTGACGGTCGCTATTGTACTGGTGCTCGACTTGGTGATCGCCGCGGTGGTCAAGGCGCTGTTCCACGGCAGCCTGCGCGTGGACGAGGCAGACGAGGCGCTGGGCCTGGATGCGAGTCAGCACGGCGAGAGCGCATACCCTTCCTTCTCGGGACTCGATTAGCGGCACGGCTTTCCCAGGCACCCGACCTTGCCCCTCAAACCGTCGCTTGCGTACCGAAGTACGCGGCGCTCCTCTTTCGGGGCAATCTCGGGCACCTGGAAAACCCGTGCCATGTGAAGGTAAATCAATTACTTTTATTGAAGAGAGGAATTCACTATGAAGAAGATTACAGCGATTGTTCGTGCCGAGAAGCTTGAGGTTCTTAAAGACGCGCTGTTTGCTGCTGATGTTCGCGGCATGACCATCAACCAGGTGCAGGGCTGCGGCGCACAGCATGGCTGGAAGGAATACGTACGCGGCAACGAGTTGCTTGTCAACACGATCCCTAAGGTGCAGTTCACCCTTATCTGCGCCGACGAGCATGTCGACGGCATTGTCGAGATTATCTGCAACGCTGCTCGCACCGGTGCCGTTGGAGACGGCAAGATTTGGGTCGAGCCGGTCGAGGAGGTTATCCGCATTCGCACCGGCGAACACGGCCCCGCCGCGGTGTAGAATCGACCGCCTACCATCCGCAACGTTAAAATGCTGCAATGAGGCACAAGACTTGCGTTGCGGATGGGCGGATTATGGGTCGCAATAAATATCCCGAGGAGACGGTCGCGAAGATTCTCGACGCGGCGCTGGAGTTATTCTGCGCACAGGGTTATGAGGGGACGAGCATTCAAGATATCGTCGACCGCCTCGATGGCATGACCAAGGGCGCTGTCTATCATCACTTCAAGAGCAAAGAAGAGATTTTTAACGCCGCGTTTGATCGGGCGATGACTCCGATTGTTGAGCACCGCCGCTCGATGCTTGGCGTCGGTAATATGACCGGAGCCCAAAAGCTCAAGCGACTGTACGCGCCCGAGTCCGTAGTTCCGCAAATTGAGCTATGGGCACGTATGCGTCCTGCAGCAGATCCGGTAAAAAGCTCGCGTCTTCTGGCGATGCAGTACCAGGGCTCGTTTAACGAGTTGGCCGATGACTGTCTCTTGCCAGTGATCGAGGAGGGCAACGCCGACGGCTCCATTGCGTGCGAATGCCCGCGCGAAGCGGCAGAGGCCGTATCGTTGCTGGCGAATCTCTGGTTGCTGCCACTGTTTCGTCCGCTTGAACCCAAGGATCGAATGCTCGCTCGCGCTCAATGTTTGGCGCAGATGGCCTCTGCGGTGGGACTCGATTTGGGCGAGGAAGTGCTCCAGACAACGGCACGGATTTGGGACGTATGGGACCGTGCCGGGTGGTAATATAGATACTGACGGTATGTAATTGATTTGAGAGGGCAGCTTCGGCTGCCCTTTTCAAGTCGATAAATACATACTAGCGGTATGTATGGGGGGGCGGACTTATGGCTGGGCTGAGAGACGTCGGCGTCTCGTTGAAATCAAAAACAGTGCGGTCAATCAGGCTCGCGGAACTTCTGGTTGCGCAGCTGTGCACGTATTCGATGCTGTCGGCGCTGTGCTTTGCGTATCCACTTTACTTGTTCGATTGCAGTGGATCGTCAACGTTATATGGCGTCGTCGTGGCGACGGCGTTCATACCCGGCGTACTCGCAACTCCGGTTGGCGGAATCTTGGCGGATAGGGGAAGACATCGCGAGGTCCTCGTGGCCCTCGGTATTGCTCTGATGACTACATCGCTGCTGTCTATCCCCATGAAGCGCTCATTGCCTCTTGCGGTCGTCGTAGTAGCGATACTTTGTGTTCAATATGGCGTTCAATCGCTGCTAAAGCCAATGCTCCAAATTGAGACGGTGCGCATGGCGGGTGAAAAGAAGGTTGAGCGGGCCACTGCATTGGTTTCGCAGGTGACCATGGTGAGCAATATCTTGGGTCCTGTGGTCGGGACGGCAGTCTATGGGTGCTTTGGCATCGATGCTCTCTGCACAACCGCGTCGGTGGCGTTTGCGATGTCAGCTCTGTTGTTTGGGGGCGCGCTCAAGCAAAATGCCTCATCTGAAACGATGGGAGACGGCGCGACTCGCATGACATGCCGAAACGATTTTCGGGAGTCGATTCGGTATCTGCTGCAAAATGCATCATTGGTCGCCGTGATTTTGCTTGCGGCCGTTTTAAACCTTGCGTTGGTTGGGCTAACGATTGGCGCTCCCATTATTGTTACAAAGCATCTCGGCATGCAATCGTCCTGCGTTGGGATGGTTGAGGTTGCTCTGGGCTTGGGTGGTCTTACCGGCAGTGGCTTGGTCGGCATTTGGCCGCATCGCTTTTCTCTCAATGGCATATGTCGATATGTTGCGATGATCTGTTTAGGAGTCGTACCGATTATTGTCACGCTACTGTTCGGCGCAGATGTATGCGTGTTCACCGTGTTTGCGGTTGGTTCGGCATGGGTCATGGTGTGGGCAAGCATTGCGTCGGTTGAAATCATCGCGTTTGTTCAGTGGGCAGCGCCAAAGGAACTTTGCGGAAAAGTGCTGGCACTCGTTTATATGACGCTTTCCTGTGCAACGCCTATTGGCCAATTGGTTTACGGGCTCGCATATGATCGATGGACACCGGCGATTGTATTCGCAGGCATGCTGGCGGTGCTGACGTTGACGACGGCGCTGTTTTATCGGCTGAAAAGTCGCTTGTGGCGATTGTTTTAACGCGCTGGGGCACCATGAATTTGCGGAAGCATTGTCTCACCGCGCCGGGACGCCATTGTTTGGGCGTGCCTCTCCTTCGTCTACAATATCGTGCAGACGAAGGAGAGGCACGCCCATGATCAAGATGTTTGCGAGTGACTTAGACGGAACGCTGCTGAACGCCCTGCACGAGGCAGACGGGACCATCCGCCGTGCCATTCGTGAGCTGACCGAGGCTGGTCTGCATGTGGTTCCCGCGACCGGGCGCTCGACGCTGCCGATTGGCGAGCATGGTTTTACGGGCCTGGCGCTTGACGCCTGCTGCTCTAACGGCTCCATCGTGCGCGACAGCCATGGAGAGGTGCTCAAGACCTGGACTATCGATCCGCAGATTACCGAGGAGCTGCTCAAGGAGTTTCCGGACATTTGCTTTGATTGCTCCACGCCCGATGGCATGTTCTCGAGCGGCTCGTTCGAGATGCACCAGGCGGGCTTTAAAAGGGACAGTCCTATCAAGCGCATCGTGATGCGCGGTATGCGTGCGCGTGGCGGGTACCACGAGGAACAGTATTTCGATCAGTCGATCGGCGATATCTTGCGTCACGATGTATGCAAGATCAATTGTCGTGTGATCTCGCCCGAGTTGGAGCGCGACCTTAAGGCGTATCTTGCCGAGCGTTCGGACCGCGTGGTCAACGCGCCGTTCGATCCGGTGATGTTCGAGATCACGGACGTGGCATGCAACAAGGGCGAGAGTGTGGCCTGGCTGGCGGGCTACTACGGCATTGCCGAGGACGAGGTTGCGGTTTATGGCGACGGCGGAAACGACATCGCCATGCTCAAGCGTTTCCGCCACAGCTACGCGACCAAAAACGCTAGCGATGCAGCTAAAGCCGCCGCGAGCGCGACCATCGGCAGCTGCATGGTCCACGCCGTTCCCAAACACATGCTCGCCACCATGCGCAAGCAGAACTCTCACACTGTCATCGAATAATGTGACAAAGGGACTGTCCCTTTGTCACAGTGAGGATTAGCTTCTTTAAACACGAACATATATTCGCATATTTAACTGCGCTTTGATAGAATTGTTGCTGTTGGCGGCAGTTCCATGTGCCGGGCAGCGCTCTCCATTTGATGGGAGGTGATGCCCATGACCGATTTGATTGATTTCGTGAAGCTCCTGACCGCTTTGGTCTCGCTCCTCACGACGCTTATCGGACTTTCCGAGGCACTCAAGCAACGTTCGAAGCAACGTAAGAGGGGTCGCCGCCGTTAAGGCGTTGACCCCCTAAAACAAGCAACGGCGCTGCCCAGCTTTCCAGAACTTGGGCTGCCGTCGACACCATTCTACCCACGAATGACATTTTGAACAATCGGCAATGTCGCTTCAAAAGCCGGGCACAATCGACACGACCCAGGCGGTCGCTGAACGTGACAAGGGAACTGCCCCTTCGCCACATCCAAAATATTGCCTTTACGTGTTGATGCACACGGTGTGCAATAATACTCGCACTGTGCAATAGCGCACAGACTGAGTAACAAGGAGGACGCTTGTCCCAGCTCGAGAAATGCGATCGCCGATCCCTTCGCTCGCAGCGTGCCCTTCGCCAGGCACTTGCCAGCGAGCTTGCCGAAAGCGGCGACCTTTCGCGCATTAATGTCGCGTCGCTCACCGAGCGCGCCGGCCTTACGCGCCGCACGTTCTATTCGCACTACCGCGATATCCCCGACTTTATCAATCAAATCGAGGACGGCTTGCTGGCCGAGATCCGTGAGCGCATTGAGCTCATCACCGCAGCTCAGCTGCCTGATCTCTATCACAACATCGATGAGCTCGAGCCGGCGCCCGGTTCGGTTGAGCTGCTGCGTTATCTTGCGGCCAACCGCGACTTAATCGGTGCGCTGCTGGGTCCGGGCGGCGACCAGGCCTTTATTAAAAGGATTATCGACACCGCGCGTGAGGCTGTGGTGCCGCGTGCGCAGACGGGCATTTTGGGCCTGGCGCTGGGCACGTTCTTTGACTACTACGTCACCTACGTCGTGAGCGCCGAGGTCGGCATGATTCAGCGCTGGTTTGAGCGTGGGCTCACCGAATCGCCCGAGGCCATGGCGCGCATTATGACGGTGCTCGCTTTTGTGCGCCCCGGCGACCTGTATGGCCAACCCATCGATATCAACGTGCCGGAATACGGCATGAAGCTATTGAACTTGCAGCTCGAGGACGCGGTCGACACCGCCGCAACCGTCGAGTCCAACAACTAAGAGGAGAGACAATGAGCAAACTCGTCGAGGGCATTAAGGACCGCATGGTCGCTGCCGCACGCGAGGCCGCGCCCGCCGTGGTGGACGCCGCGCAGAAGGCCGCGACCGCGGCAGCCGAGAAAGTTGCCGAGGCAGTTGCCGATGCCAAGAACGCGGCAGGGGAGGCGTCCGTCACTGGCGAGCCCGCTACCGCCGCTGAGCCCGTAGCCGCCGCCCACGCCCCCGAAGGCGCGATCTTCAACCCCGAGAACGCTCGTGGCAACCTGCACCTGGGCATCGACGTGGGTTCCACTACCGTTAAGCTCGCCGTGCTCAACGACGACAACCAGATCGTCTACGCCAAGTACCAGCGCCATCACACCGACGTCCGTGCCTGCGCCCGCGACCTGTTCGAGGGTGCCGCGACCGTGCTGCCGACGGCCCAGATGACCTGCGCCATTACCGGCTCGGGCGGCCTGCTGCTGTCCCAGTGGCTCGACCTGGAGTTTGTCCAGGAGGTCATCGCCAGCAAACGCGCCGTCGAGACCCTTATCCCGGCCACCGATGTCGCCATCGAGCTGGGCGGCGAGGACGCCAAGATCATCTACTTCGACAACGGCATCGAGCAGCGCATGAACGGCACCTGCGCCGGCGGTACGGGCGCCTTCATCGACCAGATGGCAACCCTGCTGCACACCGACGCCAGCGGCCTCAACGAGCTCGCGGCCAACGCCACCACCATCTATCCCATCGCCAGTCGCTGCGGCGTATTTGCCAAGACCGACGTGCAGCCGCTGCTCAACGAGGGCGCCCGTCCCGAGGACGTGGCCGCCTCCATCTTCCAGGCCGTCGTGACCCAGACCATCTCGGGCCTGGCGTGCGGTCGTCCCATCCGCGGCAACGTCGCCTTCCTGGGCGGCCCGCTGCAGTACCTCTCCGAGCTGCGCCACCGCTTCTACCTCACGCTCAACCTGGACGAGGAACACCGTATCGTGCCCCAAAACGCTCACCTGTTTGTGGCGAGCGGCGCCGCCATGGCGCACGAGTCCAACAAGCTCAGCACGTTCCCGCAGCTCATCGAGGCCATCGATGCCCTGGGTGACACGCAGGGTGCCGAGGTCGAGCGTCTGGATCCGCTCTTTGCCACCGACGAGGACTTTGCCGAGTTCAAGGGTCGCCACGACCAGGAAGTCGTCCCCAAGGGCAAGCTCGACGGCTACACCGGCCGCGTGTTCATCGGTATCGACGCCGGCTCCACCACCATGAAGGCCGCGCTCGTGGGCGAGGACGGCCAGCTGTTGCACACCTGGTACGGCAACAACAACGGCGACATCCTGGGCACGGCCAAGGTCATCATGGCCGATTTCTACAACCACATCCCCGCCGGCTGTACCATCGGCCACGTGACCACCACGGGCTACGGCGAGGCGCTGCTCATCGAGGCCCTCAAGGCCGACTCCGGCGAGATCGAGACCGTTGCGCACCTGCGTGGCGCCAAGGCATTCCTGCCCGGCGTCGAGTTCATCCTGGACATCGGCGGCCAGGACATGAAGTGTCTGCGCGTTAAGGACGGCGTGATTGAGCACATCATGCTCAACGAGGCCTGCTCATCGGGCTGCGGCAGCTTTATCGAGAGCTTCGCCGTGTCTATGAACATGGACGTGCGCGCGTTTGCCGATGCCGCCATCCATGCCAAGGCCCCCGTCGACCTGGGCAGTCGCTGCACGGTCTTTATGAACTCGCGCGTCAAGCAGGCGCAAAAGGAAGGTGCCACGGTGGGCGACATCGCGGCCGGCCTGTCCTATTCCGTCATCAAGAATGCCCTGTTCAAGGTTATTAAGCTGCGCGACCCCAAGGAGATCGGCAGCCAGGTGATCGTTCAGGGCGGCACCTTTATGTCCGACGCCACGTTGCGCGCGTTTGAGCAGCTCACCGGCGTTCATGCCGTGCGTCCCGACATCGCCGGCTGCATGGGCGCCTATGGTGCGGCCCTGCTCGCCCGCGATCGCGCCGGCGCCGACGGCACCTCGACCATCCTTTCGGCCGAGGACATCGCGCACCTCACCGTGACGCAAAAGCATGTCCGCTGCGGCCGCTGCTCCAACAACTGCCAGCTCACCGTCAACGACTTTGGCGGCGGCAGGCGCTTCATTACCGGTAACCGCTGCGAGAAGGGTGCCGGCCACAAAAAGCAAAAGACCGAGGCGCCCAACCTCTTCAAAAAGAAGAACGATCTGCTCTTTAACCGCGAGGTGCTGAGCCCCGACGAGGCCCCGCGCGGCACCGTCGGCATCCCGCGCGCGCTCAACATGTACGAGAACTACCCCTTCTGGCACGCGTTCTTTACGCGCTTGGGCTTTAGCGTGCAGCTGTCCGACCAGTCGAGCAAAAAGACCTACCAGGCGGGCATCGAGTCCATGCCGTCCGAGAGCGTGTGCTATCCGGCAAAGATGAGCCACGGCCACGTGATGAACCTCATTGACCGCGACGTCGACTTCATTTGGATGCCGTGCGTGCGCTGGGAGCGCAAAGAGGACCCGACGGCTGGTAACTGCTACAACTGCCCCATCGTCATGAGCTACCCCACAGCGCTGGCGCTCAACATCGACGAGATCCGCGAGCAGAACATCGAGTTCCTGTATCCGTTTGTGCCCTATCACGATAAGACCGAGCTCAAGCGCCGCCTGTACCAGGTGCTCGCCGTCGACCGCGTGGCCGATGCTGAGGCCGGTCGCGGTCGCGTGCGCGGACCCAAGATCACCCGCTCCGAGGTCGATGCCGCCGTCAACGCTGCCTTTGAGGCCGATGCGCGTTTCCACGAGGACATCCAGACTATGGGCGAGGAGGCCCTTAAGTGGGTCGAGGATCACGGCGGCCACGGCATTGTGCTCGCCGGTCGCCCTTACCACAACGACCCCGAGATCAACCACGCCCTGCCCGAGCTTATCTCGAGCTTTGGCTTTGCGGTCTTTACCGAGGATTCGCTTGCACACCTGGTGAAGCCCGAGCGTCCGATTCGCGTCGTCGACCAGTGGATGTACCACAGCCGCCTGTACGCCGTCGCCCGTTTTGTGACGATGCGCAACGACCTGGACCTGATCCAGCTCAACTCTTTCGGCTGCGGTCTGGACGCTCTGACCACCGACCAGGTGCAGGAGATTCTGGAGGCCAGCGGCAAGATCTACACCGTGCTCAAGATCGACGAGGTGTCCAACCTGGGTGCCGCGCGCATCCGCATCCGCTCGCTCATGGCAGCGCTCAAGGACCAGGAGGCCGAGCGCTTGGCAGAGGCCACGGCCGCGGGCGAGGCCTACGAGCAGGGTGACGCCGCACCGGTGGCGCCCTCCACGGATGCCCCCGCGTTCGCGAGCCGCAAGTACACGTTCGAAGCACAGCGTGAGAGCGCATCGACCGCGTGGCCCAAGGTGCCCTTTACTGAGCAGATGCGCGACGAGGGCTATACCATCCTGTGCCCACAGATGGCGCCGATCCACTTTGACCTGGTCAAAGAGGTGTTCCGTGGTGCCGGCTACAATCTTGAGCTGCTGCCCTCGACCGATCACGATGCCGTCGAGGCCGGCCTGCGCTATGTGAACAATGACATTTGCTACCCGTCGATCCTGGTGACGGGCCAGATTATGGAGGCCATCGAGAGCGGCAGATACGATCTGTCCAAGACGGCCGTGGTTATCAGCCAGACCGGCGGCGGCTGCCGTGCCACCAACTATATCGCGCTCATCCGCAAGGCCCTGCGCGAGAGCGGCCACCCCGAGATTCCGGTGATCTCGCTTTCGGCCGTGGCGCTCGGCGAGGACAACCCCGGCTTTAAGATTACGCCGGCGCTGCTTAAGCAGGCCGTGTACGCGGTGCTCTTTGGCGACGTGATGATGCAGATGCTCTACCGCTGCCGCCCGTACGAGGCCACGCCTGGTGCCGCCAACACGCTCTATGAAGAGTACATGGCGCGTGCCCGCAAGCTGGCGCCCAAGTTTAACCGCCACAACTACACCAAGCTGTGCCGCGAGGCCATCCGCGCGTTCGACACCATGCCGCTCGTGGGCGAGGGCACCAAGCCGCGTGTGGGCGTGGTCGGCGAGATCCTGGTCAAGTTCCATCCCACGGCCAACAACCACGTGGTCGACGTTATCGAGCACGAGGGCTGCGAGGCCGTAGTACCGGGCCTGCTCGACTTCTTCCTGTACTCCATGAGCAACGCCGAGCTGCAGAAAGACGAGCTGGGAAGCTCTGCTACAACGCGTGCGGGCATGCAAGCGCTCATCAAGCTTGTGGACTGGATGCGCACGCCGGTGGAGGAGATGCTCGAGAAGTCCGAACGTTTTGAGGCGCCCGAGCGCATCGGCACCATGGCCGACAAGGCCCGTACGGTACTTTCGGTGTGCAACAACATGGGCGAGGGCTGGTTGCTCACGGCCGAGATGCTCGACCTGATCGACCATGGTGCGCCCAACATCATCTGCACGCAGCCCTTTGCGTGCCTGCCCAACCACGTGGTGGGTAAGGCTGTGATCAAGGAACTGCGCCGTCAGCACCCCGAGAGCAACATTGTCGCGGTGGACTACGACCCCGGTGCGTCCGAGGTCAACCAGCTCAACCGCATTAAGCTCATGATCAGCGTGGCCAAGGAGAACATGCGCGCTGGCAAGGGCTTTAAGCTCGAGAAGGTGGCGCCGCTCGCGATGGACGAGGTCACCGGCCAGATGCGTGCCCATGATGGCTGTGTGAGCTGCGGGCCGGCCAGGGAGGAGGCCGTTGCATCGGTCGCTGAGCGCCTGGGACGCGGCATTAAGAAGTAGTTGGCCTACTTCGAGCCGGATGTAAGACAAAAGGGTGGTAGCCGCGCCGGCTACCACCCTTTTTTACTGGATATATGTTGCGTAAATGGCCTTGCCGACGCCTTTCGTGGACTCGGATTTCGGAAGTGGGGCACAGTTTTGTGGGTGGTGAGTGGGCCACTGACTTGCCAAGAGTCTGCCGGCCCTTGTTGTTTTCTCTCGGAATACTACAAAAAACTCGGGGCTGGCCCACGCTTCCGTTCTGGCGGAATGCGATGCTGTTTTGCATAGAATTAGTACGCCCGCCATGTTCAGCCGGAAAGGTCTCCTTCTTCAGCGCTTTTTAAACAGCGGGATAGCTGGCGTGCCTCAAGTTGAATGCAGCTTATCGCGTGATGAGTTTGCGCTCGGACATCGTTTGAATTTGAAGCGCAGTAAAAAGGGATTGATAATCTATCTTGTTTGCCTAGGCAAACGATTTTTGCTGGATAGCCTATCCTGATTTGAGACGTTTGCGAGGCTATGGTCAAAATAACCCCATGCTTACGAATGAGAAAATCGGACAAATTGTGCTGGTCTGCTAAGTTAATACTCTCGTAGCGGGGGAAAAGGCCCAGATGGTTAAATGCTGAGTCTATTCTTTTTCGACAATATCGAATGTCACAGGTGTTTGCAATTGGATATTGAGCCACCGCGTTTAGATTCGCTGCTGCGTGACTAGCTAATGGGTGATTGCTTTCAACGAGGAGGTTGACTTCGGCGTTCAATAAAAAATGCGATTCAAAAAGATTGGTGTCTACTTGCCCAGCGACAATCGCAATGTCGATTTGTCCGTCAAGTAGAAGGGATAAGCACGTTCCGCCGTCGTCGTATCTGGAAACAGCAAATTTACCACCGTTGTACTTTTTCGAGAGCCGGTTTAGTGTGGGCTGGTTGAACCAGCTTATGAGTATTGGTGGTAGTCCGACTGCAACGTGTGTCAAATGTGTCTGGGTTATTTTTATCTTTTCACGCGTGATTTGCGCATACGCTTGAATTCCCTCAATTGAAGCTAGTGCATCTAATGCTATAGGAAGGATTTCCTCTCCATAGTTTGTTAGATGTAGAATACTGCCTCTTTTTTCGAACAGCTTCAGACCAAGTTCAGATTCCAATGCTCGAATGCCTTTTGAAACAGCTTGCGGCGAAACGCTTAATATAGTTGCTGCATCCGAGTAATTCTGACAATCAAATACCTTTATGAAATACTGCAGCTGAACAACATTCACCAGAATTTCCTTAGGTTGAATTTTTAATCAGGCTAAGTGTAAATTAAAAAATGTTAAACAAGGCAAACAAATTGTTTCATCTAGTACAAAAAGTTATCAAACAGCTTTTGACTTTTTGACCAAAGTATAACTAGGCCTAAAACGAGAAAGGAGCCATTGTGGATTGGATACAGCCAACTCAAACACCTAACGATATTGCTTTGCTATCAAGTTGGTGTCCTTGTCAGGGCGCAAAATGTCAGGGGCGCTGTAATCCCTGGGGGATGTGTACCGTGTACACGGGCGGGAATTGCCGCGCATTTCAATATTGCGGTATACACGTTAGCTAGGAGCTTCGATGGAATATATTCAAAAGCCAGTGAATACTCAGATGCCTGCTTCGTCTCGAGATATTTCTACGTGTGTGTCCTGTGCAGCGCATATTTGTTGGAGTTATTCAGGGGGAGGACCGTGTGGCCTGAGGATCTGCATTACCAAATTTTGTGGCTGGAATTACTCCTAATGGCAGGTTGAAATATTGAAATATGCAACGGAGTAGAAATGAAACAGTCTCGCTTTAATGTAATCGATAAAGGCAATCAGCCTACGCTGGTATATAACTCTTACTCCGGCGCAATTGTTGCGTTGGATGCGGAATACGAGAAGGCACTATTTGCGAATGGGGCTAATGGCCCTTCGGAAATTGTCGACAATTTGATGGACGCGGGGTTGTTGGTTTCCGACGGACTTGATGAAATCGAACATTTAAAAGAGATATCATCGGCCTGTCGCATGCAATCAAAATCACTTTCATTTACGATAGCTCCGACATTGAATTGTAATTTCAGGTGTCCGTATTGTTATGAGGACGGCAAGCGTTATGGTTCAATGAGCGACCAGTGCGTCGATCAGGTAATAAAGCATATCAATGGCATGGCTTTAGACAATCAGGCAGATAGTTTGCAGATTGCCTGGTATGGCGGCGAGCCTTTATTGGCGATTGAGACGGTGGAGAAGATTACGCGCGGAATCCGAAGTGATGAAATCTTATTTAACGCCAGCATGGTGACCAACGGTTATTTCTTAGATGGGAAAACGGCGGAGTTGCTTGCAAAAAATGGGGTCACGCACGTTCAGGTGACTGTCGATGGTCCGCCTGAAATACACAATCAACGAAGATGTCTTCCTTCTGGCGGTGATACGTTCAACCGTATTATCGATAACGTAAAAAGAGCTAGTGCGTACTTCAATGTCATCTTAAGAGTTAATGTTGATCCGACGAACGGTGATCAGATTGATCGCTTGATTGATTCGCTTGATCAAAAAGGTCTTCGTAATAGAGTAAAACTGTATTTAGCGGCAGTAGATGATATAAATGGGGCATGCGCTAACTCTCCGTGCTATTCAGAGGACGAATTTGCCTCGATTGAAGCATCCTGTTTGTCTCGCTACAAAATGACGGGGTACATGGATCCGTTTCTTCCAGGCTTTAATCCGACCATATGCGGAGCCGTCAATAAATATTCAGAAGTTATTGGACCAGATGGTTCCTTATATAAATGCTGGAATGAAATAGGATATTCCGACAGAAGTTATGGCAGCATCTTTGAAAGCGTAGCGAGTAACGCATTCGAAGTTTCCAAATGGAATGCTTACGACTTTTGTTCAGATTCAGAATGTCTTAACTGCTCGCTTCTTCCTATGTGCATGGGTGGCTGTCCCTTCACCAGGCTGTATGAAAATAAGACAAGCTGCGTATCTGCAAGAAAGAACTGTATAAAAGTAATGAGGGCGGCCTATGATTTCAAGCATAAGAAGTGATGCGGACTCAACGGCGCTCTTCGATTATCTGCCATATTTCAGACTTGGGTTTTCTTCCCAATTGCTTCTGGTTATAGTCTTCGCGTTGTGCTTAATAATATCTGGAATGATGGCTTCTGTATCCCCGCTGCTTACGAGCGCTCTGGTTGACAATATATCTAAAAAAACATCTTACGATACTATCATGATTAGCAGCGCTCTAATTGGTTTTGCGGCACTAATCGATATTGTTGTCAGTTATTTAAGCACCCTTCTTTCAATGCGGATAACGACCGTGGCTGCATACTCGATTGTTCGAAGTAAAATCGATGAGCTCGTTCGGATGCCTTTTGAGTTATATTTTGAGCAGGAGTCAGCTGAAAAAACTCAACAAATATGTTCAGATGCCAATACTGTGGCTTCCTTCGGATTGTCGGTGCTCCAGACGGTACTTCTTGCGGTTGTCCAGCTAGGTATCAGTTTTATTTTTCTCTATGGATGCTCCGTAGCGCTCTTTTGGGTTTCCGTGACATTTTGCATCTTGTATGCAATTGCATATGCTTTATTCAGAAAACCGCTTTTTGTTTCAGGTCTGACCTTTAAGGAGGAGCAGTCCCTGTATTTCGGAAAAGTGGAGTCCGTACTTGCGCATCAGAGATTTTTGTATGTTAATGTGCTATTCGAAAGAGCATTGAAATCCATAGATAGCTTTTTTTCGTCTTTGCTGCACGCCGGAGTCGCCTATCAAAGTGTCGTTTCGAGATTTCAGGCAACGGATTCCTTTGCTGCGGCTGCGTCCCAGGTGACTATTCTTTTGATTTCGGCTTTCTATGTAATGCATGGAAGCATGAGTGTAGGCCAACTTGTTGCCGTTTCGAGCTACATGGCTTTAATGCTATCTGCCGTGAGGTCAATCTACGGTATAGGTAGTAGCGTACAAGACTGCTTCTCATCGATATCTCGTCTAAATGCCTCTAAATTGCCTTTGGCTGTTGCTGGAGAGGAGCTCTTGGAGATCGATTACATCGAACTGCATAATTTTGGTTTTACATTAAATGAAAAGTGTCTCTACAATAACTTGAATCTCAGGTTTGACAAAGGAAAGCTCTATGCTCTTGTGGGGATTAATGGCTCGGGCAAAACGAGCCTTGCGTACTTATTAATGGGTTGTTTCAATTCGGGTTACGGTGGGGCTATTTCCTACAACGGTAAGGCCCAAGAAGAAATCAACTGCGAGCACCTTAGGCGGAATCTAGTTTCGTTTGCCGAACAAACCCCGATATCAGTAAAGGATTTTCTTAGCGATAGAAATTTTCCTTCTATCGAAAAGAAGAGGTGCGGAGGAATGTCTCCTGGGGAACTGAAACAATTGGAAATTAGGCGGGTCTTGGAAAAGAAGGCAGACGTCTATTTATTCGATGAGCCAACAGCATCACTTGATATTGCTCATAAAGAAGCTCTGATAAATGCTGTGAAGGAACTGCGCAAGCACAAGATTGTCATTGTTATTACACACGATATGGACCTAATAGCAGCTAGTGATGAGGTGGTAGAGCTTGGGAAAAGCGACTGAAATAATGCGCCTGGGGGCACGTTATCTACTGGGTACGATGGTTGCTAGCGTGCCGTGGGCCATTTGGGTTATTGCAAAAGGATCTCCCGCTTGGCTGTGCTCTACAGGGGCGCTCTTTTGTGCGTTGGTAGTCTATCTTTTTGCAACTCGGGGCGCTGTTTCCCGTGATAAGACCAAGCAGCGTGGGATTCTTTTGGGATGGCAGTTCATTTTCATCGTATTTATTATTATGGCCGCCATGCTCGATATAGGTGGAAAATCAATATCCAGATGGGTATTGGTCTGTTCGGTTTCAGTTTTGCATGAGCTGTTATTTAGGTACGTATTTTTATTTGAATACACAATCGTCGGAATAGTTCGGCCGTTTTGCATAAGGGCATTTGTACAGTCGATTCTATGGGCATTGCTTCTCGTGACTCAACAGTGTTTAATCGGGGCACCCACAAATTACATCATTGCAATGATGGGGGGCTATCTTTGTCTGGGCCTTATTTTTGCGCTGCTCGTGCGAAAAACAGGGACAGTGTGCCCGTCTCTTTTAGCCATGATGTTTCTGGATTTTATCAACCTCCTAGCTCTTTGAGTTACGGACAAAATCTTCAGGTGTTGGCGCCATGGCCGACAAGGCCCGCACGGTGCTTTCGGTATGTAATAACATGGGCGAGGTCTGGCTGCTCACGGCCGAGATACTCGACCTGATCGATCGCGGTGCGTCCAACATCATCTGCACGCAGCCCTTCGCCTGCCTGCGATTCGGTTAGCGAGGAGGCCGTGGCATCGGTCGCAAAGCGTCTGTGACGCGGTATTAAGAAGTAGCCGACCTGCTTCGGGCTAGATATGAGACGGAAGGGTGGTAGCCGTACCGGCTGCGGCCCTTTTTTACTGGATACATGTTGCGTAAATGGCCTTGCCGACGCCTTTCGTGGACTCGGATTTCGGAAGTGCGGGGAAAACTCCGAACCTTCGAGCACACTGCTCTTTTGAACTCTTGTGACCTGCGGTTTTGTTGCTAAAAAAGTCGGTCTGGTCGGCAGAACTCGATTTTTCACCGCACTTCCGAAAACTGCGATCTTGCAGTACGAAAAACGGCCTCCATAACTCTGGGTTTATTGATAAGTGTAGCCGTTCGCCGTATATCATTGTCCGTTTATGGAATCTATCTCCAACGAGTTGTAGTCATATGGTTTGATGTTGGAAACATATGATTACCGGCAGGCCGTAGGTGACGTTCCCCCTGATATCGGAGGTTCCGGGTATGTTTCGTGCTCCGTTAAACAAGTATCGGGCTGGCTGACATGAGCCGCCGTTTTGTCTCGATAACCGTTGCAGTGGTTTGCCTGGCAGTGCTTCTGGGCGCTACAGGGCAACTCGCCATAAGTCGAGAAACATCCTATATGCAGGAATGTGCTTCCGAAGGCTTTGCCATTGACGGTTACTATCGGGATGACGAAACAAGTCGGGAAACCCTGGCTTTTCTTGAGGAGGACAACTGTCGATGGCAGCTGGTCGACCAAGACGGAATCTGCACAGACGGGCAGTTTAAGCGTACGGATGACCCCAACATCCTGGTATTAAAGAAGGAAAACGGCGAAGAATTCGGTACGGTCCACGTGGCGTATATTTCGCGCCGACGCGATCAGGGCTTGCTCTACCTATTTAGAGATACCAGGGTGACCCGTTTTTATCTGGTGAGTACCGGTCCGGCGTTTACAGTGGAGTCTGGCGATGTCGATACGGACAGCTGATTCACGGCAATAAATCAGCGAGCGGGGCGCGGCCATGGACCGCGCCCCGCTATTTGCTCGTGGCCCGCGTCACGTCTGCGCCAAGTCGTGACTCGCGGCTGCGCGCATCCATCCCACGTCGCGTATTACTGCACATCAAACTCCACGCGATCGAGCTCGGGCACATTGAGGTCGATGAGCTTGCGGGCTACACGGCGGTCGTGTGCCCCAAGCGCCTCGCTTGTCGTCACATGGGCGACAACCTCGCGCTCGACAAGGCCCTCCTCCTCGTCTTCGGTGGCCGAGGTCTCGACGGCAACGGTGTAATCCTTAAAGCCCGGCAGCACCGCGGCAAGCTCGCGCGTGGTTTCGGTGACGCCGTAACCGTCCTGCACGCCGGCCTGCGCCGAGCCAATAGACCCCGCCGTCATAACGATGCAGGGGATGGCAAAGATCACCGTGCCCACGATGATGCGGCGGCGCACCTTGTGTGACAGCTCATCGACCTCGGCGTTTTCCTCGGCGGTCACAATGCCGTCGCCGTTGAGGTCGCGCTTGAGCGGCACGCGCAAAAGAAGCAGCACGGCTTCGGCAGCCAGTGCGATAAAGACCACGTTGATGCCAAACTCGTAGAGCGCCGAGAGAAACAGCGACCCGCTTGCGATGGCGATGCCATAGCCCGCCGCGCACAGGGGCGGCATGAGCGCGGTCGCCACGGCCACGCCGGCGATGAGCGTGGCGGGTTCCTGGTCGCGCGAGTTGCCCAGTCCGCCCGCAAAGCCGCCCGCGAGCGCGACGGCAAGGTCCCACACAGTCGGTGTCGAGTTGTCGATGATGGCGGCCGTGGTGGTGCCAAGGGGCGAGAGCTTAAAGTACAGCGTGGACGTGATTAGACAAAAGACCATCTGCAGCGCGAGGCCGGCAATTGCCTCGACGGCAATCTCGCGGTCGAGCGTGGCGATGCCGTATGCCATGGCAAGGACCGAGCCCATGAGCGGACAGATGAGCATGGCGCCCACGATGGCAATGTCCGAGTCGATATCGAGGCCGATGCTCGCGATCAACATGGCAATGATCAGGATGCATAAGTGTGAGCCAGTCAGGCGCGCCCCGTTTACAAAGCGCTTGCGAATCACGTGATAGGGCGCGCGTCCCTCGCGTATGTTGAACGCCTGCTTAAGGAAACGGGTGGCATTCTCCATGGCCTCGCTGTGTGCAGGGCGTATACCGTGACGACGATGATGACGCTCGCGCAGCCGCTTGATCTGTTGTTTGTCGAGTTCCATGCTTACCTCGTTTAGCTTCTGAGCCGCTTCTTGCGTCTGTCGTCTTTACTCTACACCGCGTTAGGCGAGGTGTCAGACAAGGTTTGTTGACCTGGAAGTCAGGACAATCGACATGGCTAAAACGCCGTGAGGATCATAAGAGTCAAATAGACAAAAAAGCGCGGGGCCGGTTTGATTCCGACCCCGCGCTCTGCGCTGGTGCGTTGTTGTTCGGCCTACCCCAGCAGGCTCAGACCAACAGAGACAAACGCCAGGATAACGCCGACGATGGACTCGCCGCCGAGCAGGCCGCTGGCGACGACCAGGCCCTGCTCCTGGAAGGCGGCATCCTTGGAGGCCTTCTCCTCGTCCGAAAGACCGGCAGCGGCGTCGCGGCGTGCGGCCCACTTGTCGTAGGCGAGCTTGGCGCAGGAGCCCAAGAAGGCCGTGAGCGACATGTAGAACGGCAGGTACACGCCCAGGCCGATCATCATGGCCGGAATGCCGAGCCAGTACATGACGATGCCGGCGATAAAGCCGCCTGCGAACCACGGCACGCTCGGGATGCCCGAGACCATGGTGGCGACGACGCTTGCCTGCGCGGCCACAAAGCTCTTGTCGGGGCCGAAAGCATCCGGACCATAGGCGGTGACGAGCGCGACCATGACGGCAGCGGCGACCAGGGCGCCCACGATGCCGCCGATGGCCTGGCCGATCCACTGCGCACGCGGGTTGGTGCCCAGCACGGCGCCGGCCTTAAAGTCGTTCATGACGTCGCCCGCAAGGCCGCATGCCACGGCCACGATGCCGGCGATAAAGAACAGCTTGACCTGGGCGATCTGTGCGAAGGCAGCCACGATGAGCATGACGATGAGGCCGAAGATCTCCATGGGGTCGATGCCCGTCTGGCCGCAGCTCTGCGCGCTCATGATGGTGGTGACAAAGGTGAACAGCGTGACGATGACGGCCGGGACGGGGCCAAGGTCGAGCGCGATGGCGACGATCACGGCGATGGCGGCAGTACCCAGGCCGATGATGCCGGCGTCGAGCTTAAGCGAGCCCGAGATGAGCGACTGCTCGTCGGTGTCGCTGGAGCTGTCGGCGGCGAGGCCGCGGGCGATGCCGGCGACCTGCGGCAGGATGTCCTTGAGGACGACGGCGACGCCAAAGCCCATCATGAGGCCCATGCCGAGCGATTTGACGATGCCCTGCGCAGTCACAACGTCGAATAGACCCGCAGCGGTGCCGCCCACGATGATGCCAAAGTTACCTAGCAGCGCGCCGGCAAACCAGAAGGCAACCGGGGCGAAGCCAACCAAAAAGCCGATGGAGAGCAGCATGGGCGAGTTATAGATGGCAAAGGTCACGCCGGGGATATTGAGCGTGCACAGCATGCTCGGCACCACGCCCAGAGCGTCGCGAAGCACGCTGTAGATGCCTGCGATGGCCATGGAGCCAAAGAGCTGCTTGCCGGTCTTGCCGCCGGCCTCGGTGGCGCGCAGTGTCTGAGCTGCGGCATTGCCGGTGGGAAACTCCAGCGCGGCGTCCACGATAAAGTGGCGGTGGATGAGCGCCGTTGCCAGCAGGCCCAAGATGGTGCCGGCGAGTGCCACGATAAACATGTCGAGCCAGCTGATCTGGTCGGCATAGCCCAGCATCCAGGCGCCCGGGATGGTAAACGCCAGGCCGCCGGCGACCATGGCGCCCGCGGACATGATGGTGTGGGTGACGTTGGCCTCGTTGAGGCTGGCGTTGCCCATGAGCTTCAGGAAGAACAGCGAGATGACGGCAGCGAAAATAATCGGCCAGGGGAGTGCACCCATCTTGAGGGCCGTGTAGGCCGAGCTTGCCGTGATGATCACGCAGCCAAGGACGCCGATGACGACGCCGCGCAGCGTGAGTTGCCCGCGCATCGAAGCGCGGTTCGAGGGATTGCTCATATAAAACTCCTTTGCGTATATCCGCTTCCCCCGGGAGCGCCGTTACGGATACGGCGCGGGAAGTCGGGTTACCAAGGGCCGCCGCGTGAGCTCGCAAACGGCCGCGCACCAGTATAGCGGCACGGCAGTTAATTTGGGACTGGGCTTTTTTAGCTATCCCAAGCGAAGCCGAAGGATGATTATTCTGGGACGGGGATTTAAAAATCATCAGGTACGCAATGATTTTTAAATCCCCGTCCCAGAATAATCATCGGGATATACTGCTGGGCAGACGAAAGGAGCGCCGACGATGCTTAATGGGTGCGCATATATATTGACGGTCGACGTGGGCAACACGTTCATTCGCTTTGGCCTGTTTGCCGAGGATTCGGCCGCGGCACAGGAATGCCCGCTTGCGACGTGCGAGATCACGACGCCGTCGAGCATCACAGCCGACGAGGCGCGCATGAGGCTCACGCAGGTCATGGGCGCGCTGTCAGCCGATGCGGGCATGCCGGGTGAGCTCGTTCCCGCAGCCGCAGTGCTGAGCTGCGTAGTGCCGGCGCTCGAGCGCCCTTGGAAGACGGCGCTTTCCCGCACCTGCACGGGACGCGTGCTCACCGTGGGGCCGGGCCTCAAGACCGGCATGCCCGTACACTACGACGATCCGGCCGAGATCGGCCCCGACCGCATCGCCGACGCCGTGGCGGCCCGTGCCGTCTACGGCTCTCCGTGCATCGTGATCGACCTGGGCACTACGACCAATATTGAGGTCATCGATGCGCGCGGTACCTTTGTCGGCGGCGTCATCGCGCCGGGTCTGGCGCTCGGCGCCCGCTCGCTCTCGGCTGCTGCGGCACGCCTGCCGCAGGTCGAGCCCTCGGCACCCACGCATGTAATCGGCCGTAACACGCGCGAGGCGATGCGCTCGGGCGTGGTTCTGGGCGAGGTGGCCCGCATCGACGGCATGCTCGACATGGTGCTCGCCGAGATGCGCGCGACCAAGGCCGCGGGGGAGGGCGACGTGCCCATCGTCATTACCGGCGACGACGCTGAGGCACTCGCGGCGTTGGTCGGCCACAGCCTGACGGTCGACGACGCGCTGACGCTGCGGGGCCTCGCCGAGCTCTACCGCATCAACCAAAAGCCCCGCCGCGTGTAAAAGTGAGGGCGCCGGTGGGACAAACGCCTCCACCTTTCACCTGCTACAATGGGTCAAACTATTGCGATTACGGAGGTGTCTGCCATGTCGGACGATCTTCATCAAACTTCGTCAGGCAAGCGCCTGGACGTCATTAGCTGGGACGAGTTCTTTATGAGCGTGGCCATCGCCGCGCAGCGCCGCAGCAAGGACCCCAACACGCAGGTGGGTGCGTGCATCGCCAGCACCAACCACCGTATCCTTTCGGTGGGCTACAACGGTACGCCCTCGGCGCTCAACGACGACTTTTTCCCGTGGGGTACGAGCGACGACCCGCTGCAGGACAAGCACAACTACGTGGTCCATGCCGAGGCAAACGCCGTGCTCAACTACCGTGGCTCGCTCAAGGACCTCGAGGGTTCCACGGTCTACGTCACGCTGTTCCCGTGCCACGACTGCGCCAAGATTTTGGCGCAGGTGGGCGTGGGCGAGGTCGTCTACCTGGACAACAAGTACGCCGACACCGATGACGGACGCATCAGCCGCCGCATCCTCGACTCCTGTGGCATCAGCTACCGCCAGGTTATCGTCGATGTTCACATTGGCACCGAGGGACAGGCTCAGCAGTAGCGCGTGGCAACGCCAGCTGGCAACAAAAGGCAGCTAAAAGAGCCCCGTCCCAAATTGGCTGCTCGTGAAAGTCGTGTCCGCGCGCATGGATGGCTCGTGAGCGGGTACATGGCTGTAGTAACATAGCCCCTGTCCGCGGGCGCGCCCGCGTTATTGTGAGAAAGGAGCCCCTGTGGCTGTTAACGAAGAGCTGCTTAAGAAGGTTCTTGAGGAGATCCGCCCCAACCTGCAGGCTGACGGCGGCGATATGGAGTATGTGGGCGTCGACGACGAGGGTGTCGTCAAGCTGGAGCTGCAGGGCGCTTGCGCCGGCTGCCCTATGAGCGCGCTGACCCTGTCCATGGGTATCGAGCGCATCCTGAAGGAGCATGTGCCCGGCGTTACCCGTGTCGAGCAGGTCAATGCCTCCGGCGAGACCGACGACCTGTACGACGAGTACGCGCCGTTCTAAGATGCGAAAGCTGCGGACGGCATACTCCGCATAGACGTTACGCCCAAATATGCGGCTGCGAGCGCAAGGCCCGCGGCCGCATTTGTATGTAGGGAGTAGGAGGGTCGGCATGCTCAACGACTTCTACCATATGCTTGATCCCGTCGCGATTTCGGCGGGGCCCATCACGATTTACTGGTATGGTCTGGCCTATGTGGTCGGAGCTCTGCTCACGGCGGTCGTCATGTATCGCACGCAGCGTCGCTGGGGCTTTAACATCACGATTGACGACCTGACGAGCGTCGTGGTCGGTGTGGTCTTTGGCCTTATCATCGGCGCCCGCCTGTTCTACGTCATCTTTTACGGCGACGGCTACTACTGGGCACATCCGCTCGAGATCTTTGCCACCAACGAGGGCGGCATGAGCTTCCATGGTGGTTTGGTGGGCGGCATTATCGGCGGCATCATTGTGTGCCGCATGTATAAGCTCGACGCATGGACTCTGGCAGACCTTGCCGTCATAGGCGCGCCGCTGGCCTTGTGCCTGGGCCGTTGTGCCAACTTTGTCAACGGTGAGCTGTGGGGCAAGCCGACCGATCTGCCATGGGGCGTGGTCTTCGGTGGCACCGCGGGCGATATGCCGCGTCACCCCTCCCAGCTCTACGAGGCATTTCTTGAGGGCATTGTGCTCTTTTGCATTCTGCAGGTGCTCAGCCGCAAAAAGCCGCTGCTGCCCCAGGGCACGTTTATGGGCGTGTTTGTGATGGGTTACGGCATCGTCCGCTTCCTCGTCGAGTTCGTGCGCGTGCCCGACGCCCAGCTTGGCTATCTGCTGGGCGGCGTCATCACGATGGGTCAGCTGCTGAGCCTTCCGCTCGTTATTGCGGGCCTGGCGCTCATCATCTTCGCCCGACACCGCAATCGCCCCCAGCGCATCTACCTCGACGCCTAACCAAGACCACCACAAAGGGGACAGGCACTTTTGTGGTGGTCTTGCCGAGTTTGATAGGTTTCTAGAAAGGCTTTCGGACTGTGAAGGATTCCGACCTCTCCACAACGGCTGCGCGCGACGCTGCCCGCATCGTCTGGTTTAAGCGCTACCCCGCCAAGCAGACGCTCATCGCATTTCTGCTTGCGCTGTTGGCGACCACGGCGTTTTCCATCGATCCCGCCCCGGTGTCGAGCAACGCAGTCTTGGCGATTGACCCCAAAGCCTCGGGCATGCTGTACGTGTGCTACGAGGTGCTCCTCTCGTTTGCCGGCCATACCGACGCGGTCATGCTGCTTGCGCTTGCCTGCCTGCTCACGCTGCCGTTTCGCTACGTATTCTTTGGCCGCGGCGATGCTTGGCGTCCTTCGGTGATCCTTCCGTCGCTGTTCTTTGCCGTCTGCATGGTGTTTGGCCGCAGCTACGACCTCACCGATTCTGCCGAGATTGTGCTCGGCGACAAGGCCCGCATCATCTGCGCCTGGATTGGCGGCGCGGGCTGGATGCTCCTAGCGATCGTGGCCTTCTACCTTGCCTTTGAGTGCCTGGATTGGCTGAGCTCTCGGCGCATCCCGTTTTCCGAGGCGCACTTTGGCCGCATATGGCGTGTGGCTCACGCCGTGCTCTCGGTCCATCCCTTTGCCGGGCCCTTCCTGGTGCTTATGATCGCCTGGGCGCCCACGCTCATCGCTTCGCTGCCCGGCCTTTTTATGGGAGATACGGGTGCGCAGATTCGCCAGTGGTTCAACTATCCCAACGGCACGAGCGACTACCTGCGCCTACTCAACCCCAACGTGCTGCTCAACGGGCATCATCCCGTAGTGCACACGGCCATTATCGGCTCGTGCGTTCAACTGGGGCTTTCGCTGTTCAACAGCGCTGACGCGGGCCTCATCATCTATACCTGCGCTCAATTTGTCATCACGGCTTCCTGCATGGCCTATTCCATTTCGTCGCTGCGCAAACTGGGCGTGAGCCTGCCGGTTCGCGGTGCGATCCTGCTGTTCTTTGCGTTTATGCCGATGTTCTCTAACTACGCGGCGTTGCTCACCAAAGACGTGCTCTTTGCCGACGCGTTTTTGGTGCTGCTGGTACAGACCGTCAAGCTTGTGGCATGTGGCTTGCCCCGTCGTGATGCCAATGTCGAGCGAGCGGGCGAGAAAGCCCCCGTGCTCTTTGCGCGCCACGACTGGCTGCTGCTCGCTCTGGGCGCCATGGGTTCCACGTTCCTGCGCAACGGAGGCCTTGTGTTTCCCCTGACGGCATGCGTAATCGCGGCGGCGTTTTGCGCATGGGACGCGCATGCGGCTCGTCGCGCAGCCAAGCAGGCTGGTACTGCGCCTTCGGGCGGCATCCCGCGCTTCCGCTGGGTGGGAGTTCTTGCGGTGCTTGCACTCTGCCTTGCCTCTAATATGTACTTCACCAAGGTTTTTATGCCGGCGCACGACATCACGCCTGGTTCCAAGCGCGAAATCCTCTCGATTCCGTTCCAACAGACGGCTCGTTTCGTCCAAAAGCACGACGGCCTCAACTCGGGCGTCAACCCCACGGTTAAGGAGGACGGCACTATCGTGGAGGCACCCTGCGACGGTTTGGTGACCGACGAGGAGCGCGTCGTGATCGATCGCGTGCTCAAGTACGAGAACCTGGGCCGCCGCTACAACCCTGACAAGTCCGATGCCGTCAAGAACTGCTTTAACGAGTACGCCTCGCAGGAGGACATCGATGCCTATTTTGAGGTATGGGCCCAGATGTTTAAGAAAGATCCCGAGTGCTATATTTCGGCGCTTATCAATAACTACTATGGCTATTTTTATCCGAGCGCGCGCGATGCCTGGGTCTACAGCACGGCGCGTAGTGCCGAGATCATGGCGCGTCCCGACAACCTCAAGTACTTTGACTTCCATCCGGTTGACAGCAACGTGGTGCGCTGGTGCGACCACCTGATCAATCTGTACCGTGTGGCGGTGCAGCGCATCCCGTTTATTTCGCTCACCATGAGCTCGGCCACCTATGTGTGGATCATGATCGCTGTGGTGGTCTACCTGCTGCGTCGTCATTCATGGCGTGCGCTGGCAATCTGGGTGCCGCTGTTGGGCGTGCTCGCCGTGTGCCTGATTGGCCCGTGCAACGGCTCGACCTACATGCGCTACCTGTATCCGGCCATCGCCTGCATGCCCTTCGCCATCGGTGCCACCATCACCCGCAGCGACTTCCTCTGGTCCTAACTTGGTGCATTGGGGTCAGGTAACTTTGCACCAGCCCCTTGCACCAAGGGGCTGTATCATCACGACGCCTTCATTTTGGGGTTTATCTCGCAGGCCAGTAGGTATATCATAACGACGTTTGTTTATATTGCCCGAGCATCTGCGCTGGGCTTTAGGTCGAAACCGATAGGAGACACGTATGTCCGGACACTCTAAGTGGGCCACAACCAAGCATCGTAAGGGCGCGCAGGACGCCAAGCGTTCCGCCCTCTTCTCCAAGCTGAGCCGCAACATCACCGTTGCTGCCCGTCTCGGCGGCGACCCGCTGCCCGAGAACAACGCCAGCCTCGCCGCTGCCGTTGCCAAGGCCAAGGCTCAGTCCATGCCTAAGGACAAGATCAAGTCCGCTATCGACAAGGCTTTTGGTTCGGGTGCTGACGCCGCCGTCTACGAGAACATCGTGTACGAGGGCTACGGTCCCGCCGGTGTTGCCGTCTACGTCGACTGCCTGACCGACAACCGCAACCGTACCGCCGCTGATGTCCGTTCCGCCTTCTCCCACGCTGGTGGCAACCTGGGCACCTCCGGCTCCGTCGCCTTCCAATTTGAGCGCAAGGGCCAGATCGTCGTCGCCAAGGAGATCCTGGACGAGAACGCCAAGAAGGAGACCATGATCGCCAACGGTGCTGCCGGTGACGAGGATGAGTTCATGATGGCCATCGCCGAGGCCGGTGGCGAGGACTACGAGGATGCCGGCGAGGAGTGGATCGTCTGGACTGCTGCCAACGACGTCATGGCTGTCTCCAAGGCGCTCGAGGAGCAGGGCGTCCAGGTCAAGGGTTCCGAGACCACCATGGTCCCGACCACCCCGACCGAGGTCTCTGGTACCGACGCCAAGAAGGTCCAGCGCCTCATCGACCGTCTTGAGGAGCTCGACGACGTCCAGGACGTCTACAGCACCATGGACATGACCGACGAGGTCATCGCTGCCCTCGAGGAGGAGTAGCGCCAGCACGGATTGAGCCGTGCATATCTGGGCATAATGAAGCGAGCATGCAAGCCTCGTGGAATAGATGAGCCGGATCCGCGTGCGTAGAGCACCGGACCCGGCTCTTTTATAATGATGCGAACCGTTCTGCATTTCGAGAGCCGAGATTTGAAGGGAGCGCCGCGTGCGCGTACTCAAACGAGCCCTAGCGATCGTGTATCTTGCCGCCACCATCGTGGCACTGGGTACGCTTGTCTGCCAGTTTTGGGGGCCGTATACGTATCGCTTTATGCTGCTGATGCGCGACCCCATGCCGCGCATCGTCGTGACGGCGTGCGCCGGCGTCGTGGCGATCGGCGTACTGCTGAGCTTTTTCCGCCTGATGTTCGCCCGTCGCGAACCGTCCTGCGTGCATCCGGCGGGGGAGCGCAATATCGAGGTTACCCTTGCGGCGCTTTCTTCGTGCGCCAGGGTTGCTGCCGAGCGCGACGACCGCGTGATGGTCGAGCATGTCGAGGCTCGCGTCCAAGGCCCCGACGATTCGCACGTCCGTTTTAAGGTCGAGGCTATCGCGCTTGACGATAAGGACGTGGCATCTCTGGCTACCGCGATGCAGCAGCGCATCGAAGAAGCCTGCGATACCATGCTCGGCGCGCCGGGTACGACCGCGCGCGTCCGTTTTTTGCCGTCCAAGACTACCGTCCAGACCGTGGAGGTTTCCGGTGAGTGATACCAATCAAGATAAGACCGCTCGTACGCCGCGCCTGACGATTGACCAGAGCGCCACGTCGGCGAGCGAACCTGTTGATTCCAAAGCAGAGGCAACCGAGTTACAAGACGCGGCAGCCGCGGATTTTGACGAGGCTATGGGTCTCATCAAGGGTACGGGCGCTGCCGTCTGGAGCTATGCTGTGCGTCATCCCAACACCACGCTCGGCGCCGTCGCCGGCTTTATCCTCGCCGTGTTGGTGCTCACGTTGGGCCTGTGGGACACGCTCGTCATTGCATTCTTCGTGCTGATCGGCGCTGTGATCGGCCAAATTCGCGACGGCGAGAACGGGATCGTCAACTTCTTCGGCCGTCTGTTTAGCGGCCGCTAATATGTATTCGACTGTCGCATCCGCGGCAGGCATAAGGAGGAACCATGGCTTTTAATACGAAGGTCGATGTAGCCGATACCGAGCTCGAGGAGAACGAGGCGGTCGTCGCCGAAGCTGAGGATGTGACGCTCGAGGATGAGGCTCTCGTCGAGGCCGAGTCCGATACGGATGAGGACGACGAGGAAGCGGATGAGTCCGAGGACTCGCTGACCTATTCCAACGGCGTGATCGAGAAGATCGTTGCCATGGCCACCCGCGAGGTTCCGCACGTTCTGGGCATGAAGGGTAACCTCATGCACTTTGTGCAGGAGCAGTTTGGTGCCGAGAATCTGACCAAGGGCGTGACGGTCGAGGTCACCGACGATAATCGCGTGGTCGTCAACATCTCCGTCATCATCGAGTACGGCGCCTATGCGCCCGCGATCTTCGACGATGTTAAGGCACGTGTCACCGAGCGCCTTGCCGCGATGACTGGCCTTGAGGTGGCGGGCGTCAACCTGCGCATCGAGGATGTCATCACCCCCGAGGAGTACGAGCACCGCACCAGCCAGCACGAATAACCTTCCAAAAAGGGACAGGTTTGTTTTGGCAGGTTTTATCTGCGAAAACATTAAACGGCCGACCGCGCAAGCAAAAGCGTGGCCGGCCGTTTTTGTACGCTCCCGATATAGTCATACCGCTCGTCTAACTAAGGGTTGCAATCCCCACGTTCCGCGTTACTCTAATGGGCGCATTGTTTCCAAATTGTTAACGAGGGGTTGCCGTAATGGCCGACGAGCACGAAACAGAAAGCAAGGCATGGGCAATTGAGGCCGCTGCGGCAGAGGCGGCGTCGCGTGCTGCCGAGGAGGTGCATCGTCCTCCCGTAGTGCCGATGGAACGCGTGGTCGATCGCGATGTTATCGAGCGGGGCGAGCGCGCTGGTCGCAAGCGCAGCCAGGAGCCGGGCTTTCCGCGCTTTTTTGCCGAGCTCAATTTGGGCCTGATCCTCACGGCCTTTGCCATCGTCGCGTTTAAAACCCCTAATCACTTTGCTTTTGGCGGCACCTCGGGCGTGTCGGTCATTCTGTCCACGCTGTTCCCGACCCTGCCCGTCGGCGTCTTTATGTGGATTATCAATGCGGTCCTGGTCGTTCTGGGCTTTATCTTTTTGGAGCGCAAGGCAATCCTGTGGAGTGTCTTTGCCTCGTTTGCGCTGTCCGCCTATGTTTCGCTGTTTGAGCTCTTTATTCCGACCGATGTCTCGATGACGGGCGATATGTGGCTCGACCTGTGCTTTGCCGTGATTCTGCCGGCGCTCGGCAGCGCCATCGTCTTTGATATTGGTGCCTCGACGGGCGGCACGGACATCCTCGCCATGATTCTCAAACGCCGCACGACGCTTGAGATCGGCCGTGCGCTGCTGCTGGTCGATATCGGCATCGTGACCATCGCGGCCTTCTTGTACGGCCCGCGCGTCGGTCTGTATTGCGTGCTCGGCCTGTTTGCCAAGACGCTTGTGGTCGACAAAGCCATCGAGAGCATCCACCTGCGTAAAGTCTGCACGGTCATTTGCTCCGAGCCCCTTAAGGTCGAGGAGTTTATCGTCAAGCATCTCAACCGTACGGCGACTATCAGCCGCGGCTACGGTGCTTTCTCGGGCAAGTGCGTGACGGTGATCATGAGCGTGCTAAGCCGTCGCGAGGCCGTGCAACTGCGCCGCTATGCGCGCGAAGTCGATCCGGGTGCCTTTATCACGATCGTCGACAGCTCCGAGATCGTCGGCAAGGGTTTTCGCGGAACGAACTAACGCGGTCGAGCTCATCAAACAATCGAATAGCGCCCTGCGCATTGCAAATGCGTCATGTTGGAGTATTTGTCCCCACATTGGGTGATAATGATGCCAAAGACATCGTTTGCGATCCAGATGATTCGCTCAAGATACGAAGGGATGATCTCGATGTTCTGTTCGCAGTGTGGTGCCCCCATGGGCGACAACGATAAGTTCTGTGGTGCGTGTGGTGCCCCCAATGCCGGTGCCGCGGCCTCCAATCCTCAGGGGCAGCCTCAGCAGTTTGAGCCTCAGCCTGTCATGAACGTGCCCAAGGGCTGCACGGCTCAGGCGTTCGAGGATATGACCAAGACGCCGGGCGTACTGCAGCGCGTGTGCCAGATCGCCTTTTTGCCGGCGCTTATCTGCGTCGTGTCGGTGCTCGTGCTGTTCATTCCCGTTATTGGCGGCATTGCAGCTGCCATCGGCTTTTTGGCAGCTTGCATTGCGAGCGTGTGTGGTTCCGGCTTTGGTATTGAGTGGGGTCGCGATCTGTCGCTCAAGGTTGATGGCGGTATGGATCGTCCACTCATGCGTTCCACGTCGTTTGGCCTCGGAGTCTTTTCGAGCGTTATCTCGGTCGTGCTCGAGGTTATCGCTGCCATTCCCGTTATCGGTGTAGTGCTTTCGCTGGTGGAGAGCGTGGTAATTGGCGCCGCGGGCTCGTATTCGTATTACGGCTCCTATGCACTCGAGGCAGCGCTGTTTGGCTCGCTTGGCCTGCTTGTCCTGGCTATGATTGCCACGGCGGTCTTGGGGGTCTTCTTTAAGATGTTCGCCGACATTGCCGTGATGCACTTTGCGGTGACCGGTCGTGTCGAGAGCGCGTTTTCGCTCGACAAGGTCTGGGCGGCGTTTAAGCAGAACAAGACCAAGCTGTTCTGCGCTTCGTTCCTTCCCGAGTTTTTGACGGGTCTGGTCGCCAACGTTGTCACATGGATCCTGACGCTCGTCTTCGGCGCCATTGCCTCTGTCGGTATGTATAACTACTACTACCGTCCTTCGGCTATTGAGGCGCTTGTTACCGGCGGTGGCATCACGCTCGTATTGTTCTTGGTGCTGACGGCGTTTGTCACGGTATTCCTTACGGTCTTTGGCAAGATGCTCAAGCATCGTGCCGTTGGCTATTGGGTAGCGCGTTATGCAGCTGAATGGGCTGATGAGGATAAGGATGACGTCCTGACCTTTGTGCTGCCGTTTGAGAAGAAGTCTGCTCCGGCTGGTTTTAGCACCGACGCAGCGCCCGTATCCGATTCCGCTGCGGCGCCTGCGCCCGAGCCCGAGCCCGGGCCCGCGCCCGAGCCCGTGCCTGAGCCTGAACCTGAGCCCGTGCCTGAGCCCGAGCCCGCGCCCATGCCGGAACCGGAGCCCGAGCCTGCGCCTGAGCCCGTGCCTGAGCCCGAGCCTGCGCCAAGCTCCGACGAGGACCCGCAGGACGAGTAACCCTGCCACCTGCCATTTGGGGACGGGGTAGAAACGGTAGAAATAGCGCTTGACAAATAAGCGGGGACGGACGTGCCGAAGCGTCCGCCCCCGCTTTGATATCGCGATGCGGCTATGACTGCGAGATGGTCGTGGATCGACTACTCGTCGTGCTTCTCCTCGCGGCGAGCGGCGGCACGTGCATCGTGGATGCCCTTGATTGCGGCGTGTCGGGCGGTGCGGGCATCGTGCATGGCGTCGCGGGCCTCGGCGGCCGTGGCCTTGGCAGAGCGCAGTTTGGCTGCCAGGTCGGGATTGGTCTCGGCGACCGCGGCAATCGTGGGGCCGTCGAGCTCTTCTTGTGTGGGCTCGGCCAAAAAGTCGATGGCATATTGGGCGGCCACCATGGAGCCCTTGGCCAGTACCGACTCGTCAATCTTGTAGAAGCAAGAATGTTGGGCGTACGTGGCGCCAATCTGGGGGTTGCGCGTGCCAACAAAGGCGAGCACGCCCGGTACGCGGCGCAGGTACTCCGAAAAATCCTCACCCGAGAGTGTGCCGCGATAATGGCCTTGGCCGGTGGGGCCCAGGCATTTGATTACTGCCTGGCGGCAGCGCTCGCTCGAGGCGGCATCGTTTTCGACCTTGTAATTGGCGATGGTGTAGTCGGTGAGCTCTGCCTCGGCGCCCAAGGCGGCCGCGGTATGCTCCACGATGCGACGCATAAGCTCCGGCATTTCCTCGTGGGTCGAATCTCCGTAGGTGCGCACCGTGCCGGCGAGGTAGGCCGTGCCGGCGATAACGTTGCGCGCGGTTCCGCCGTGCAGCTCGCCGACGGTAATGACGGCCGGCTCGTAGGGACTGATCTCGCGCGAAACGATGGTCTGCAGGGCATTGACGATCTCGGCGGCCACCATGACGGCGTCGTGGCCGCGCTGGGGCATGGCGCCGTGGCACGAGGTGCCGCGGACGTCGATGCGGAACCAGTCGGTATTGGCCATGCGCGGTCCGGGCTCGCAGCTCACAGTGCCGGCGTCGACCTCACTCCAGATGTGCGCGGCGTAGGCGCCATCGACGCCGTCGAGCACACCCGTGCCGATCATGAGCTTGGCGCCCTGGCCGTTTTCCTCGCTGGGCTGGAAGACGATGCGGATTTCGCCGTGGATGTCGTCGGTCATATGGCGCAGGATCTGCAGCGTGCCGAGCATCATGGCGATGTGGCAGTCGTGGCCGCAGGCGTGCATGCAGCCCTCGTTGACGCTGGCGAAATCCTCGCCGGTCTGCTCGGTGACGGGCAGGGCGTCGATATCCGCACGCAGCAGGATACGGCGGCGCGGCGTGCCGTCCTCGTGGTAGGCATCCGACGCGGTACCGCGAAGCGTTGCCACCAAGCCGGTCTTGAGCGGACGCTCGTAGGGGATATTCATGGCGTCGAGCTGGTTGGCGATGTCGGAGGTCGTGCGCTCCTCGGCAAGGCTCAGCTCCGGGTGCTTATGGAAGTGTCGGCGCTGCTTGATGATGTAGGGCTCAAACTCGGCGGCGATATCTTGGATGGCTGCGGTGACGTCGTCAGCCGCTCGCACCTCGGTCGCCGCCATAATCTGCTGTGCCTTGGTCTTCGTCATGGTCGATTTGCTCCTTGCTGGGTTGATCGCAAAATCGTACAGGCTCTCTCCAGTATGCCACCTGCCGCTAGGGCTGGTAAAGTTGCCGTTTGCCGCTTGGGGTTTTGTTACAAGGGCGGGGGAGTACACTCGGGGGTGTTGAATTTCCTGCCAGAGATGGGGATGCCCATGCAACATATCGATCGGATTATCCGCTCCAAGAACGTCTTTACCGCGCAAGACGGCATCGATACCGCCCGCGAGCTGGCGATTGCCATCGCAGGCGACCGTATCGTCGCAGTCGGTGCGCCCGATGACGTGATTGCCGCCGCGCCTGCCGCCACGCCGGTTATCGACTACGGCGAGCAGTTTGTCTGCCCAGGTTTCCATGACGCTCATCTGCACTTCTTCCATACCTCGGTCGGCTCCTCGCCGTACATGCTCATGGATATGGGCACGTCCGAGGCGGCGCTGGTGCAACACGCGCTCGAGTTTTCCCAGGACCTGCCCGACGACGCTTGGGTTGTGACTCAGGGCTGGCGCGACTACCGTTGGGACCCGCCCGAGCATCCTACCAAGGCGTCGCTCGATGCGGCATTCCCCGATCGCCCCTGCGTTATGTATTCGGGCGACGGCCATACGCTGTGGCTCAACAGCCGCGCACTCGAGGCACTCGGCGTCACGCGCGACAGCGAGCCGCCAGCGGGCGGTGGCTACGACAAGGACGCAAGCGGCGAGCTCACGGGCATTGCTCACGAGGCGGCTGCCATGCAGCTGCTACCGCGCTGCCTTGAGTGGCTGGGGGAGGATCGCATTGCAAGCGCTTACGCCGATCAAATGAGGCGTATGGCCGAGCAGGGCATCACCTCGATATGCGATATGTCGCTCATGCCCATGCCGGGCTGCGATTTTATCCGCGACGATGTCTACGGCAAGCTACAGGCAGCCGGCAAGCTGGGCATCCGAGCCCATCTGTTCCCCACGTTGCTGGATGACCAATCGCGCTTAGAAGAACTGCAGACCCGCTACGCGAACAACGCGCTGCTCTCGGCGCCTGGTTTTAAGCAGTTCTTCGACGGCGTCTCGAGCGAGCACACGGCATATCTCACCGAGCCCTATACCAATCCGCGCTTCCCGGGCGATCAAGGTCGCCTGACGGTTCCTGCCGAGCGCATGCGTAAGCTGGTTCTGGCGGCTGCGGAGCGCGGCCACACTGTGCGTATCCACGTCATCGGCGACGGTGCGATTCATGCCGCGCTGGATATCTTCGAGGAGGCCGCCGACCTGTACGGCCTGCCCCAGCACGGCCATAACACACTCGAGCATCTGGAGAACCTCCTGCCCGAGGACATCGACCGCCTGCGCAAGCTCAACGTGGTCGCCTCGAGCCAGCCCTGCCACATCACGCTCGATCCGGGTGGCCCAGAGCGCGACCTTGGCCTGGAGCGAAGCCGAATCATGTGGCCGTTCGCAACCTATAAGCAGCGCGGCATCCGCCAAGCCTTCGGTACTGACAGCCCTATCACGTCCGTTACCAGCATGAACGTGCTCTACACGGCTATCACCCGCCAAGACCCCCGCAGCCACTGGCCCGAGGGCGGCTGGTTGCCGAGCGAGCGTATCGACGCGGCAACGGCCCTGCGCAACTATACGCTTGGCAGTGCGTACGCAGCGGGCGACGAGCAAAACCTCGGCAGTCTGGAGCCCGGCAAGTACGCCGATCTGGTAGTCCTGGACCAAAACCCACTCACCATCGACCCCCAAGAACTCCAAGCCACCAAAGTCCAAGCCACCTACCTAGCCGGCAACCTGATCTACGAGCGCTAGCCCCATACCCCACCCATAAGGGGCGCGTTTCTGCAACGTGCCCCTTTCTTGTTCGCACCATCTGCATCGCCATTTTGCTGCACTGACTTTTCTGAATGCCGGGCCCGAATTAGTTAACCTGCCTCCGGAGCCACACGGGAGGCATCGCTAAGTTATCCCCCGGCATTCAGAAAATCTAAGTGCCAAAAAATAAGATTTTTTGACTCCGTGTTGTATAACCCGCCATTCGTGGGTACCATTCAACGCGTACGCAAACAAAAAGGGTTAATTCGCGCGGCATAACCGCGCGGCCCAAAAAGGAGGAAACAAGCATGTCGTCTTTGAAGCCGCTTGCAGATCGTGTTCTGGTCAAGCCCGACGAGGCCGAGCAGAAGACCGCTTCTGGTCTGTATATCGCCAGCAACGCCCAGGAGAAGCCGCAGCGCGGCACCATCGTTGCCGTTGGCGCCGGCAAGGTCAACGACAAGGGTGAGCGCATCCCCATGGACGTCAAGGTCGGTGACGTTGTCATCTACGGTAAGTTCGGTGGCAACGAGGTCAAGGTCGACGGCGAGAAGTATCTGCTGATGCGCGCCGACGACATCTACGCTGTTGTCGAGGCCTAGTCTCGTCAGAATCTCTGATTCGTCTTTGAACGCGCCCGCCGCATAGGACTCGGAAGCGGCGACGCGAGTCACGTTTCTTTTGGAGGATTACCTACCATGGCAAAGAACATTACGTTCAACACCGATGCCCGCGCTAAGCTCGCCAAGGGTGTCAACACTCTGGCCGACGCCGTTACCGTCACCATGGGCCCCAAGGGCCGCTACGTTGCGCTGCAGCGCACGTTCGGTGCTCCGACCATCACCAACGACGGCGTTTCTGTCGCCAAGGAGATCGAGCTCGAGGACAACATCGAGAACATGGGCGCTCAGCTGGTGAAGGAGGTCGCCACCAAGACCAACGACACCGTGGGTGACGGCACCACCACCGCAACCCTGCTCGCTCAAGCCATCGTCAACGACGGTCTGCGCAACGTCGCCGCTGGCGCCAACCCGCTGGCCATCCGTCGCGGCATCGACAAGGCCGTCAACGCCGCCGTCGCCGAGATGAAGAAGCAGGCCAAGCCGGTCGAGACCAAGGAGCAGATTGCTTCCGTCGGTACCATCTCCGCCGGTGACCCCGAGGTCGGCGAGAAGATCGCCGAGGCCATGGAGGTCGTGGGCAAGGACGGCGTCATCACCGTCGAGGATTCCCAGACGTTCGACATCACCATCGACACCGTCGAGGGCATGCAGTTCGACAAGGGCTATGTCTCCGCTTACTTCGTCACGGATAACGACCGCATGGAGGCCGTGATGAAGGATCCGTACATCCTCATCACCGACCAGAAGATCTCCAGCGTCCAGGACATCATGCCTGTTCTCGAGGCTGTCCAGCGCGCTGGCCGTGGCCTGCTCATCATCGCTGAGGACATCGATGGCGAGGCTCTGCCGACCCTCGTCCTCAACAAGATCCGTGGCGCCCTCAACGTCTGCGCCGTCAAGGCCCCGGGCTACGGCGATCGCCGCAAGCGCATCCTGGAGGACATCGCCGTCCTCACCGGTGGCCAGGCTGCTCTGGACGAGCTGGGCGTGAAGGTCGCTGACATCACCGCCGATATGCTCGGTACCGCTAAGTCCGTCACCATCTCCAAGGACAACACCGTCGTCGTCGGCGGCGCTGGCTCCAAGGAGGCCATCGACGCCCGCATCGCTCAGATCAAGGGCGAGATGGAGAACACCACCTCTGACTTCGACCGTGAAAAGCTCCAGGAGCGCCTGGCCAAGCTCTCCGGTGGCGTTGCCGTCATCAAGGTCGGCGCTGCTACCGAGTCCGAGCTCAAGGAGATCAAGCATCGCGTCGAGGACGCTCTGCAGGCTACGCGCGCTGCTGTCGAGGAGGGCATTGTCGCCGGTGGCGGCGTCGCCTTCATGGACGCTGCTCCTGCACTCGACGCCGTTGAGCTTGACGACCCTGAGGAGAAGATCGGTGTCGACATCGTCAAGAAGGCTCTGACTGCTCCGGTCGCTACCATCGCCAAGAACGCTGGTTTTGAGGGCGCTGTCGTGGTCGACAAGGTTGCCGAGCTGCCCGCCGGCCAGGGTCTCAACTCTGCCAACGGCGAGTGGGGCGACATGATCGAGATGGGCGTCCTCGACCCCGTCAAGGTCAGCCGCGTCACCCTGCAGAACGCTGCTTCTGTCGCCAGCCTGATTCTCATCACCGAGGCCACCGTCTCCGATGTGCCCAAGAACACTCAGCTTGAGGACGCTATCGCTGCTGCTACCGCTGGTCAGCAGGGCGGCGGTATGTACTAAGGCCGACAAGGTCTAGAACTCCCACCGGGAATCCGGGGGCGTGACGGGGGCTTCTCTCCGGAACGTCCTCGGACATGCAAAGAGGCTCCGCATCGCGCTTCGCGCTGCGGAGCCTCTTTGCGTCCTGACGCTCCTATTTGGCAAGGTGTTTTTTAGAATCCATTTTGCGCTCGGCCTCG
>UQHK01000012.1 GCA_900540855.1 uncultured Collinsella sp.
ATGTTCTTCCGCATTATCTTACAGCACCATTTAAGAAAGTTACCGAGAAAATAATAACTGAGTTTTCGGATTTGAATCTATGCCCAATTAACAATCGTCAGGGAATTGTAATTGATGGTGAAGGTTCAAAGGTTATTTGCAAAGAGTAATTTAAAATTCCAGTTTGCTGCACTCGTTCCTAGCAGGGTTTGGGGCAGGCACGCCCCAACAAGAAGCCGTCCCAAAGGGGCAAGAATGGGGACTGCGGACGATTTCTTGGACCGTTACGCGGCCCTTCCCAGCGCGGAGCGGAACTCGGCCGGCGTGCGGCCGCCGAGCGCATCGCTGCGCCTCTCCGTATTGTATCGGCCGATCCAGCCCCCGAGTTCCTCGATGAAGCGGGCGGGGGTCCAGTCCGACCAGTCCCTGCCGTGCCAGAACTCCTTCTTGAGCAGGCCGAAGAAGCCCTCCATCGCCGCGTTGTCCGGGCTGCAGCCCTTGGCGGACTGGATTGGCTACGCTGATGTGGACAGTTCCGGGAGAGGCGCAAGAGACGGGAAGGCCGTGTGCGCGTTCCTGCGCGAGGGCCGTGGGGAGGGGCTGCCTGGGTACGGCGCCTGTCAACTCGGTCTACGTCTTTGATGACCGGGTCGTACTCAATATCAACTTCACGGATGATGCCAAAACGGTCACCCGTGAGGAAGTGTTGGGTTCGAGTGCTGTGGACAATGTTCCAGCATGCTGGGATCGAACTCGCTAGCCGGAATCACACGGTACCCGTGACGCAGCAGCAGATCGGCAAAAACACCATTGCCCGCGGTGAGCGTACCGCTAAAGGTGCCATCGTAGACGTGACCCGTACCGCACGAGGGGCTGCGGTCCTGCAAAATGCACGCAACGATCTCGGACGGGCCGCCCGCCTGCTCGCACATATCGAGCGCGCGCTGAGCACCCTGGCGAAACTCGCGATCGACCGAGATGCCCTCGCAGGTACAAACCTCGCCATTCACAATCTCGGACGGCTTGCGCGGTGTGGGCAAGCCGCCAAAAACCTCGGGGCACACCAACAGGACCTCGGTCCCTGTGCGTTCGCAGGCCTCGACCAACGCGCGATGGTAATTGTCGAGCCCGTTATATTTGCAGCTCTCTCCCATCAAGCAGGCACTCACCACGATCTTCATACATATCCCTCCCAAACAAAACGCCCCATTTGAGATAGAAACTCAAATGGGGCGTTCGACGTTGTGCAACCAGCCTTACTGCTGCTTTGGCATCAGCGGATTCTCGCGCGTGAGGAGATTCATGAACTCCTCGCCCGTGATCGTCTCCTTCTTGTACAGATAACGAGCCAGCTCATGGAGCTTAAACTTGTTCTCCTTGAGGATCTGCAGGGCGCGGTCATGTGCGTCCTCGATCAGCTTGGCGACGATCGCGTCGACGCGCTCGGCCGTACCGGGGGCACAGGTGAGCGACGTGTCCTGGTTGAGGTAGGCATTCTGAACGGTACCGAGCGCCATCATGCCAAACTCTTCCGACATACCAAAGCGCGTCACCATGTTGCGGGCGAGCTTGGTGGCCTGCTCGATATCATTGGCCGCGCCAGTCGTCATCTCACCAAAGATGAGCTCCTCGGCAGCACGTCCGCCGCAGTAGACAGCGAGCTTGTCGAGCACCTCCTGGCGCGTGGTCAAGAAGCGCTCGTCCTCCTCGACCTGCATGGTGTAGCCCAGAGCACCGCTCGTACGCGGCACGATGGTGATCTTCGTAACCGGCGCAGAACCCTTCTGGCGGGCGGCAACGATGGCATGGCCGATCTCGTGATAGGACACGACCTGTTTCTCGTGATCGGACAGCACCGTGGACTTACGCTGCTGGCCGGCGATGACGACCTCCACCGACTCCTCAAAGTCATCCTGCGTGGCGCGCTTGCGACCCTCGCGGACGGCGCGCAGGGCGCCCTCGTTGATGATGTTGGCCAGGTCGGCACCCGAGGCGCCAGGCGTGGCGCGGGCGATCGCGGTCAGGTCGATCGGCGGCTGCGTCTTCACGCTCTTGGCGTGCAGTTCAAGGATATTCTTGCGACCGGTCAGGTCGGGCAGCTCAACGGGGATGCGGCGGTCGAAGCGGCCGGGGCGCAGCAGGGCCGGATCAAGGCTGTCGGGACGGTTGGTCGCAGCGAGGACGACGATACCCTTGTGGTTATCGAATCCATCCATCTCGGTCAGCAGCTGATTGAGCGTCTGCTCGCGCTCGTCGTTGCCACTAAAGCCGCCGCCATCGCGCTTCTTGCCGATGGTATCGATCTCGTCGATAAAGACGATGCACGGGGCCTTTTCCTTGGCCTGCTTAAACAGGTCGCGAACCTTAGCGGCGCCGCGGCCGACAAACATCTCAACAAACTCAGAACCAGAAATACTAAAGAACGGCACGCCCGCCTCGCCGGCCACAGCCTTGGCGAGCAGGGTTTTACCGGTACCCGGAGGGCCGACAAGGAGAGCGCCGCGTGGCAGTTTGGCGCCGATCTCCTCGTAGCGCTGCGGCTTCTCCAGAAAGTCGACGACCTCCTTGAGGGACTCCTTAGCCTCTTCCTGGCCGGCGACATCCTTAAAGGTCACGCCCACGTCCTTGGAGGCGATCACGCGCGCGCCGGACTTGCCCAGTCCGCCGCCGCCAAAACCACCGCCGCCAAAGTTCATCGACGGACCGTCATCACCCATGGCCTTCTTCATGCGGCGGTTGAGCCACCAGCCAATCAGGAAGAAAATCACCATGGGAAGAATGAGGGTGAGCAGGTAGTAGGTCATCAGGCCCGAGTTCTTATCGGGAACGACCGACTCAAGCGAAGCACCGGACTCAAGCACGCGATCGGTAAAGCCTGCGTCATTCGGCACACCGGTCGTCTTGTAGGCGATATTCTCGTCCTCGCCCTTCTTGGTGTAATAAATCGTGTAATCGTCCGTGTTGTACTCGACCTTGTCGACGCTCTTCTTATCGAGCGCTTTGACAAACGTCGAGTAATCGGTCTTCGTAATCTGCTGCGTGTGACCGATGTTGGGGAACAGAACGGTCGAGAGCACGAGGTAGACGACGAAGGCGATGAGCACGTAGAGGATCATATTCCGTCTACGTTTATTGTCATCCATCTCCATCTGCTTGAACTCCATCTACTGGGGTTGATAATTTTTTCTAGAATACCCAACCCGGACGGCGATAAACCGACGCCGGGCACGAAAGGACAGAGAAGGCATCACTGGGAGTCGGCAAGGTTCAAATCTATACGGGCGACGGCAAGGGCAAGACGACGGCTGCGCTGGGGCTTGCGCTGCGCGCCACGGGCTATGGACTTAACGTACTCATGCTTCAGTTTGCCAAGAAGCTGCACTGCGCCGAACACGATGCCGCGCCGCGCCTGGGACTGCGCATTGTACAGGCCGATCGCGACACGCCCGAGGCTTGCGCCGAGCAGATCATGGAACTTGCACGCGAACAGATCTCGCAGGTCGACGTGCTCATTTTGGATGAACTCGGCGAGGCCATGCGACGGGGCTTTGTGACGCGCGAAGATGTCGAAGCGTTGATCGCGATGAAACCAACCACCACGGAGCTCGTGCTCACCGGCCGCGGTCTGCTGCCCCACGCCGATCTGGCAGACCTGGTCACCGAAATGCGCCCCGTCAAACACTACTTCGACGAAGGCCTCCTAGCCCGCCAAGGCATCGAATACTAGCCATTGCGGACGTCCCCAATGGCTAGGCAGTGGCGCGGCCTAGCCAGTTGCCGCTGTGATGGTAGACGGTGAACATCGCGGCGGTGATTACCCAGGTTACGGGGTAGACCAGCAGCAGATGCTCGAGCGAGGGGTCGAGCGGCATAATCGCGAACACCCACGCCACGCGGAGCACGACCGTGCCGAAGATCGTGAGCATCATAGGCTGGAAGCTCACGCCAGCGCCGCGGATGGAGCCAGACGCGTTTTCGATAATCGAGAAGATCGCGTAGAACGGCGCGATGAAATGAAGAATCGTCGTGGTGTAGGCCGAAATCGCGGCATCGTCGATGAACAAACGCGACAACGGACCCGAGAACACAAGCAGCACGGCAGACAGGCCACCAATGAGCATAAACGACAGCACGAGCGACGTGTGGTATCCCTTTCGCATGCGATCGTAATTGCGCGCACCAAAGTTCTGCGCCGAGAACGTGGTGATCGACACGCCGAGCGCCTCGGTCACCATCCAGATAATGCCGTCCAGGCGGCCGGAAAGGCCCCAAGCGGTCGTGACATCGGCACCAAACGAGTTGACCGACACCTGAATCAAAACGTTGGAGATCGAATACGCCGCAGACTGAACGCCCAGCGGAAGACCACACGAAAGCATGCTCTTGCAAATGCCGCGATCGATACCGAGCTTGGATAGCGACAACCGCCACGCACCCGGAGCGCGCATCATACGAACCAGAATCATCGAGGCATTGGTGCAGATAGTCAGCACGATCGCGATGCCGCAGCCCAGCGCTTCCATGTGCAGCACGGCGACAAAGAGAATGTCGAATGCCACATTGACGAAGCAGCCGGATGCAATAATAACCGCCGGACCGCGCGTGTCGCCCACGGCGCGCAACAGCGCCGTCCCCATATTGAGCAGCAGCGCCGCAAACATGGCGGCAAAGTAGCAACGGGCATAGGCCACACCCTCGGCCAGCAGCTCATGCGGTGTATTCATCAACACAAGCATCGGCTCGACAAACACCATGCCCAGAATGGAAATGACAATGCCGCCCACCAGCGCGAGCGTCATAGCCGTATGGACCGATCGGCTCAGGCGCTCGTCATCGTGCTGGCCAAAAAACTGGCCCGTAATGACCGCGCAGCCGGCACCGACGCCGACACAAAAGCCGATGCAGAGCTCGGTGAGCACCATCGTGGCTTGAATGCCACCCAGCGCGAGCTTGCCGCCAAACTGGCCGACGATATACGTACCAATAAGCGTGTAAGCCTGCTGAAAAAACGAGCTAAAGAAGATAGGGACGCACAGCGACAGCAGCTGTTGCCAAATGACACCCTGCGTTACATCGATAGCCGTAGATTTCTTAGCCACACGCCCTCCCCACCAGCGTACGTCAAACAACAAAACGGCAATTTAAGACCAAAGCCAATACCAGCTTAGCACCGACCGACGTCGGCCGAAACGCCCCGAACCAGAGCCCGGTGCTAACTATCTGCCTAGTGATACAGCCCCGGCTGGTAGTGGTACTCGTTGCTCACATGCGGGCACAGCTGCCAAAAGGCAACAGCGCTTGCCGCGGCCACGTTGAGTGAATCGACCCCATGCGCCATCGGAATACGCACGGCGCGGTCGCAGCCTGCAATGGTCTTGGCGCCCAAGCCAGCACCCTCGGTGCCCATAAAGATTGCCAGGTGGTCAATCTCCTGGAGCGCGGGATCGTCCAGCGACACCGAATCATCCGTCAACGCCATAGCGGCACACGAAAAGCCGGCATCGTGTAGCGCCGCCAGCCCATCATGCGGCCATACGCGCGCTTCGCTGCCAATGCGTGTCCAGGGCACCTGGAACACCGTGCCCATGCTCACGCGGGCCGAACGACGATACAGCGGATCACAACACGTAGGACTGACCAAAATGCCGTCGACGTTGAGCGCGGCCGCCGAGCGGAATATTGCACCCACGTTCGTGTGGTCGACAATACCCTCGAGCACGCATACGCGCACCGGTCGCTCACCCGCCGCCTCGATGACACCGCCCAAGAACTCATCAACCGGAATCTGACGCGGGCGACGGAACGCCGCGAGCGCACCGCGCGTCACGTTAAAGCCCGTCAGCTGCTCCATGAGCTCCATGGAGGCAACGAACACAGGAACCGGACCTGCGCCCTCGCGCACAACCAGGCGCTCAAACAGCGGCATCATCTGATCGAGCCAGCGTTCACCCAAAAGAAAGCTCACCGGCTGGTATCCGGCACGCACTGCGCGCTCGATAACCTTGGCACTCTCGGCGATAAAGATGCCCTTTTGCGGCTCCAGCACGCAGCGCAGCTCGCGCTCGGTCAGTCGCACGTAGGCGTCGAGCCGCTCGTCCTCGAGCGAATCAATTCGCAGCACCTCAACGGCATCAGTCATAGCAGCCAGCCCGCACCCTTCTTTACAGCATATCTATACCAAACGAGGCGACGCTAAGCGCCGCCCCATGCATTCAATCAACCCGATGATACCGTTCACGCCAGGCGATTTACGCCTCAACGCGACGATACGTCACGAACTCATAATCGAGGCCTTCGTCACCCTCGCCCGCGGCAATCGTGGCAACCCCTTCGCGCCGCGCAACTTCCCACGTAGAATCGGCATCCAAATTGGGAAAATACGTGTCCACGGGATGGACGCAGTGGTTATGCGTGACCTCGGCCTCGGCGCAATACGGCAAAAACTGTCGATACACCTCGCCGCCGCCGATCACCCACGCAACGGGTTCATCGGCTATCGTGGCGAGCGCTTCGTCAACGCTATGCACCACGTCGACGCCCTCGCCCGCAAAATCCTCGTCGCGGGTAAGCACGATATTGCGGCGGTTCTTGAGCGGACGCCCGCCGGGAAAACTCAGCAGTGTCTTGCGTCCCATAATGACCGGGCAACCTTTGGTGCACGCCACAAAATGACGCATGTCGGCACGGTTGGACACCACCATGTCGCCCTCGCACCCAATACCCCAGTCATCGCACACGGCGACAATGGCAGAAAGCTTACACGTCATGCGCGTCACCTACACCGCAATGGGGATGTTCTTGACCTGCGGGCCGTGCTCATAGCCCTCGACGATCAGATCATCGGTCGTAAACGCATAGAAGTCATGCACATCGGGGTTGAGCGTTACCTTGGGCGCCGCAAACTGCGGACGCTCAATAAGCTCGCGGACGATATCGACATGACGGTCGTAAATGTGGGCATCGGCAATCACATGCAGCAGCTCGCCGGGAATCATATCGACCGACTGCGCAACCATCATCAGCAAAATGGCGTACTGGCACACATTCCAGTTGTTCGCAGCCAAAATGTCCTGGCTGCGCTGGTTGAGAATCATGTTGAGCGTCGGTTTATCATCCTGCGGGCGCTGCGTCACGTTATACGTCACGCTGTAGGCGCACGGATACAGGTGCATCTCGGACAGGTCGCAAAACACGTAGGTATTCGTCATAATGCGGCGGCTGTACGGCGTGTTCTTAAGGTCGTACAGCACGCGATCCATCTGATCGAAGTCACCCTCGGCATAATGGCTCTTCTGCCCAATCTGATACCCGTAGGCCTTGCCGATGGAGCCAGTCTCGTCGGCCCACTCATCCCAAATATGGCTGTTGAGGTCATGCACGTTATTGGACTTCTTTTGATAGATCCACAGGATCTCATCCATGGCAGATTTGAGGGCCGTACGACGCAGGGTAAGCGCCGGAAACTCCTCACGCAGGTCATAGCGTGCCGTGACACCAAAGTTTTTAATGGTATAGGCAGGGGTGCCATCCTCCCACACCGGGCGGACCTTTTGGCCCTCGGTGGTGGTGCCATGGTCCAGAATATCGCGGCACATGGTTACAAACTGTTGATCAGCCTTGCTCATTGACCCTCCTGTCAGTCGCCTATAAGCGAGATTCATTGTAGCCTAGGCACATGCGGCCCCACAGCCCAAACATAAGCCCTCATTTTCTGACATATGCCAGAAATTCCTTGCGCAAATCAGCGCGTTCGCAATTCTATTGTTGACATATGTCAGATAAGGAGGGCACATGGCAGGAAGACGCGAGAAACTGCGCCGCGTCGGGATCATCCCCGAATACCGCGGCTTTACCCCCGACGGCCTTGCCAGCGGAGACGCCATCGATATGACAGTCGACGAGCTCGAGGTGCTGCGCCTGTGCGACCTGGAAGGCCTCAATCAGGAGGCCGTCGCCCAGCACATGGGCATTGCCCGTGCCACGGTGGCGGCAATTTGCAGCCGAGCGCATCGCAAGGTGGCAAACGCGTTGGTCAATGGTCGGGCGCTCATCATCGGAGGCGGCAATATCGCGTACTCCCCCATCACCACAACGACGGCCGTATGGCCAGCAAAGGAGATCGGCACCATGAGAGTGGCAACCACGTATGACAACGGCAACATCTTTATGCACTTTGGCCGCAGCGAGCAGTTCAAGATCTACGACATTCAGGACGGCAAGGTGCTCAACGAGCAGGTCGTGGGCACCGACGGCACCGGCCACGGTGCCCTTGCGGGCCTGCTCGCCAACGGCGGCGTGGACACGCTCATCTGTGGCGGCATCGGCGGTGGCGCTATCAACGCGCTTGCCCAAGCCGGCATCACGGTATACGCAGGTGCCCAAGGCAGCTGCGACGCTTGCGTCGAGGCCCTTATCGCCGGCACGCTCGCCCAGAACGGCGAGGCCACGTGCGGTTGCCACGGCCACGACCACGAGCACACCCACGAGCATGGCGATTCCTGCGGCTTCCACGGCCACCACGACCACGAAGGCCACGAGGGCTGCGGCTGCCACTAACGGCACGGCACCGCGAGCTCAGGGCGCGAAGCCGAACGCAACCCAACAATTAAAGCCAACAACAAAGGCCACCCGGTAGCTTCCGAGTGGCCTTTGCCATATCAAGCTGGAATTACAGCTCTATTTTTTATTACGCATCTGCGCTTCCATCTGGCGCAGCAGCTCCATATCGGACTTGGGACCGCCCGTACCCAGGCCGCCCATGCCGCCCAGACCCATAGCGTCCAGGCCAGGGATATTGGGCATGCGCATCTTCTTGCCCTTCTTTCCCTTTTTGCCCTTTTTGCCGCCGGCCTGTGCCTGATTGGCCATCGTGCGCATGCGGCCCATCATCTTATTCATCTCGCCCCACTGCTTCATAAGGCTGTTGACCTCGGTGGGGGTTACGCCGGCTCCCTTGGCAATGCGGGCGCGGCGCTGGCCGTTGATGATGGAGGGACGCAGGCGCTCCTCCTTGGTCATCGACATGATGATGGCCTCGTTCTTATCGAAGATGCCCTCGTCCAGGTTGCCGCCCATCTGGTTGAGTGCACGCTGACCACCGGGGAGCATGCCCAGGATACCCTTCATGCCGCCCATCTTCTTGACGGCCTTCATCTGGTCGAGCATATCGTTCATGGTAAAGCCCTCGCGCAGCATACGCTCGGCAGCCTCGAGCTGCTCGGCATCGGCTGCCTCCTGGGCCTTCTCGATGATGCCGACGACATCGCCCATGCCCAGAATGCGCTTGGCCATGCGATCGGGATAGAACGGCTCAAGCGAATCGGGTTTCTCGCCCATGCTCACAAACTTGATGGGCTTGCCGGTCACCTGACGCACCGAAAGTGCGCCACCGCCACGGGCATCGCCGTCGAGCTTGGAGATAATCACGCCGTCAAAGTCGGTGCGATCGGCGAAGGTCGAGACGACGTTGACGATATCCTGGCCGGTCATGGCATCGACGACCATCAGCACCTGGTCGGGCTTGACGGCCTTCTTGATGTCGACGGCCTCCTGCATCATCTGCTCGTCGATCTGCAGACGACCGGCGGTATCGACGATGACCACGTCACGCAGGTGGTCGACGGCCTCCTGGATGGCGCCCTTTGCGATGTCGATCGGGTGCGCTCCGTCACCGCGGAAGACCGGCACGCCGATCTCGCCACCGAGCGTGGCCAGCTGGTCGGCAGCGGCGGGACGGTAGACGTCGCACGCGGCGAGCAGCGGCGAGCGGCCCTGCTTCTTGAGCAGGTAGGCCAGTTTCACGGCCGCCGTGGTCTTACCGGAGCCCTGCAGGCCCACGAGCATAATGACATTGGGAATGCGGTTGCTAAAGACGAGTTTGCTCTCGGTTGAGCCGAGCATCTCGGTGAGCTCGTCGAGCACGATCTTGACGACGTTTTGCGCCGGCGACAGCGACTCCATGACCTCGGCGGTCATGCAGCGCTCCTTGGTCTTGGCAACGAACTCCTTGACGACCTTAAAGTTAACATCGGCCTCGAGCAGCGCCATGCGAATGTCGCGCATGGCCGAAGTAATATCGGCCTCGGTCAGCTTACCCTTGCCGCGCAGGCGGTCAAATGTGTCGTTGAGGCGATCGCTCAGAGAATCAAACACTAGTCACTCCTTAGTTGGACTCGCCCACCAGGGCGCGACAGAAATCTTTGGCGTTAAACTCCTGCAGGTCATCGACCTGCTCACCCACGCCGATGCGCAGGATCGGGAGCTTGAGCTTCTCGGCCACGGCCATGGCGATACCGCCCTTAGCCGTGCCGTCGAGCTTAGTCATGATAATACCGTCCAGGCCCAGCGCCTCGTTAAACTCGAGCGCCTGGTTCAGACCGTTCTGACCAGTGGCGGCATCGATCACAAGCACGACCGAGACGGGCATGGGGCCGGCGGCCATATTGGCGGCGCGCTTACGCGTCACGTTGACCACCTTGGCGAGCTCGCGCATGAGCTCGGGGCTCGTGTGCAGACGGCCGGCGGTATCAATGAGCACGAGGTCGCTGCCGCGCTTATCGGCCTCGTCGAGCACGTCATAGCACACGCTCGCCGGATCGGAGCCGCGATCACGCTTAATGACGGGGACGCCGGCGCGCTGGCCCCACACATCGAGCTGCTCGATGGCGGCGGCGCGGAAGGTGTCGGCCGAACCGATCACCACGTTCTTGCCGCGGGCGGCCATGGCGCTCGCAATCTTGCCGACCGTGGTGGTCTTGCCGGCACCGTTAATGCCCACAAACAGCACGCAGCTCGGCGTATCGGAAAACGGGTCGCGCTCAACAGGCACAAAATGGCCCTCGAGCTGCTCGGCCAGGGCGCGGCGAAGCTGCGGGGCGGTCTTAAGGTTCTTCTTGGCCGCGGCGTCGCGCAGGTCATCGGAGACCTGAATAGCGACCTCGGCACCCATGTCACCCATGACGAGCGTGTCCTCAAGATCCTCCCAAAAATCCTCGTCGACCTCGCCGCCAAAGTAGAAGACCTCGTTGAGGGCCTCGCGGCTGCGCTCGAGTCCGCGCGAGAGTGCGTCAAAGAATCCCATTATGCATTCACGACCTTTCCGGTTTCGCGATCGAGTTTTTGCGAGACGACGCGACTGACGCCGTCGGCTTGCATCGAGACGCCGTAGAGAACGTCAGCATCCTCCATAGTACGGCGCTGATGCGAGATTACCAAGAGCTGCGTATCGGAACGCAGCACATCGAGGGCGCCGATGAGCTTGGACAGGTTGGCGTCGTCGAGCGCAGCCTCGACCTCGTCCAGCACATAGAACGGCACTGTGCGCGTACGGTACACGGCAAAGAGCAGGGCAAGCGCCGTCAGGCTCTTCTCGCCACCCGACATGAGCATCATCTTGGTGATGCGCTTGCCGCGCGGCTGCGCCACGACCTCAATGCCCGTCTCGGCCGGATGCTCGGGATCGGTCATCTCAAGGTGAGCCTGACCGCCTGGGAAAAGCATGTCGAAGATCTCGCGGAAATTCGCATCAACCTTCTCAAACGTCACTAGGAACGCCTTGCGCATCTTGCGATCGATCGCCACGGTGATCTTGGTAAGCGCCTTGCGCGCGCTCTCAAGATCGGCCAGCTGCTCCTCGATGTAATCGGCACGGCGCTTGAGCTGCTCGTACTCCTCCATGGCGACCTGGTTCACAGGACCCAGGTTGTTGATCTGGCGCACGAGTTGGTTAAGCTCGCGCTCGGCGGCATCGCGATCGGTGGGCGCCGGCAGCATGAGCGCTTCCTCGAGCACCGTGGTACCGTCGGCGGTGATGGCCTTGATGGCAGCCTCGACCTGCACCTCGAGCTTGCCGCGCGCCACCTTGAACTCGTTTTGCGTGGCGGTGGCGGTATCGACCCGCTCTTTGGCGCGGGCGACCTCGGTCTTGGCGTCCTCGATGGTCTTCTTAAGCGAAGCCGAGTCCGCCTCCTCAAGCGAAGCCTGATCGCGCAGACGCGCAGCCCAGTCCGAGGCGCGCTCCAACAAGGCAGAATAGCGCTCGTGCATGGGATCGACGCGAAGGCGCAGCAGCTCGAGCGAGCGCGAGGCCTGACGCGTCCCGCGGATACGACGGTCGATACCCTCCAGGCGATGCTCCAGATCGGGCACTCGACCCTTCAGCGAACGCAGGCGCTCGCTCGTCTGAGCCAGGCGCACCTTAGCGTCGGCGAGCTTACCGGCAGCCTCGGAATCGTCACGGCGCACGCGGTCGAGCTCGTCGTTGGCCTCGGCAATCTGGAGACCTAAGTCGCTTGCCTGCGCACGAGCTTCGTCACGCGAGCGAGTAAGTTCATCCACGCGTGGACGAGCGGCACGAACGGCCTCAGCGGCCTGCTCACGGCGCTTGGAGATGCGCACGCGCTCGACCTCGGCATTGTTGGCGCTTTGCTCCAAGCGGCCGATCTCGGAGAGCAGCGAGCGGCGCTCGCCCTCAAGACGGGCGATCTCGCCAGCGGCATCGCCCTCGGCGGCACGGGCCTCCTCGACGGCGACGTTGGCCTCAACAACTTGGTCCGACACATGCTCAAACATGGCAGCCAGATCGGGCTCCAGGCCCTCCAGCTCGCGGATACGACGCTTGCGCTCCAAAGCGCCCGAAGCCTCGCCGGCATCGAGCCCCACACGCACCAGGCCACCACAGCTCACGCGGGCGCCATCGGGCGTCACGTAGGTCACACCGTCAACGACGGGCGCGGCCAGTGCGGCAGCCAAGTCATCGACCACGTAATAGCCGCCGAGCAGTGCCTCGACAACCGGACCATAACCGGCGCGCACGGACAGGCGATCGACCAGACGCGAACCGGCAGCGCTCTCGGCGGCAGCAGAGCCGCTCACGCCGCGCGCCATCAGCAGCGCCTCGCCCGAGGCCTTCTTCTGGTCCAGGGCAGCGCGACCGGCGCGCTCGAGTGCGGCAGCGTTATCGAACAACAGGGCATCGATATCGCCGGCGAGCAGCTGCTCAACCAGGCCCTCAAGCTCACGCGGCGCCTCGAGCACATCACCCAGACGACCCGAGACATCGTCGCCCAGCGCGCCCATCAGACGACTCACCAGGGGCGAGCTGTCTGCCATGCGGGCATCGAGCTTCTTTTGGCTCGCGAGCTCCGAGCGAACCTCGGACAGCTTGTTGCGCGCCTCGCCCTCGCGGGCACGCAGGTCCTTGAGGGCAGCGCGTGCCGTCTCGGTGGCCTCGCGCGCATCCTTCTGAGCCTGACGAGCCGCCTCAAAGGCGCTCTCAAGCTCCTCGGCACGGTCGCGGCGGCTCTCAAGCGATGCCGTGACCTCCTCGAGCTGTTCATCAATCTGCTCCAGGCGCGAGGCATACATGTTGTCCTCGACCTCGGCATTGGAAAGCGAATCCTTCACCTTGGCGAGCTCGAGCGCGGCGTTATCGGCCACACGCTGCACATCGCGCTGCTCGCGCATGAACTGCGAAATCTGCGCATCAAGCGCCACGCGACGCTCGTGGAGCTGGGCGGCGGCAGGACCGGCGGCGTCAACGTCGTCCTGGGCCTGCATGTGCGCACCGGTCACTTCCTCAAGCTGGGCACGCGCATCCTCGAGCTCCTCGACCACGCGACGACGCTGATGCTCGGAGCTCGAGATCTGGCCGCGCATGTCGGACAGGCGCGACACCATGTTGTGACCCTTTTCCTCAAGCAGGCGCATGTCGGAGTTGATGCGACCGACCACGTCTTGCATATGGCGGCGCTGCTCGCCCAGATCGCCCACGAACAGGCCCTTTTCCTCGAGCATGACCTGGAGCTTCTCGAGCTCGCGCTCTTTCTCACCCAGACGGTACTGCGCAAGCTCCAGCTCGGCGGCGCCCTCCTTAGAGCGGCTCTCCAGGTCGTTCCACTGCGATTGCAGCGAACGCAGCTCGTCGACGGCCAGCATCTGCGTAAGCTCGTTCGCGCGCGAGGACAGCTCTTTATACTTGCGCGCGCGATCGACCTGACGCTCCAGCGGTCGCAGCTGACGGGCGATTTCCTTGTTGATATCGCGGGCACGGGTCAGGTGCTCGTCCATCGATTTAATCTTTTTGAGCGCACGCTCCTTGCGGCGCTTGTGCTTGGAGATGCCGGCGGCCTCCTCGATCAGGGCGCGGCGCTCCTCGGGGCGGCTCTGCAAAATGGCATCGAGCTTGCCCTGGCTGATGATGGAATGCGTATCCTTGCCCAGTCCCGAGTCGTGCAGGATGTCCTGGATGTCCATCAGACGGCACGGGCTCGAGTTGATGAGGTACTCACTCTCGCCCGAGCGATACATGCGGCGGGTGATAGCCACCTCGTCAAAGTCGACGGGCAGCATATGGTCCGAGTTATCGAGCACCAGCGTGACCTCGGCGACACCCACCGGCTTGCGCGCCGACGAGCCCGAGAAGATGACGTCCTCCATGGCCTGGCCGCGCAGCTGCTTGGCGCTCTGCTCACCCAGAACCCACAGAATCGAGTCGGAGATGTTCGATTTTCCCGAGCCGTTGGGACCGACGATGACGGTTAGGCCCGGCTCAAACGTCATGTGGGCGCGGTCGGCAAACGACTTGAACCCTTTGAGCGTGAGGGACTTGAGATACACGGTTCCTCGCTTAAACAGGCTTCTTGTTGAGAATCACGCCGTTGGTGGTGTAACCCATGCGATCGAGCGCCTCGAGCGCAGCGGCTCCCTCGGCCTCCTTCTTGGAGGAACCGGTGCCGCGGCCCTGGCGAATACCGTCGATGAGGACCACGGCGGTAAAGGTCGGTGCGTGCGCCGGGCCCTCAGAGCCAACGAGCTTGTACGCCGGAGGCTCGTGGCCGTCGGCCTGCACGCACTCCTGCAAAAACGACTTGGGGTTCGCAGGATGCTCGGCACGCTCGGAGGCCAGGTGCGGCTTAAGCGTGCGGTGGATGAACTCCGCCGCCGCATCCCAGCCGGCATCCAGGTACAGGGCGCCCACGAGCGACTCGTAGACGTTCTCGAGCGCCGAATGCAGGCCGCGCGCGCCCGTGCCAGTCTCGGAGGCGCCAAAAATGATGACGTCGTCGATGCCCAGCTCATGGGACACCTCGGACAGCGTGGCACCCGAGACGAGCGACACCTTCAGGCGCGTAAGCTTGCCCTCGTCAAACTCCGGATAGGACTCAAAGAGCGAGCGGGCAACCACGGCGCCCAAAATGGAATCGCCCAAAAACTCAAGGCGCTCATAGCTCGCCGAGACGGGCTGACCTTCCACGGCAGAGGGGTGCGTGAGCGCCGCGCGCAGCAGCACCTTGTTATTGAACTCGTGGCCCAGGATTTCCTGGGCGCGCGCGAGTCGTTGAGATAAAGCCAAGACTTAGGCCTCCTTGGCGTTTTCGATCGCGTCGACAGCGTCGGCGACAGAGTTGAGCGACAGCAGGGTCTCGTCATCGATCTCGAGGTCGAACTCGTCCTCGATGGCCGTCACCAGCTGCAGGCGCTCGAGCGAATCGGCATCGAGATCGTCGAAGGTGGTCTCGTCGCTAATCCCGGCGACATCGACGCCCAGAACGTCAGCGGCGACTTCGGCGATCTTATCGAAGATTTCGGAGCGGTCCATAGCGCTTCCTCTCGTATTGCGTGAACATCAACGCGCTGGCGCCGCAAGCGCAGCGCCAAGACACGGTTTTGATTCTACCCCACGACGCAGGCCGCGAGGCACATAACAGCGCCCTAACTCGCTCCTACAAAACGATGCCGTCCATAGAGTTGGCGACGTTCTCGACAAGCCCGGCGCGCACGGCCTCCGCCGCGGCGAGCGTACCGTTTTTGACGGCCTCGACTGAGGTGGCACCATGGCCGATCAGAACTACGCCACGCAGGCCCAGCAGAATGGCGCCACCCTTAGCATCACCCGAGAGCTTTGCCTTGATCTCGCGCATCTGCTTTTTTATGAGCAGCGCGGCAATCTTGGTGCCGAGCGAAGACATAAAGACACCCTTGAGCTCCTGCAGCAAAAACTTGGCAGCGCCCTCGGTGGCCTTGAGTGCAATGTTGCCCGACATGCCGTCGGCGACCACGACGTCAAAATTGCCCGACGTAAGATCGGTGCCCTCGCAGTTGCCAACAAAACCGGGAACAGCGGCCTTCATGGCCGGGAAGCACGACTTGGTGAAGTTGGAGCCCTTCTCGTCCTCGGTGCCGTTGCCGAGTAGACCGACGCGGGGATGCTCAATGCCCAGGACGACGCGGGCATAAGCGCTGCCCATCTGCGCAAAGCGCACCATATCGTCCACATCAACATCGGGGTTGGCGCCCATATCGCACAGCACCGTCAGACCGCCGGCGCGATTGGGTAGCGCATTGGTCAGACAGGGACGTACCGGCTGCTTCTTGCCTTCGGCCATATATCTAAACGGTGTAACGTAGGCTGTCGCGGCAGCAGTCATGGCACCGGTCGAGCCGGCGGAGAAGAACGCGTCCGCATTTCCCTTCTTGATGGCGCGGCACGACAGCACGATCGACGATTTACGCTTGGTCATCACGGCGCGAATGGGATCGTCATCCATGGCGATAACGTCGGGTGCCTCAAGGGCCTCAACACGTGCATGGGAAGCAGCAAAGGGATTGACGATTTCAGCGGGGCCAGCTGCCAAGACCTCGATGTCGGGATCGGCGGCAAGTGCAGCCTCGATACCATCGAGAACAACCTGAGGTTTCTCGTCTCCGCCCACAACGTCTACACAAACGCGAACGTTACTCATATACATGCTCCTTATACAAAAATGGCCGACTCATTGAGCCGGCCATTGTGGTTCCATTTGGAACGGCATCGCATCCAGAGTATACCGTTACTCGGTAACGATAACCTCGCGGTCCTTGTAGAAACCGCAGCTGGGGCACACGTGGTGCGGAAGCTTGACAGCGCCGCAACGGGGGCACGTGGACTGAGCCGCAGCCGAAATCTTCATGTTGGCGGAACGACGGGTGTGAGTGCGGATACGACCCTGCTTTTGTTTAGGTACGGGCATAGTGACCTTCCTTATGAACTATCCAGTGTGGCGATTACGCGCAAGTAGCGATACTACCACAGTTTTACTCATCGAGCTTGAGATTCTTCAATGCTGCAAATGGATTTTCCGTGGCAGCGGCCCATTCTGCCTCTGCCTGGGCGGCGCAATCGCATTGCTCGACGTTGAGATTACAACCGCAAGTGGGGCACAGACCGCGGCAATCGGGCTTGCACAGAACGACAAACGGCGTGTCCATGACGACCGCGTCGTTGATGGGCTCACCCAAATCGACGATGCGGTCCTCACCCAGGAGCTCGTAGCCGTCCTCGTAGGCCTCGGGATCCTCGGGCTCCTCGAAGAGGTAGAACTCCTCGATCTCGCCGGCGATATCAAACGAGGCGGGCTCCAGACAACGGTCGCACTCGCCGGTGGCGTGCGCGCGAACCATGCCCGTGAGCAAGACACCGGTACCGGCATTGGTAAAGACAACGTCGTAGTCGATGCCGTCCTGTAGCTGATACTCCTTCTCGCCCACCATGTAGGTGGCGACGTCGACCTTACCGGTCAGCGGATACGAATCACCAGGAAACTCGAACTGCTCGGAAAGATCGACGGTAACGCTCGGGAACTCAGCCATTACCACTGACCATTCTGCTGGGCGGCACCCTCGTTGAGCTGCTGACGGCAACGGGTAACGGTGCCGGTCAGGCTCTTGAGGTTCTCCTCCAGGTGCGTAAAGACCTGCTCTGCGTAGTCCTCGGCAGCATAACGCGTCTCGCGCTCGTACTGCTGGGCACGATCGCGGATGTCGTCGGCCTGCTGCTGGGCTAAGCGGACGATCTCCTGCTCACCGGCAATGGTGAGGGCCTGCTGCTGAGCGTCGGCGATGATGGAATCGGCCTGAGCGGCGGCGGAAGCCATAAGCTCCTCGCGCTCCTTAAGGATACGGCGGGACTTCTGCCACTCCTCGGGATAGCTCATGCGGATCTCGTCGAGGATGTTGAAGAACACGTCGGCGTCGATGACCTTGAACTGAGCGTTCTTGCCGAAAGGCGGCTTGGCTTCCTCGATCAGCCCTTCGAGCTCATCGACCAAGCTGACGATCCTATCGCCAGGAAAATTCTCGCCCGGCATCCGGTCTCCTTTCATAGGTAACATATCATCGTGCTAGTTTACCACATGCCACCAGGCAATAAAAAACGTCACGAAAAGCGATGTCTGAGCGCTTCGACCACGTTGGGCGGGACAAACGTCGATACATCGCTGCCGAGCGAGGCGATCTGGCGAACGACCGAGCTCGAGATATAGCCGTACTGCGGCGCACTCATGACAAAGATAGACTCCAGCTCGTTATCCAAGCGATAGTTGAGGTCGGCCTGCTGCAGCTCGTACTCAAAGTCGGTCATGGCGCGCAGGCCCTTGACCACGGCCCCCGCCCCCTGCTCGCGAGCGAAGTCGACCAAGAGGCCGGTAAAGGGCAGGACCTCGACGCCGTCGATATCACCGAGCGCCTCGCGGGCCAGCGCCACGCGCTCATCGAGCATAAACGTGGTGCCCACACCGTTTTTACCCTGCGACTCGGCAACAGCGACGATCACGCTGGGAAAGATGCGGCGGGCACGGCGGATGACGTCGATATGGCCAAATGTGATGGGATCGAAGGTGCCCGGGACAATCACGCGGTTGATAGTGTCATTCATGGGCGTTCTCCTGAACCGTCATGGCATCGTTGTTGTGAGCATCGGTGCCGGTGCAATCTTCCTCACCATCGTCATCGCCGACCCAACGAAGCAGGTCGACCGAGGTAATGCCGTAGCGCTTCTCGCGCACGATCTCAAAGCCTGCCGGATGCGCACCCGCATCGGCGGCGGCATGCTCAAACAGGGCATAAGCGCCAGGTGCAAGCAGACCCTGCTGAGCCAGGTTCTGCAGCAGTATCTCGACCGGCTCGGCACCAAAAGCATAGGGCGGGTCGAGCAGGACCAGGTCAAAGGGGCCGCCCGGCACACGACCGCGCGAGGCGCTCGCCAGCATGTCGCCCGTTACCACTCGCCAACGCGCACGGTCACGGCAGAGCGACTCGATATTCTTGGTAATGAGCCGCGCGGCATTCCGATCGATCTCGAACGTCGTGAGTGAGCGGGCACCACGTGAGAGCATCTCTAACCCTAAGGCGCCAGAGCCGCCAAAGGCGTCCAGCACGCGGACCTCGTCCAGATCGAAGTCGAATGCCGACATGACCATAGATGCGCATGCCTCGCGCACGCGATCGGTCGTGGGGCGGGTGACATCGCGACCACGGGGCTCCTCGATCTTACGACCGCGCCATTCGCCGCCGATGATTCTCATCCTCCGCTGACCTCCTTAAAAATGTGTCGATATCGCATGGCGACCGCATCGCGCAGGGGGCGCGTCGCCACGGAGTCAAGGTTGCAAGCATACCGCAAGAGCTCGACTGCGTCCAAATGGGCCCACTCGATCAGCTCCTCGTCGGCATCCAGGTCGACAAAGCGCAGGGTCACTCCGCCATGCTGACGGTACCCCAGGATTTCGCCCTCGTGGCGCAGACGCAGGTCCATCTGGGCGAGCGTAAAGCCATCCGAGGTTTTTTCGAGCGATTGCAGGCGATCTTGTGCTGCCGAAGCGCCGCCATTGCCCTTGGAGTGCGTCATGACCAGGCACGTGCCCGACACACTGCCACGGCCCACGCGACCGCGCAGCTGGTGCAGAGCAGCCAAACCAAAGCGCTCACCGTTCTCGATGACCATGACGGTGGCGTTGGGCACGTCGACGCCCACCTCGACCACCGTGGTCGAAACGAGCACGTCGATCTCGCCGCGCTTGAAGGCGTCGATCACGCGATCCTTCTCCCCCGCCGGCATGCGGCCGTGAAGGCGCTCGATGGCAAGACCCGGCAACGCCAGACGCAGGCAATCGAGCTCGGTCGCCGTATCGTGCAGCGGCACGGGGACCGTCACGCGGCCCTCGTCGTCGCGGACGATACCGGGCACGTCCTCCAGATCATCGGCCGAGTCACTCGGCTCCACGAGCGGGCAAATCACGTAGGCCTGCTGACCCTTTTCATGCGCCTCACGGATGGCGCCATAGGCAAGGTCGCGACTCGACTCGGTAAGCACGCGTGTCGTCACGCCAGCGCCAGGGACGGGCCGATGGCGGATGATACTCGTGTCCAGATCGCCGTAGACCGAAAGCGCCAGCGTACGCGGGATGGGCGTTGCCGTCATAACGAGCAGATCGGCACCGGGGCCCTTCGCGCGCAAGGCATTGCGTTGGCCGACGCCAAACCGGTGCTGCTCATCGATGACTACGAGCGACAGATACTTAAACGCCACGTTATCCGAAAGGACCGCATGGGTTCCAAAGAGGACGTCGAGCTCTCCGGATTCCAGCTGTGCATGGATGCGCTCGCGCTCTGCGGCCGGCGTGGCACCCGTCAGAAGCGCCCAAGACATGCCGGCCTGCGAGAGCAGAGGGCCGGTCTTATCGGCATATTGACGCGCGAGCACGCCCGTGGGCGCCATAACGCAGGCCTGGGTGCCGCTATCGGCAGCCACAGCCAGCGCGCAGGCGGCAACGGCGGTCTTGCCGGTACCGACATCGCCCAGCAGCAGCCGGTTCATCACGCGCCCGCCATCGCACATATCATGCAGGATGTCTTGGAACGCGGCCTCCTGCTCGTCGCTCAGCGAAAACGGCAGGGCTTCCCTGAGCACGGCCAGGTGCTCGCCCGCGGTGTGGGCATAGGGCACCACATCGACCAGGCCGCCGTCGTTGCGCAGACGCAGCGCCAGCTGCAGGTAGAGGCACTCCTCGTAGGCAAGACGCCGGCGTGCGATGTCGCGCTCAGCCATGCTCGAGGGAAAGTGGATCGATCGAAGCGCACGAGCATTGCTCATCAGGCGACGCTTAGCGCGTAAGCGTGCCGGAATGGGATCAAAGGGATTGCCGACGACCTCGAGCGCGCCGCTTACGATGCGGCGCATCCACGCCTGGCTCACGCCATCACTGACGTAATGGACCGGCAGGATGGTGCCTGCGGCACGCCCTTCCTCGAGCTTTTCAAAGTGCGGCGAGGCCATCTGCTTAAAACCGTAGGCAAACTCGACCTTGCCCATCACGGCCAGGCGGTCGCCCTGCTTAAGCTGCTGGGCAATCCAGGGCTGGCGGAAAAAGGCGACCTGCAGCACGCCCGTCTCGTCAACGAGTGAGACCTCGGTCACCTGCATACGCGGACGCGGCTGCTTTTGAACGATACGGTCGACCGTGGCGATGATGGTGCACACGGTACCGATGGGTGCCATCTCAATGGACCACGAACGGGTAAAGTCGAGGTATCGATGAGGGATATGGAGAAGGAGGTCCCCCACCGTCCGAATTCCCAGACGGCGAAGGGCCTCCTCACGTTTACCCGAAACATATTTGAGTCGCGCGATATCCTCGTCGAGCGCATTGCTCTGGGCAAAGCGCTCCGAGACGCGCGGCACGGAGCACAGCTCGGACATGGGCAGTTGCCTACTCGATCGAGAAGATCACGGGATAGAGCGGCTGCTCGCCACGATGGGCGTCGATCTCCAGATCGGGCTGAGCCTCCTCGATAGCGTCGACGATCTCCTGGAAGGCCTCATCGGACAGTTCCTCGCCGGCCAGAATCGTCAGCGCGTCGCCCTCCTCTTCCTCCTGCATGCGGTTGATGCAATCGAGCGTGACCTGCTTCACTTCGGAGCCGACCACGTCGATGGAGCCGGCAATGATGCCCATGACGTCACCGGAGTGAATCGGCGAGCCGTCAGAGGCGCTGGAATCGCGCACGGCGCGGGTGACCTCGCCATCGCGAACCTCGCTGATGGCATCAACCATGGCGGCAACGGCGTCCTCGAGCTCGGAATCGGGCAGGACCGCGAACAACGCGGAGAAGGCCTGCGGGACAGTCTTCGTGGGAACGACGGCGACTTTCTTGTCGGTGCAGGCAGAGGCTGCGGCCTCGGCAGCCATGCGGATGTTGCCGTTGTTGGGCAGAATGATGACCGAGGTCGCGTTGACCTGGTCGACGGCGCCCAGCAGGTCTGCAGTCGAGGGGTTCATGGTCTGACCACCCGACACGATCACGTCGACGCCGAGGGACTTGAGGATGTCGGCCTCGCCGGACCCAGCGGCAACGGCGACAAAGCCCAGGGCCTTCGCGGGCTCGGCGGCCTTCTCCTGGTCCTCATGGATCTTGGCGGTACGGTCGTGGGCCTCCATCTCCATGTTGTGGATAAAGACCTCATAGATCTGACCAAGCTGCAACATGTGCTCGAGCACCAGATTGGGGGTGTTGGAGTGCACGTGAATCTTGTAATCGGGGTAAGCACCCACGAGCAGCTCGCAGTCGCCCATGGAGCCCAGGAACTTAAGGCACTCGTCCTCATCAAACGGGGCATCGGCCTTAAAGAGGAACTCGTTGCAGTAACGGAACTCCGAGCCCTCCCAGTCGTCGTTGGCCTCGATCTCAACGCGATTGAGGGCCGCGTCGCGGGCAGAGCCAGCGGAATCAAACGTGGCGGAGAAATCCTCGACAACGGTGCTGCGGCCAAGCGCGGCGGCAACAAAGTTCTCCAGGAAAATAGCAAAGCCGAAGGCGCCGGAGTCGACCACGCCGTTCTCCTTGAGGACGGGCAGCAGGTCGGGCGTGCGTGCGACGGACTGGTAGGCCTCGACGACGATAGCGTCGAGCGCATCCTCGGCCGAGAACTTCTTCTTTTCGCACTCGTCGGCCTTGGTCGAGACATCGCGCAGCACCGTGAGGATCGTGCCCTCGATAGGCTTGCGGACGGCCTGGAAGGCGACCTTGACGGCTCGGCGGAACGCATAAGCGATGTTGGCGGACGTGATGGGCTCATCGGCAGAGACAAGGCCCTCGGCCACACCACGCAGAATCTGCGAGGTGATGACACCGGAGTTGCCACGGGCGCCCATAAGGGAACCGTGGGTGATGGCGCCGGCGATGGCCTCCATGTCGGCGTCGGCAGGAAGGGCAGAGAGCTCCTTGGTCACCGAAGCGAGCGTGAGCGACATGTTGGTACCGGTGTCGCCGTCGGGTACGGGGAAGACGTTGAGCTTGTTGATCTCCTCGGCCTTGTCGGAAACGGCAGCCGCAGCGATCGGAAAACAGGTGCGAATGGTCTTTGCAATCATGAGTGGTGAAATCTCCGTGTTCGGATGCTAGTTCAGACGGCTCTTGAGCGCGTCGATGTGAATGCCGATCTTAAGGCTGGCGGGATCGATCTGGGCGATCTCCTGCAGAGTGAAGGCAACGGAGCTCGAAAGATTGTGGCAGACGGACTTCATGTTGACGCCGTTCTCGAGCACGACGTGAAGATCGACCGTAAGGCCGTTCTCGTCGGCGGAGACAAGAACGCCCTTGCGGAGGCGCTGACCGGCAAGCAGGCGCACGCTCTCGGCGCCCTGGAGCTGCTCAGCCATACCGACAACGCCATAGCACGTCATCGCGGCATAACCGGCAATATCGGCAATAACGTCGTTCGAAACGCTCAGGCTGCCGTTAATGGTCTCAGACACAAGAATCTCCTTATCTGGTGCTCGCGGCACCATCTCGTGGGAGCAATCATTGCAATATTCTACAACGACCGCACCATGTTGAGGTGGTGGGTCGCGGGATTACATCCTCGACACGAAATGTTGATATGGCAACGTTCGAGTCAAGTGGTCGCGGCATGAAAAAACCCGCCGCATAAGCGACGGGTTTTACAACCTGGCTCCCCGGGTAGGACTCGAACCTACAACAGCGCGGTTAACAGCCGCGTGCTCTACCATTGAGCTACCGAGGAATTAAAAAGCCCAGCGGAATGGGCTGAGAAATTCTGGCTCCCCGGGTAGGACTCGAACCTACAACAGCGCGGTTAACAGCCGCGTGCTCTACCATTGAGCTACCGAGGAATAGGTGCGTGCTCTCAAGCAACGAAGTTTATTATACGGACGAATCAGCGCAGGGCAAGAACTTTTTTAAGAATTTTTCTCCGCCTAGTCATTGGGGACGTTCTTAAACGACTAGTCATTCAAGAACGTCCCCAATGACTACATGAAAGCGCCCCCAGGCGGATGTGCTTGAGGGCGCTTCTTGCTTGACTAGCTTTCGATATAGTCCTTCAGCTTGCTCGAACGGCTGGGGTGGCGGAGCTTGGCCAAGGTCTTGGACTCGATCTGGCGGATACGCTCGCGCGTGACGCCAAACTCGCGGCCGACTTCCTCGAGCGTACGGGGATGTCCGTCGACAAGGCCAAAGCGCAGCTCGATAACCTTGCGCTCACGATCGGCAAGCGAGTCGAGCACCTGAGTGAGCTGCTCCTGCAGCATGGAGAAGCTGGCGGCATCGGGCGGAACGATTGCCTGGGAGTCCTCGATGAAGTCGCCCAGCTGGGAATCCTCTTCCTCGCCGATGGGGGTCTCGAGCGACACGGGCTCCTGCGAGATCTTCTGGATCTCGCGGACGCGGTCGGCGCTCATGTCCATCTCGGCACCGATCTCCTCGGGGGTCGGGTCGCGACCCAGGTCCTGAAGGAGCTGGCGCTGCACGCGGACGAGCTTGTTGATAGTCTCGACCATATGCACGGGAATACGGATGGTACGGGCCTGGTCGGCGATAGCGCGCGTAATGGCCTGACGGATCCACCACGTGGCGTACGTGGAGAACTTGAAGCCCTTCTGGTAGTCGAACTTCTCGACGGCGCGAATCAGACCGAGGTTACCCTCCTGGATCAGGTCAAGGAACAGCATGCCGCGGCCGACATAGCGCTTGGCGATGGAGACGACCAGACGCAGGTTTGCGCTGATGAGTGCCTGCTTAGCTTCGAGGCCGACGTTCTCAATGCGCGTAAGACGACGCATCTCGGCACGCGTGAGCTCGAGCTCACCGGCATCGGCGGCCTCGAGCTTCTCGGTGGCCTCAAGACCGGCCTCGATCTTCATGGCCAGATCGACCTCTTCGGAGGCGGTCAGCAGGTCGACCTTGCCGATCTCCTTGAGGTACATACGAACAGGATCGCCGGTCAGCATCACCGTGGAGGCATCGATGCCACGCACGCGCGAGCGTGAACGGGACGTGCGCACGGTGCGCTTCTTCTTACTCTTGGAAGAACCCATCTCGGCGTCGGCCTGACGGGCCATCTTGAGCTCGTGATCGTCGAGCGAGCCGGAATCGTGCTCGTCGTCGTCATCAAAATCGTCGGTATCGGTATCGTTATCGTCATCGTCGACGTCCATGGGGGCGTCGTCGTTACCGCTCGCGGAGATAATCTGGATGCCGCTGTTGCGCAGCGCGGAATACACCGCGGTGAGCTGCTCGTCAGAAACATCGATATCCTTCAGGGCGACCTGAATCTCGTCCTCGGTTACCGAAGTCCTGTTTGAGCCGTTGCCCATGAGCTTTGCAACGTAGGATTCCAGCCCAGTACCCGTGCTCTCAGTCTTTTTTGGCACAGATTCTCCCTTCATAGTCCACAGGACTCAATACTTTAGCACACACATTGACGTCTATACCCAAAAAGAGGACTGGATATAGGCGAGAATACGCTGGTTGACCACAACATCTAGGCTTGCTCGGTGCCCGCGGCCTCCAGGCCGATCAAACGGAACGGGTCCGCCACGCCGCCGATCGACTTTTGCAGCTCGCGTTGACGCTGCGAATCCTGCGCGGCCTGCACGGTCAGCGCGCGACGGGCCTCATCGTCGAGCGAACGGTCTTGGCGCAGCTTGGCCTGCGCGGCACGCATACGGCGCTTGATGGTGTAGAGCTCGAGCGTATCGAGCATGAACACGATGTTCGTCTCGGTAGGGTGTTTGCTCGTCGCCGAGATGCGCCCGGCGCTCACAAGCGTTGCCGCCTCGGGACACACCGAGCGCGCCGCATCCATGCAGGCTGCAGGATCGGTTCCCGGCGGCGTTGCCAGCACGGCCCATGCGATGGACTCGTGACGTGGGTCAACCCACTCGATGGAGCAGATGCGGTCGGCATACGTGCGGAACAGGTCGGGGTAGCTAGTAAGCATCGTCAACAGCTCGCGCTCCCCTGCCAAGGACTTGCGCTCAAGATCGGTAAGAACCATCGGCGCCGCCGCAGCCGGTGCGCCCGAACCATCAGCCACAGGAACAGCGCCCATACCATCAGGCACGTCGATCGGCGGCAGATCGTCGACGACCTCCACGGGCGCGGCGCCGTAGGCATCGAGCGGGACATAGTCGTACGGCTCCTCCTCGACCGGCGCGAACACCGGCGACGTCGCGCCCGATGCCCAAGCACCGCGAGATGCCCCCTGCGAACCAGACGTCCGACCGCCCGCGCTACCAGAGCGCTCGGCTTGCGCCCGCTGGCGTTCATAGTTCTGCTCACGACGGCGCTCCGCATCTTCGCGCTTGGCGACGTCGCGAAACACGCGGCCCGAGCTCGCGCGCACGGTCTCCAGGTCCAAACCAAGCAGGTCGGCAATCTGGATAAAGTACGTGTCGATCATATAGCTGTCGCGCAGCGGATAGATAAGCGTCAGCGCATCTTCCAGCGCCTTGGCGCGACCGCCCGGCGTGGTGATGTCGCTCGACTCCTGCAGCGAACGGTACACGAAGTCCATGAGCGGCTCGGCGGCGTCAATGCGTTTCTGCAGCTCTTCTCCGCCGTGCGCCGTGATGAACTCCATGGGATCGTTGCCGTCGGGCAGCACCACGCAGCGCAGGTCCATCGAATCCTGCTCGATAAACTGAATCGCGCGACGGGCGGCCTTCTGGCCCGCGGCATCGCCGTCAAACATATACACGATGCGCTTGGCAAAGCGGGTGAGCGTCTTGACGTGATGCTCCGTGAGCGCGGTGCCCAGCGTGGCGACGACGTTTTTAATCCCCGCCTCCCAGCAGGCGATGCAGTCGGTATAGCCCTCCACCACAATGGCGGTATCCTGCGCGACGATAAACTCCTTGGCCCAATTAAAGCCGTAGAGGTTTCGCTTTTTATGAAACACGCTCGTCTCGGCGGTATTGAGATACTTGGGTTGGCCGTCTCCCATGATGCGACCGCCAAAGGCGATGTTGTGACCCTGCTCATCAAAGATGGGAAACATCACGCGGTCGTAGAAGCGGTCGGCAAGCTGCCCGCGCCCGCGGCTCACGGCAACATTGGCGTCGATCATCTCCTGCGGGGTAAAACCCGCCTGGGACAGGTGCGACACCAGAGCGTTGCGACCTGGTGCAAAGCCCAGGCAGTAGCGGCGGCAGACGTCGCCACCCATGCCGCGGCTGGCAAAGTACTCGCGCGGACGGCCGTCCTTACCGCGCATAAGCATGGTGTGGTAGAACTGGGCGGTCTCGGCGCACAGATCGTAGATTCGGGCACGCTTAGTACCGCGCTCGCGACGGTCTCCGGTGTCGTGCAGCTCAATACCCGCGCGATCGGCCAAATAACGGATTGACTCGGGAAAGCTCAGGTTCTCGCGCTTCATGATATAAGTGAAGACGTCGCCACCCTCGCCGCAGCCAAAGCAATGCCACACCTGCGTGGCGGGAATAATGTGGAAAGACGGCGTCTTTTCGCCATGAAAAGGGCAGCAGCCCCAAAACTCATGGCCGCGGGGCTTGAGCTCAACCGTTTCCTGCACGATGGCGACTAGGTCGGACGCAGCGCGTACCTGGTCTTTTTCCTCATCGCTAATCACAGATGCTCACCCCCTGCTCACCCAAGTTGTGACGAATGTCCTCGATATTACCCTCGACGGTCGCAATCAACTCATCCAGCGAATCGAACACACGCGAGGGACGCAGCCAGCGCGTAAACGCCAGCGAAACGGAAGCGCCGTACAGGTCGCCCGTATAACCAATTAAGTTAGCCTCGAGATGCGATGAAGCGGCATCGTCGGCATACGTCGGCGGCAGGCCGACATTAACGGCAGCGGGCCACGCGATGTCATCGACGAGCACCAGACCCTCATACACACCATCGGCAGGCACCTGAATGCCGTCGGGAACCTGCAGGTTTGCCGTGGGAAAGCCCATGTCAGAACCCTCGTGACGGCCACGAATAACACCGCCACGCAGCATATACGGGCGGCCGAGCAACTCAGCAGCAAGCTCCACATGGCCCTGTCCAAGCTCATGACGGATACGGGTGGCGCAAATGGCCTCGCCGCCCTCGCAAAGCAGGTCGTGACCATACACGTCAACGCCGTGCTCGGAACCCCAGGCGCGCATCTCGGCAACACCAGAAGCACCGCCACGACCCAGCCTGAAGTCGCTACCAACGCGAATCGAGCGAATGTCAACCACGCGCGACAGCAGTGCGAGAAAACCGACATGGTCGAGTGCCGCAACCTCAGGCGTAAAGGGAACGGCCACCACTGCATCGACCCCGGTCTGAGCCAAGGCATGCAGACGGTCGGCCGTCGTCATCAATTTTCGAGCGGGCGAAGAGCTCACCACAACGTCCGGGTCGGGATCGAAGGTAACTACGACCGCCTTGCAGCCATGGGCACGGGCATCGCGGACAAGCACCGCAATGAGCTCCTGGTGTCCACGGTGCACGCCATCGAACACGCCAATGGCGATCGAGGCAGCACCCAGGTGCTCACACTTATCAAACGCATCGGCAGTAACGATGCGAGCCTCGTCCGACTCGCCCGCGAAAAAGATACGCGCGAGCTCGCGAGCGGACAACATCATCGAACACCGCCGATTGCCTGCGGAAACACGTGCACCATGACAAAGCGGCCACCCTCGATGCGGGCGAGCGCCTTGAGTCCCCCATCGAGCACCAACGCAAACGGCGCCTTCGAGGCATCGAAATCGGCAAGCGCACGCTCAACGGGAATGCGTCGGCCGCAGAGAAGGTCGTCGGCAAGATTGCCCGGCAAGTCAACACGCGTGGCGCCCAGGGCCGCAATGGGATCCAGGGCAAAGCCAACGGCGGACTCGGGAGAAAGCTCCTCCACCGCATGACAGGCGCCAATGGAAACAACACCGGAGGCCGTGCGGCGCAGCGCGGAAATGTGCGCGGCGCTCTCGCAGGCGCGGCCCAGGTCGCGAGCGAGCGCACGAATGTAGGTGCCCTTGCTCACCGAGAACGCCACGGTCCACACACACGTATCACCCTCGCCGCCCACGGCGATCAGGTCGGCGGCATAAACCTCGACGGGGCGCGGAGGTAGGTCAACCGCATTGCCCTCGCGAGCAGACTTGTAGGCGCGAACGCCATTGACCGAGATAGCCGAAAACGCCGGCGGCACCTGCATCTGCGGACCCAACATGGCGGCCAAGTGCTCACGGGCATAGGCAGGATCGCGGAGCTCGTTGGCAACAGCCACTGTGCGGACCGCCTCGCCCTCCGCATCATCGGTATTGGTCTCGGCACCAAACGAAATGTCGGCGACATAGCTTTTGGTATCGAGGGTTAGCATACCCAGCAGACGGGTGGCCTGGCCCACGCCCACCACCATGACACCCGATGCCATGGGGTCGAGCGTGCCGGCATGGCCGACGCGCCGCTCATGGAGGGCGCGTCGGCATTGCGAGACCACATCGTGGGACGTGCATCCCACCGGCTTATCGACGGCGAGCAGCATATTCAGTTGTGAAGGCGTACGACGAGCCATGTACCATCCAAAAAGTTAAAGCTCGACGGTCACCGAAGCGGGATCCTCCCCTACCAGCTCGGCCAGCATGGGAAGTGCCACGGTGAGCGTCTCGAGAATCGTTCCGTTGTTGGAGAAACCGGCGGCAGCGGGATGTCCGCCTCCGCCAAAGGCAGCAGCGATCTCGGACACGTTGAGGTCGCCCTTGGAGCGCAGGTTGCCGCGCACCTTGGTATCGCCCTCAATGCCCTTCAGGAACAGACAGACCTCGACGCCCATCACCGAGCGCACCACGTCAACCAGACCGTCGCACTCATCCGAGGTGACACCGCAGGCCTCAAGGTCACTCTGGTACGCGTAGCTATACGCGACGCGCCCGTGGGCCACCGTCTTAATGCGGCCCATAACGATGGACTTGAGGTGCAAAAACTCAACGCGCATGCTCTGGTAAACCTCGAGTGCCACACGCGCCGGATCGGCGCCGTGGGCAACCAGACGCGAGGCTGCATGGAACGCGGCTGCATCGGCGTTTTGGTACTGAAAACGGCCGGTATCGGTAACCAAGCCACACAGCAGGCAGGTCGCAACGCCATCACGTGCGACAATGCCGCAATTGTCCAAGAAGCGGTCGATGATCATGGCGCAGGCTGCAGCTTCGACGCGCCTCAGGCTGAGCTCGGCAAACTCCTCGCGCGCCGGATGGTGATCGAAGCACACCACATGCTTGGAGCGACGAAGCACCTCGGCGGAATTATTGAGACGCTCGACGACCGGCACGTCCACCGAGATGAACAGGTCCGGATTGCCGGTGTACGCAGATGCCGGCGTCAGGCGATCGGAGCCTTCCATAAAGCGGTAAATGCGCGGAACTGGGTCATCATCTGCCAGCAGCAGCGCAATGTCCTTGTTGGGGAAAAACTTCATGAGCGAAAGGCCCAGACCCAAAACGGAGCCCAAGGCATCGCCATCGGGAGAAGTGTGTCCCGAAATCGCAATGGAGGACGCACCCTCGATGAGCTCGAGGATGCGTCGCTGAATATCTGCAGACTCGCACGAGGCGAGGTCGGCGGAATTAGTCATCTAAAGCTGCCTCCTGGGCGGCATCCGCTATCGGATAGCCGTCCTCGTCCTTTTCGATCGCAAGCGTGGCGGGAACGTTTTCCAGCGCACGCGTGATGCGCTCGGCCTCGTCGGTCGAGCGATCGATGCGAAAATCGAGCTCGGGCGTGACGCGCCAATCGAGCGAGCGAGCCAACAGGCTGCGAATACGGCCCTTGGCGCTTGCGAGCGCCCCCATGACCTCGTCGTAGCGGCTCGCATCGCACGACACGTACACGCGCGCGAACGAACGGTCCACCGCGACCTCGACCGCGGTCAAAGTAACCAGGTCGAGACGCGGATCGGAAACCTCAAAGAGCAGGATATAACCGAGCTTCTCGCGAAGCTGCTCGCCCAGACGGCGGGTTGCCTGCGTTTGCTTCATAGCGCTACCCCCTACTCGGTACGGGCAACCTGGTCGATACGGTAACCCTCGATCTGGTCGCCGGGCTTGATGTCCTGGAAGTTCTCCAGGCCAATGCCGCCCTCGGAACCGCTCTTGAGGCTCTTGGCCTCATCCTTGTAGTGGCGCATCGAGGCGATCTTGCCGTTGAAGACCACAATACCGTCGCGCACCAGACGCACGGAATCGGTCGCGGCGATCTCGCCCTCTTCGACGCGGACACCGGCGGCGATACCGACTTTGGGCACCTTGAAGGTGTCCAGGACAGTCGCGGTACCCGTGGAAACCTCGACCTCGGTGGGTTTGAGCATGCCGATACGGGCAGCGTCGAGCTCCTCAAGGCACTTGTAGATGACGTCGTAGCAACGGATCTCGACGCCCTCGCGCTCGGCAGCGGAGCGGGCCTTGCCGTCGGGACGGACACCAAAGCCGATGATGATGGCGTTGGAAGCGTCGGCCAGGACGACGTCGGTCTCGTTGATGGCGCCAACGGCGGAGTGGATCGTGTTGATGCGGACCTCGGACTGATCCATCTTGTCGAGCGAGTCCTGAAGAGCCTCGATAGAGCCCTGGACGTCGGCCTTGATGATCAGGTTGAGCTCCTTGACCTCGGCGTCGGCAATGGTCTCAAAGAGGTTCTCGAGCGTGACGTGCTTGACGCGGCTCTGCTCCTCGATACGGGCCTTGAGCGAACGCTCGTCCGCAAGGGCACGAGCCTCGCGCTCGTCCTCGAACACGCGGAACTCGTCACCGGCGTTGGGTACGGACTGCAGACCCAGGATCTCGACGGCGTCGGAGGGACCGGCCTCGGTGACGGCGCGGCCCTTGGGGTCGAGCATGGCGCGGACGCGGCCGTAGGTGAGGCCGGCGACCAGCGTATCGCCCACGTGCAGGGTACCGCGGGTCACGAGCACGGTAGCGACCGAGCCGCGGCCCTTGTCGAGCTTGGCCTCGAGGACGTTGCCGGAGGCAAAGGTGTCCGGGTTGGCCTTGAGCTCGAGCACATCTGCCTGGAGCAGCACGGTCTCCAGAAGGTCGTCGATACCGATCTTCTGCTTGGCCGAGATATTGACGAACATGTTCTGTCCGCCCCACTCCTCGGGGATGATGCCGTACTCGGTGAGCTCCTGGCGCACGCGGTCGGGGTTGGCACCCGGCTTATCGATCTTGTTGACGGCGACGACGATAGGAACGCCGGCGGCCTTGGCGTGGTTGATCGACTCGATGGTCTGGGGCATGACGCCGTCGTCGGCAGCCACGATCAGAATGACGATGTCGGTCACCTTGGCGCCGCGGGCACGCATGGCCGTAAAGGTGGCGTGACCGGGGGTATCGATGAAAGTGATCTTGCGGTCGTTGATCATGACCTGCGAAGCGCCGATGGCCTGGGTAATGCCGCCCGCCTCGCCGGCAGCGACGCCGGTGTGACGGATGGCGTCGAGCAGGCTCGTCTTGCCGTGGTCGACGTGGCCCATGACGGTGACGACCGGGGCACGCGGCTTAAGGTCGGCGGGATCGTCGTAGAACGAGAAGGTGTTCTCCTCCTCGGGAGTGATGATCTTGATCTGACGGCCCAGGTCGTCGGCAACGAGCTCGACGAGGTCGTCGGACATGGACTGCGTCATGGTAAGCGGCGTGCCCAGCAGGAACAGGCGCTTGATGATGTCGTTGGCCGGAACGTCGAGCGCCTCGGCGAGCTCCTGGACGGTAACGCCCTGGGAGACCTTGATGGCGTCGAGGTCCTCGGGGTTCACGCCCTGGGCCAGCGCCTCCTCAATCTTGCGCTCTTCCTGAGCCTTAGCGGCCTCGCGCTCGCGCTTCTCCTTGCGCTTTTTGCGGCGACCGGTGGACTCGCGAGAGGCCTCCTCGACGGCGGCACGAGCCTCCTCGAGCACCTTCTCGCGGCTGTACTCCTCGGCCTCGCGAGCCATGCGGCTGTAGTGGTCCTCTTCGTTGTTGTGACCGCCCTTGCGCTTCTTGCCCTTGCCCTGCTTGTCGGGGTTGGGGAAGTCCATACCGGCAGCGACGTTGTTGCTGGCATTGGTGCGATGGCTGTGGGGACGGCTCTCGGAGGCGTTGCGCTCGGAGTTGTTATCGGAGGCGTTGCGATCGTTACGACGGCCACCGCGACGGTCGTTGTTGCCGCCACGACGGTTGCCGCGCTCGGCAGCGCGCTCGGCCTTGGCCTTCTGCTCGGCGTCCTTCTTCTCCTTGAGCACGGTCTCCTGTGCGGCGATCTGGTCGAGCAGCGAACGGAAGCGCGAACCGGAGTCGGAAGCGGGAACGGCGCGGCGCTGGGCCTCGCGGGCAGCCTCCTCCTTCTCGCGAGCAAGACGCTCCTGCTCGGCCTTCTTCTTGGCCTCGGCCTCGGCGCGGGCGGCTTCCTCGGCAGCCTGGGCGGCGGCGAACTGGCGGCGCTCCTCCTCGCGTGCCTTCTCGGCGGCGATGCGCTCGCGCTCGGCCTCGGCAGCGCGCGCTGCCTCCTCGGCGGCGGCTGCCTGCTCCTCGGCCTGCTTGGCGGCCTCGACTTCCTGGGCGCGGGCCTCGATCACCGAGGCGAGCTGCTTGCGGACCATAGCGACGTAGGCGTCCTCCAGAGCGGAGGAAGCGGACTTAGCGGGAATCTTCAATTCGGCGAGATGACCCATCAGTTCCTTGGAGGTCATGCCGAACTCTTTGGCCAGGGTGGACACACGGACTTTTGCCATATGACTTCACCTACCCTTTCTGGCACCTTGGGTGCCTAGAGACTGAACGAGCGTGGGGTATGCGCCGGGACCTGCCCGGCGCGACCGCGCGCTAGATCAGGTCCTCCGCATCATCGAAGGCGTCGGTGTCGTGGACACCGCAGAAACGGGAGCCGGGACGGGCCTGATTGCGGCACTGGATGCCGTCCTCGGACACGAACTCGCAGCGACGGACGTCCTCATCCTCCTCGTCACCGATCAGGTCGGCGGCGGGCTCCTCGTGAACGGGAACGTTCTTGAGGATGTCGGCGGCAAGGGTCTCGGACTTGATGTCGATGTGCCAGCCGGTCAGGCGCGCGGCGAGGCGGGCGTTCTGGCCCTCCTTGCCGATGGCGAGGGACAGCTGGTCGTCGGGCACGATAACGCCGGCGTAGGCCTTCTCCTCGTCAATAAGGACGCGAGTGACCTTAGCAGGCGACAGGGCGTTGGCGACGTAGACGGCCGGATCGGCATCCCACAGGATGACGTCGACGCGCTCGCCACGGAGCTCGCCCACGACGGCGCGAACACGGCTGCCCTTGGGGCCGACGCAGGCGCCAACGGGATCCAGGCGATCGTCGAGCGAGTGGACGGCGACCTTGGAGCGCTGGCCGGGCTCGCGGGCGATCGACTTGATCTGGACGGTGCCCTCATAGATCTCGGGCACCTCCTGCTCAAACAGACGACGCATGAGCTCGGGGTGGGTACGGGAGATGACAATCGGCGGACGGCTGTGCTCGCCACGAACCGGCTGCAGGTTGGAGTTGGGGTCGCGAACGTCGATGATCACGGCCTTGATGTGCTGATTGTGCAGGTAGCGCTCGCCCATCGGACGCTCGTTGCGCTCGTTCTCGTAACGACGCTGATCGAAGTGCGGCAGCTCGGCCTCGACGCCCTCGCGGATCTTGACGATGGTGAAGTCGGGCGTGGACTGCAGCACGGTACCGCTGATGAGGTCACCGATGCGGCCGGAGAACTCCTCGTAGATCTGCTCGCGGGCGGAGTTGCGCACGATGGCGTTGATCTCGGCCTTGGCGTGCTGGGCAGCGATGCGGCTCGTGTTCTTGGGGGTGACGTCGATCTCCTCGAACTCGGTGAAGTTGCCCTCCTCGTCCATGGAATCGTCGATCGGCTCAAGGCGGTAGACGTAGATCTTGCCGGTGGTGCGGTCGATGGTCACCTTGGCGCCCCACTCAAGATGCAGGATCTCGGCATAGCTCTTGGCGAGCGACTGCTCCAGGCGGTCGATCAGGTAGAGCTGGTCGATGTGCTTCTCCTGGCAAAGCTCCATCAGGGCGGACATCATGTCGGATGCTGCCATCTTACTTTCCTTCCTTCGCGGGCTTGAAGTCATAGGTGGGCTTCAACTTGCACTTTTTAACATCAGAGAAATCGAGGGTAACGGACTCGCCGTCCTCGAGCTCGAGGGTAAGGTTCGTCTCGGTGGCGGCGGCAATCTTGCCGGCATACTTGCGACGGCCCTCGGTGGCGGTGGAGGTGAGCTCGCAGTTCTCACCCACAAAGCGGGCAAAGTCACTCGGACGGCGCAGCGGGCGCGCCATACCCGGGCTCGACACCTCGAGCGTATAGCTCGAAGAGATGGGGTCGAGCTCCTCAATCACATCGCCGACCCACTTGGTGTTGGCCGTGACGTCATTGAGCGACAGGCTCTGACCCTCGGCACCCTCGATACGCACGCGCACGCAGGGGGCCTTGGTGGCACCCACGAGCTCAACGTCGACGATGTCGACATCGTGCTGGGGAGCAACGGCCTCGAGCGCGTCGATGATCGCCTGCTCGGTCTTGGTCTTGACCATTGCGGCACCTCCATCCATACAAAAAAGAAGCGGGGCCGAAACCCCACTTCTTTCAATTACAACTTCATTTGCAAGCAAACTATACCAATACCTGCACAAACGTGCAACCACAACACAAACCCGCAGGTCAGCCTGAGCACAGGTTCTCCACAAGAAATGGATAATTGAGTGTTGTCGCAAGTATCCTTAATCAAAAAGAGGGGCGACTCCCTGCGTAATCGTCCCTCGTTTTTTGATGCCAGCTATGCGCGCAGCGCTTACTTGACCACCAGGTTAACCAGCTTGCCGGGCACGCAGATGGCCTTGACGACCGTCTTGCCCTCGAGCCACTTGGCAACGGCTTCCTCAGCGGCAGCCTGCATCTCCTCGTTGGAGGCGTCGCGGGCGACGTCGATGCGGCCACGGACCTTGCCGAGCACCTGTACGACGATCTGCACCGTGTCCTCGATGGACTCGGCCAGGTCGAACTCGGGCCAGGCGGCGGTGTAGGCGTTGCCCTCGCAGCCAAGTGCCTCATGCCACAGCTCGTCGGCCCAGAACGGGCAGATGGGGGCAAGGACGCTCACGATATCCTTGGCCACGCCGTAGCACAGCGCCTTGTCGCGATCAGCGCCCTCAGTAGCGTTGAGGTAGGCGCTCGCGGCGTTGACGAGTTCCATGACAGCCGAGATCGCGGTGTTGAACTGGCCGCGGTCGAAGTCCTCGGTGCACTTGGCGATGGTGCGATGACGCTCGCGATAAAGCTTCTTCGCGACCTCGTCGAGCACGGACTTGTCAAAGGCCACGTTGGCGTCGCCGGACTGGACGAGCTGCCACACGATACGCCAGGCGCGCTTAATGAAGCGGTTAGCGCCCTCGACGGCCTTGGGATCCCAGTCGAAATCCTTCTCGGGCGGGGCGATAAACAGGATCGCCAGACGCATAGTGTCGGCGCCGTAGGGCTCGATGACCGAGCTCGGGGGCACGACGTTGCCCTTGGACTTGGACATGGTGTCGCCGTTCTCGTCCTTGACCATGCCCTGGCACAGCAGGTTGGTAAAGGGTTCGTCAACGCTCAGCAGGCCCAGGTCGCGCAGCGCCTTGGTAAAGAAGCGACTGTAGAGCAGGTGCAAAATGGCGTGCTCGATACCGCCGATGTAGTTATCGACGGGCATCCAACGATCTGCGGCCTCGCGGGAGAAGGGCAGCTCGGCGTTGTGCGGATCGGTATAGCGCAGGTAATACCAGCTGGAGCAGGTGAAGGTGTCCATGGTATCGGTCTCACGCTTGGCCGGACGGCCGCAGACCGGGCAGGTGGTCTCGTAGAACTCCTTGCACTCGGCGAGGGTCTCGCCGGCACCCAGGTCCAGGTTCTCGGGCAGCGTCACCGGCAGCTGGTCCTCGGGCACGGGCACGATGCCGCAGTGCTCGCAATGGATGGCCGGGATGGGGTTACCCCAATAACGCTGACGGCTGATGAGCCAGTCGCGCAGACGGAACTCGACCTTGCGGCGGCCGCAGCCCATGGCCTCGAGGTCGGCCACGATTGCAGCCTCGCCCTCGGAGTGCTTGCCACCGCGCATGCCGGTGTACTTGCCGGACTGGACGAGCGTGCCCTCGGCAGCGTGGGCGCAGTCCCAGTCGACAGTCTCGGCATGGAAGGTATCGATGGTCTCGCCGCTGGCCTCGACGGCAGCGCGGTCGTCATCGTCCAGGATAATCGGCACAATAGGCAGGTCATACTTGCGGGCGAACTCAAAGTCGCGCTGGTCGCCGCAAGGAACAGCCATGACGGCACCGGTGCCGTAGTCGGACACGACGTAGTCGGCAACCCACACGGGGACCTTCTCGCCGTTGACGGGGTTCACCACGTAGCGGCCGGTAAAAGCACCGTGCTTCTCGAGGGTGCCCTGGGCACGCTCGACGGCAGAGATATGCTTGGAGTCCTCGACGATCTTAGTCACGGCCTCCTCGTACTCCGTGCCCTCGACGAGCTCGTGCAGACGAGCGTACTCGGGAGCCAGGACAAAGAAGGAGACACCGAAGAGCGTGTCGGCTCGCGTGGTGAAGACGGTGATCTTACCCTCGTCGCCTTCGATGGGCTCGCCATCCTTGTCGCACAGGGTAAAGTCGACCTCGGCGCCCTCGGAACGACCGATCCAGTTGGCCTGCATCTGCTTGACGCGCTCGGGCCAGCCGGGGAGCTTCTCCAGGTCATCGAGCAGCTCCTGAGAGTACTCGGTAATCTTGAAGTACCACTGCTCCAGGTCGCGCTTCTCGGGCTCGGTGCCGCAGCGCCAGCACTTGCCCTCGGTGACCTGCTCGTTGGCCAGAACGGTCTTGCAGGTGGGGCACCAGTTGACCGGGTTCTTCTTGCGGTAGACCAGGCCCTTTTCCCACAACTTCTCAAAGATCCACTGACCCCAACGGTAATAATCGGGGCTGCAGGTCTTAACCATGCGATCCAGATCGTAGGAGAAGCCCATGCGCTTCATCGTGGCGAGCGCCTGGTCCATGTTCTTATACGTCCAGGCGGCAGCCTGCGTGTTGTGCTTGATGGCGGCGTTCTCGGCAGGTAGGCCAAAGGCGTCAAAGCCGATGGGGTGCAGCACATCGTAGCCGCGCATGCGGGCCTGACGGGCCATGGCATCGCCGATGGTATAGTTGCGCGCGTGGCCCATGTGCAGGTCGCCCGACGGATACGGGAACATCTCGAGCACGTACTTCTTGGGCTTGCTGGCGTCGGTGTCGACGGCAAAGAGGTTGGAGTCCTCCCAGGCCTTCATCCACTTGGACTCAATGGCCTGCGCGTCGTAGGCAGGGATCTCATCCTTATGATCTGTGCAATCGCACATATCAGCTCCTTTAATCTTTAATGGGGTCGGTCGGCTTAGCTTTATTCGCTACTGCGGACAGTCCTGCGCAAGACGAAGAGCACATTAAGTGCTCTTCTTTGCGTGCGGAACTTGTAGCGAACAAAGCTAAGCCGCCCGACCCTAAGGTTAACTTGACTGATGATAGCAAATACAACAAGCGAGATGCCTGCGACTTGCAGGCATCTCGCTTTATCTAAATAACGTGGTTGAGGCTCAACCTTTATGTGCAGGTCTTATCTTATCGATACGTTACGCTCTGTTGGGAGTCCTTGACTACGACGTCGTGGGCTCCGCCTTCGACGATCGAGGTCGAGGAGACCAAGGTCAGACGTGCCTTTTCCTGGAGCTCGGGGATCGAGAGGGCGCCGCAGTTGCACATCGTGGACTTGACCTTGTAGAGCGTGCCGCCCACACCGTCCTTGAGGGAGCCGGCGTAGGGAACGTAGGAGTCGACGCCCTCGACGAAGCTGAGCTTCGCGGCGCCGCCCAGGTCGTAGCGCTGCCAGTTGCGGGCACGCGCAGAACCCTCGCCCCAGTACTCCTTCATGTACTGACCGTTGACGTTGACGCGCTCGGTCGGGCTCTCGTCAAAGCGGGCGAAGTAACGGCCCAGCATCATAAAGTCGGCACCCATGGCAAGGGCGAGCGTCATGTGGTAGTCGTAGACGATACCGCCGTCGGAGCACACGGGCACGTAGACACCGGTCTCCTCGTAGTACTCGTCACGGGCGCGGCAGACGTCGATCAGCGCGGTGGCCTGGCCACGGCCGATGCCCTTGGTCTCGCGGGTGATGCAAATGGAACCGCCGCCGATACCGACCTTGATGAAGTCGGCCCCGCAGTCGGCCAAGAAGCGGAAGCCCTCGGCGTCGACGACGTTACCGGCACCGACCTTGACGTCCTCGCCGTAGTTGGCGCGGATCCACTCGATGGTGCGCTTCTGCCACTCGCTGAAGCCCTCGGAAGAATCGATGCACAGGACATCGGCACCGGCCTCGATGAGCAGCGGCACGCGCTCGGCATAGTCGCGGGTATTGATACCGGCGCCGACCATATAGCGCTTGTCGTTATCGAGCAGCTCGTTGGGGTTGGTCTTGTGGCTGTCGTAGTCCTTGCGGAAGACGATGCCCATAAGGTGATCGTTGTCGTCGACGATAGGTAGGGCGTTGAGCTTGTTGTCCCAGATGACGTCGTTGGCAACCTTGAGGCTGATGTTCTTGTCGCCCACGATGAGCTGCTCGCGCGGGGTCATGAACTCGGAGACCTTCTTCTGGTGGTCATCGCGGCTGGGACGATAGTCACGGCTGGTGACAATGCCCAGGAGCTTGCCCTTGGGAGTGCCGTCGTCGGTGACCGGCATGGTGGAGTGGCCGGTCTTCTCCTTAAGCTCGATGACCTGCTCCATGGTCATGTCGGGTGTCAGCGTGGAATCGGACTGAACGAAGCCAGCCTTGTGATCCTTGACGGCCTTGACCATAGCAGCCTCGGACTCGGGGGTCTGAGAACCGTAAATGAAGGACAGGCCACCCTCGGTAGCGAGCGCGACACCCATGTCGACGCCCGAGACGGACTGCATGATGGCGGAAACCATGGGGATGTTCAGGGTGATTGCCGGCTTCTCACCGCGCTTGAAGCGGGTTAGCGGCGTCTTAAGAGAGACGTTGTTGGGGATGCACTGCGAAGACGAGTAACCAGGGACCAGCAGATACTCCGAAAACGTGTGGGACTCACCGGGAAAGAACGTAGCCATGTTTCTCCTTTTTCCATGCGACCGGTCGGCTGCAGGCCTCGTAGGACCCAGCCCAACCTTGGGCGCCCAATACTGGGGAAGTATCTTAACGCACTTTGACTGCTACAATGCATGGTTTAGAAAGAGCACACGAGGGTTTGACGCAGGCTTTGCGTTTGCCCAGCAAACACTTTAGCGGGAAGACGTGAAGCACATGGAGTACAAGACGACGGCAAAGCTGGTCATTCAAGCGTGCGACAAAGATCTGCCGGGCGTGTTCGGCCACGGTTGTGTCTTGCTGCTGCAGGGCATCGCCCGCGAGCACTCGCTCAACCGCGCCGCCAAGAGCATGGGCATGGCGTATTCTAAGGCCTGGCGCATCGTGAACGAGGCCGAAGGGCAGCTGGGATGCAAACTCATCGAGCGCGACGGCGCACGCGGATCCACGCTCACGCCGGCCGGCGAGCGAGCCATAGCGGTCTACGAGGAGCTACAGGCCGATATCAACAACGTCATCGCTGCCAAGGCCGACGCCCTCATCGCCAACATCAACGCGGAGTAGTCCTTTTGGGCGGTTTTTAGCCCACAGCGCCCTCGGGTTGAGGCTCGCGCCACAAAACGGGCCCATCTACTACGTTTAGTTGAATACCCACGACCATACCGGACATTATGAAATTAAAACCGCTGGTAAACAGCTTGGTTATTTTCAAAATAGGCGGGTGTGGTCGACCCCTATTGCTTAAACGTAGTAAATAGGCCGTTTTCGTGACACAGACCCCGATTAGCTACTTGCGAAGGGCGTTATCGAGAGTGGCAGCCACCTGCAGAGGGTCGTCTGTGCCGGCGAAGAGGCGGATGGCGCTCCCCTGCTTGCCGCGTGGGGCCGAAAGGCGTGTCGTTGCGCCGCCGGCGGGCGACGTGCGGAACTCCCCCGGCAATGTGTCGAACAGCTCACCCGCACTTCGCTCGATAAGGTCAAACTCAACTGCCGGGCCAAAGCCGTGCTCGAGGATTCCCGTTGCAACCGCATGATCGGGATGCGAACCCAGCCCTGGATAGCGCACGTTGCGCACCATCTCGTTGGCAGCCAGATACTCGGCCAGTGCACGTGCGCGGTCGAAGTGAGCCTGCATGCGAGCATCGAGCGAGTCCAGCCCGCGCTCCAGCACGTCGGCCTCGTCAGCAGTCAAATCAAGCTTGGCCAAGCCGCAGCCCTCAAGCAGGGCATGCGTGCACTCGGCAGCTGCATCCACACGATGGCGCTTGAGCTGCGAGCGCGCCACCGAGACGGCGACGAGCTTGCGCGGAGCTTCGCCGGCACACACACGGTCGAGTGCCTCGAGCGACAGCGCGGCACCCAGCCGCAGCGAATCGCAGCCAAAAGCCGACGCCACGGTGTTGTCCACAACCAGCAGCGCATGAGCCTCACGCGCCGCCCGACCCAGCGCGCGCAAATCGGGAACACGCAGGCCAAAGCCGCCGATTGAATTCACAAACCACCACAGGTGCGGCACCTCGGCATCAAACGCGGTGGCAAAACCCTCGGACGCGGCGGCAAACGCCGCAACCGACGGCTCCCCCACGAGCACAACGTCGCAGGCATCAAAGCCGCGCGCAAACGCATCGGCAAAGTCATCGGCAAACACGACCAGGCGATCGCTGGGACGCACAATCCCCAGCAGCGACAGCGCCGCCGGCACGTGCGAGGCCGCAACAAGACGCGCCTCACGCGCACCAGCCCTGACAGCCCAGTCCTCTTCTAACTGTTGCACGTCCACGCAACACCGTCCCCAAAAACCGAACCGAATAAACCATTCATGAAGATCGTACGCCAGCGAGCGGGCAGCTGCCGTGGCGAGGTGCCGCGAAAGAGGAGCGACGCGTACTTTATGTACGCAAGCGACGGTTTGAGCGGCAGATCGCCCGGCAGATGTCCGCGCAGCGTCGAGCGGTCCGGCGTTTGTTAAAACGCCGGAACAAAATCACCCGTGATATTCGCCGTTGTACTGGATGAGCGTTAGATCTTCCACACCATCGAGCGCGCGGATGGCGTCGGCATAGGGCATATCCACGCCGTCCGAGAACACCTCGACGGCCATCTCCACCCTGTCACCGCGCATGGTCTTGGATTTAACGGTGAACTTGGTGCGCCCAAATGCACGCACGATATCGTCGCCGGTGGTCTGACCCGTGTAGTGGATGACCATCATGTACACGCGCGCCTTGTCCTGGTGGCTCGCAAAGCCGGCAATCATCACCACGATCACCACCGCCGTGAGCCCCACGAGCGCATACATACCGGCTCCCGCCGTAATGCCCGTGGTAATGGACCAAAACAGATACAGCAGGTCGAGCGGGTCCTTGACCGCCGTACGGTAGCGGACGATAGACAGAGCACCGACCATACCGAGCGAGATGACCACATTCGTCGAGATCGCGAGCGTGACCATGCAGGTGAGCACGCACATGCCCACGAGCGTTACAGCAAAACTGCGCGAATAGACCACGCCGGTAAAAAAGCGCTTGTACACGTAATAGATCAGGATGCCCATGGCGAGCGCCACAAGCAGCGAAAGGCCGATCTTGGCAGGGTCGACCTGGCCAAACGCCTCCAAGACGGAGTTCTTAAAAAAGTCCCTGGTGCTCATGGTCTAAATATCCCCTCGGTTCCCAAAATCCGATTCCCAGTAGTTAAAACCGCGCAGGTAGGCGGTCTTGTCATAACACAGGCAGTACTTAGAGACCGCCGTGAGTTCGGCCGCACCTGGCGGCACCATATCGCGCACCAGCTGTGGGCAAAACTCGGTAAACTTGACCTCCATCACCAGCTTGCCGGGCTCCAGCACGGGCAACGCGGGCAACGTCGCGTCAAAGATGTCAAAGCTTCCCACCGCCGCACGCACGTTGCTATCAAAGGTAATGCGCACGGTGCCCTCGTCCATCACCCACGGCTCACGCTCGTAGTCCACGATGGTCCGCGGGCGCATCATGTTGCAGATGCACTCGATGTAGAACTCGCGACAGAGCGGATAAGGGCTCCTCAGCAAAAAGTCGTAGTCGCCGGCCAGAATCTGCTCAAACTCGCCACGCGTGAGTGGCGCGTCCTCCTTGTAGATCCAGCTGCCGTACTTCTTTTTGCGCTCGAGCTTAATCACCTTGTCGCCGCCGTTATAGATGCGCACGCGATATTTTTTTCGCATAAGAATACCGGCGTCTTTTTCCTCGTAGGCCGAGTTGCAGTAGTCGTCAAAGTACAGGCTGCGAATGGTGTAAACACCCGCCCGCGCATACTTGTCCAGTTTAAAAACCGGCGCCATGCGGCAGGCAAGCGCAGCGTGCTCGCCCTCGTTAATGAGATATTTGAGCTCGTGGCGGTAACGCTCCTGCGTGGCACGCACAGGCGGAGCCGTAAGGCGCTCAAGCAGCGCGCTAGCCCTCCTCATACGTGTCCTCCACGACCTTACCACCGTCCTGCACGTAAAAACACTTCATGCCGTAGTGTTTGCCGTCGTCGGTCACATAGTAGTCAAACGCATCTTGCGTATAGCCGTCTGAGTTGGTGACACGCACGCGCACAAAATACTGGCCGGTATCGGGCGCATCGCAGGTCACCTCAGGCAGCAGCACGTCCTCGGCCTTAAAAAACACGTCCTTGATGGCATAGTCACGCGCCAGCTCCACGGTATAGCGAATGTCGCGCGCCTTAAAATCGTAGGACGCATCCCAGTTAATGCGCAGCTTACCGTTATCGATCTGCGGCACGCCAATGTAGAACGGCATGGGCTTTTTATAGCTCTCGCGAAAGCTCTTGTAGTTCTCCTCGATCTCGGAGGGAATCGCCGCGGCGATTTGCTCGTATTGGTCCTTGGTGACAGGCAGATTGTCGATATCGGGCGAAGCAAAGACCAACGATTCGGTAACCTCGCGATAATGTCTAATCATCTTGGCCAGGCGCGCCTCGGTCATATACGAGCGCAGGTCCTTTACGGCGCGGTCGAGCTCACTGCGGAACGATTTGCTGCGCAGCGCACGATTGAATAGCACGTTGCCCCAGTAGTTGCTTACGCCGCGCTCCCAGCTCGCATAGTCCGAGAACCCGGCAAGAGAAAGCTCCAGCTTACGCAGCATGCCGTCGTTATCCCAATCTAAAAAGTACCAGGTATTTGAGTTGAGCGGGCTGTACAGATAACAGTTACGGTTCTGAGTATCGCAGTTGCCCGTCAGGATCTGAAACGCCAGCCAATAGACCAGATTCTCGGTATCAAAGTAGGTGTCGAGCACGTTATCGATCTTTTGCGATTCGTCGTTGAGCGCATCGAGCATCTCGATGAGCTTGGTGTGGTCCGAATCGCCCTTAATCTCGAGCATGCCCTCGAAGTTTGCCTGGTTGTAGTCGGGATCGTCGGCAAGCTTAATGGTGTCCTCGTAGCGATGGAAATCAAAGCTGTTCACCTTGTACAGGTGCCCGCTCTTATCCAGGCCATGTGCCTTAAGCGCCGTCTTGTTGAGCTGCTCCACCTGCGTAAACAGGCCGTAGTCCTCAAAGGTATCGTTGGACTTTTCGGTCTGGTCGCACACCCACAGATGCACAAACTGCGTGCGCAGGCCCATCATCTGGGGAATTCCGCGGATAAGGTCGTAGGCCATCTTGTTGCGAAAACGCATACCCTCGCCCATGTGCTTGTTGAGCGCAATCGCGCGCTGCTGGCGCCAGGTGCCCTTGCCTTTTTTGAGCTCCACCTTGTAATTCTTTTGCGTGTAGGAGCTCGATGTCTGGCCGCGCACCTGCACGGTGGCATTGGGCGCGTCCTCGCCATAGCCAACCTCGCCGGCCACCGGGCCGTCTTCGTCGCCCGGCTGCAGCAGGCCCATAACCTGATAGCGCGTCACGCCCATGTCGGCATAGTCATACACCGAGTACGTGTTGATCTCGGCCCAGCTATGGTCCGTGTTCTCGGAGCTGTTGCCGCGAGAGACCGTCAGATACATGGTCACAATGCCCGAGTCATCATAGACCTCGTACAGCTCGTCCTTATCACGCAGGTGCTTGGACTGGTCGGAGGCCTCGACCTTTTTAATCTTGCCCTGCTTTTTTACCTTATTTGTCGAGGATTCGTCCTGAGATGAGCAGCCCGAAAGCAGCAGCGCGCCGGCAGCCGCCTCGATCAGACAGCGGCGAGACATCAACTTATCGATCATCAGAACCTCCCCAATGGTTGCGATACACGCGAACTACTGCGCGCTGAAACGCGCCGTGCGGCACACCCTTATGGCGGCCTTCCTCATAGCGCTGCTCGGCACGGTCGAGCAAGCGGCCCAGCTGTATAAAACGACCCGTTTTGTCGGTCGCCACAATGGGCTGCTGGCTCAGGATACGATACGGTAAGTTGGCGGTATAGGTATCGAGCCGCAGCAGCGCCACGATAAAAAACACCACCGCACCCAACAAAAAGCCAAAGCCGTAAAACTGCTGCGGCAAAAGCAACGACACGGCGGTCGCGAGCCCCGCCACACCGGCAAACAGGCCCGAGGCCAGAACGGCTCCCTTGTAGTCGGTAAAGTACAGCAAGATAAGCAGGATCGTGTTGCCCACGGCATACAGGCCGTAGCCTACGCATAACGTGCGAAAATACCCGTGCATAAGATTGTTAAAGCCCAGCGGCAGGGCCGAGAGCACTGTAGTCTCGAGCGAGATGACCGCCGCGGTCACAAACAGCTGCTTGAGCGCGCAAAAGCGCAGTTCGCTGTTGAGCGTGGAGAGCATCTCCTCCTCGGCCACCACAATATCGCCCACCACGCCGCCGTCGTTGAACAGGCTGTAGTAGTCACGGTAGCGCGGATAGAAATTGACCTCGACCGACACCACAAAGTTGACGGTCGTGACGAGTGTGGTCAAAAACGCAATGAGTGCCGGAACGTCATGGTAAGGAGCCCCGTAAAACAGGCCTTTGATCTGCACGCCAATAGGGCCCGCCCAGATAATAACCAGGTGTGCGAAAAGCCCCAAGTTGGTAAACAGCCCCGTAAGCGCAAGCGGCATAAATTGGTCGAGCCAGCGCAAAAAACGCCAGGGACTCCGGTCACTCCGTGGAAAATACCGGTACAGCAGTACCACATCCCAGGCGAGCATGACGCCGTAGCCTAGGGCGATTGACGCCAACAGGCCCTCGACCGGCGGCAGCCCCAGTGCCAGCGCGGCCAGGGCGCACAGGCACGCCACACCAATGGCAGCCGCAAAGCTGCACAGGATACCGCGGTAATCTTTGATGGCCGTGAGGTAGCTCATGCCATTCCAGTTGACGATCATAATGTTGAACAGCCACAGGCACAGCAGCCCCTGCAGCAGCGTGGCCCCCGAGAACAGCAAAAAAACGCCGTAGAGCACCGTGCCCGCAACGAGCATGACAGCATTGGAGCCCCAAAACGAAGGCAGGATCTCATCCTCGCGCTCGGCAAACAACATATCAGCCAAAAAGCGCGTGACCGGCATGGAGAAAAAGCTCGTGAGCGCAAGCGAGGCCAGCAGCGTATAGGTCACCATGCACACCAGCAGATCCTGGTTGGCGCGGCCCACACCCCACAGACCGCACAGCACCAAAATACCCACCTGCAGCAGCACGCCAAGCAGCATGGGGCCCGTGCACACAATGCCGGCGTAGCCATAGGCGCGCATCGTGGCAAACAGACCCTTGCGCCTAAATAGGCGTTTGAGCTCAAAACCGATTCCGGCCACCGGCTACTCCCCCTCTCTGGGCAGGTCAAACGCGCGCGCCGTCTCGTCGTACAGCGCGCGATAGTTGGCGAGCATCTGCTCGTGCAAAAAGTACGTGGCAACGCGACGCTGGCCACGCTCCCCCATCTCAATGCGACGAGCGCGGCTTGTGCACATGCGTTCCATAGCATCGGCCAAGCCCTTGCGATACATAGGCGGCGTCACAAAACCCGCCACGCCAAAGTCATCGCCCGGGGCGCCTTCGAGAAGCTCGCGACAGCAGCCGACCTCAGTCGTCACGCAGGGACGGCGCGCTGCAAGCGACTCCAGCACGCTGAGCGGCTGGCCCTCGGAGATGCTCGTCAAAATGGTAAAGTCGAGCTTTTCCATGTACTCGACCACGTTGACGCGGCCGGTAAAGATCAAGTCGCGCACGCCCAGGGTATCGACCAGCGCGTGACACTCGGCGCCGTACTCCTCGTCATCCACGCCGCCCATAATGTGCAGGCGCACGCGGGGCAGGCGCTCGTGCAGCTCAAAGAAGGCATAGATCATGGTCTTGACGTCCTTGATGGGCGCCAGGCGCACCACCGCGCCAATGTCCACCCAGCCGTCATCGGGCTTTAAGGGAATGTCCTTAAAGCGGTCAAACTGGATGCCGTTGGGGATGACCAAGCATTTGTCCGCATCGCAGCCCATGTCGATCTGCGTCTTACGGGCGTTATGGAACAAACTCGTCACGCGGAAGGCGCGACGGTAGATCTCCTCCGAAAGCAGGTAGAAAAAGCGAATCCAGCGGTCCTTAAACGAGGGCACCACCCAGTCGGCGCGAATGATCTCTTCCTCGCGCTCACGGGTATAGATGCCATGCTCGGTCAGCAGCACCGGCGCATGGTGAACGCTTGAGCCAAGGCAGGCGAGCAGGCCACCGTAGCCGGTCGAGATGGCATGGTACACATCGGCCACCGGCACCTTGCTGCCCAACAGGTAGAGCACGGGAAGCAACATGGAGCGCATGGTGTGGAATGCATCGGCAAAGGGCGTGTAGGGGTACTCGGCCAGGCACACGTCGCGAAAGATATCCATAAATGTGCGACTCTGCAAAAATGAGAGCGGATGCACGCGGCGGCGCTGGAAGATATCGAACAGCACGTCCCAGTCCGGATTGGAGAGCGACACCAGGCGGCGTAGCGCCTCGCGCTCGCGGGCGTTAAAGTCGGCCTCTTCTTGCTCGCCCGAAAGCCGCAGGGCGTCGTCCAGAAACACCTCGTGTACCTCGACCACGTTACCAGGCAGCTCGTAGACAAACTTGCCGCGATCGGCAGCATGCGCGCCAATCACCCACAGCACAAACTCGTGCTCGGGCATGGCCTGGATATAGCCATGCATCCAGGTAGATACGCCGCCGTGCACATAGGGGTAGCAACCCTCGAGTACCAAACAGATTCTCATTTGTCGCCACCCTCCTTGCGTGCAATGGTCACCGTCTTGTCCGTGGCTTTAACCAGGTACAGATCGCCCGTCAGATGCGTAATCTCGCCACCCGTGACTGCACCAGGCTCGCCGTTGTTGGCGCGGAACATGAGCCACGCCTCGTCGTGGAAATTGCCCAGGCTGAGCGTCCAGGCATCCGCACTTGTATCCACGCTCACCGTCACGGACGAAAAGCGCTGGATGGCGCCCGAGCATTCCGAACCGGTCTGGCGCCGCAGGTCGGGCGCAGACTTGGTAAGCCACTCCAGGTAGTTGGTCAGACCGCCCTTGTAGACCTCCCAGCCCTCCTTGGCTCCGCGACCGGGATCCAGTAGGTCGTCCGGATGCATAAAGTGCGTACTCACGTAGTGCATGTTGAGCTCGGACACGGCTGCCAGACGCATATAGGAATCGTTGACCATGCCGCCCGAGACAATACGTGGCTGCTCCACAATGCCATCGCTCGCCACGCCAAACTCCTGCACATAGGGCAAGTCGGTGCCATCCTCAAAATACGTACTGGCGATGGTCTTAATGCGCGGAACGTCAGTGCCGATAAGCTTGCGCGCACGGGCCGAAAGGATATTCGACGGTGGCACATAGACCGAGCCATGTGCGTTGGGCAGTACCTCGTCCTGGAAGGCTATAAGCTCGTTGAGCGATGCGACGAGCGCCTCCTTGTTCTTCCACGTCTTGTAGTCGTACAGTGTGCCATAGTCGGTATCCCAGAGCGCCAGCGGCTGATGGTTGTAGCCGTGGAAACCCAGCTCTCCGCCCATCTGCAGCAGCATGCCGCCAAAGTAGCGGAACTGCGTGGTATCGGCCTGGCGCGCGGGCTCGGTCTGGTTGACCGCGTCCTCGTAGTTTTCGATCATCACGCCGGTAAAGCGAACGCCATATTTTTGCGCGAGCTTTTGCAGATCGGGCCACCAGACCTTGGCATAAAAGTCGGCGATAGAAAGCCCGTAGTCGCGCTTGATATAGGTGCCGTCGCCCGAGGGCACGGGGCTGGGAAAGTCGTCCAGATAGAAGACGGCGCTGTTGATGACGGGGTAGGCCGTGGCATCGCCCAGCAGGCTGATCGCCGCGGCGTAAAAACCGCGCATGACCTTGTCATAGATACCGATATTGCACACCACGGTGCGACCGCTACCGCAGTCATTCGACCAAATGAGCGGGGCGCCCGCATCGCCGGTCTTAGCCCACACACGAGCCGTCTCGCGCAGCGAAACCGAAAGCGACGAATCAAAGGGGTCCGAGAGCTCGTAGCGCTCTCCCCCGCCCAGCATAAAGTCCTCGCTCGGCACAATGCTTTCGGCTTTTACATAGTCATATCCGGCAGATTCAATGCCAAGCTTGGGAGCAATCACTTGCAGATAGCCCGAGTTATCCGGAGGCATGGCGAGCATAAGCGAACCGCCGGCACTCACCCAACTCATAATGTCGCTCAGGTGCGTACCGAGCCCATCGAGCGACGGCATGAGCAAAACCACGCGATCGTAGGAGGTCAGCGAGGGAATGGCATCCGCGCCGTCCAGCGCAAGGTCCACGTCGCGGTGCGCGATCTTCATGTCGAGCAGAATCTGGTCGAACTGCTCCTTTACGTCCTCGACGCCAGCTTGATCGGAATCGGTAATGACCAGGCACGTGGGCTTTTGGCCAAATATTGCCGAGGAGGCCGGAACCGCATCGTTGGCGGCAAGCATCCCCAGCTTATGCTGGCCCGCACTGTACTGCACGCCGGCGCGCTCCACCAGCAGCACGGCCGCCATGGCAATAAAGACCGCCCACACCACAAGCAGCCCCATCCAGCGAAAATGGCCCGCACGGTCGCGGATATGCTGTACCACGCTCATCGGGCCTCCTCTCCGTTGCGCCAAAACGCCAGTTCCTCGCGGTTGGCGGCGTTCAAGTATACATGCTGTTTGTCAATCGCATCGATCACGCGGTGGACCTCGTCACCGTCGCGGCGCATCACCGCAAGGCGCAGACAAAGCATCCAAACCTCCTGCTCCTCGGGCACATCGAGCACCAGCTGGTCGGTCACGGCCTGCGCCTCGTCGATCTGTCCGACATCGGCCAGCGCCGTCGCGTATCGAATGCGAAGCTCAAGGGTGTCCTCGCGCTCGCAGCGACGCGCAAGCAAACGCGCGTACTGTTGGCGCTGAATCTGAGCCACGCGCCCCTCGGCCAGGCCCGAGCCCAAGTATTCACCAAGAAAATCGCAGTATTCGTTGAGGTTTTGCGCGCTCGGGTCCGTCTTAAAGGCACGCTCCAGCTGCTGCAGTTTAAGGTCGGACTCCTTGGAGATCTGCGCCACCGCCGTCGCGGCATAGTGTGCCACCTCAACGTCGTCGTTAAGCTTAGCCGCCTGCAGCTGCGCCAGGTACGCGTCGGGCTCCTCGGTGAGCATGGAGAGCATGAGGCGGCGCCGGTATGCCGGGTCGTTGACGATGAGCGCCTCCTCGAGCGGCACTACGCCTGCATCATCCTCACCACTCGGTACCGGCATACTGCGATGCAGGTCGTCGTTGAAGCGCAGCGACTCCAGCGCAGACTCTTTCAGTCCCTCGCCAAACATCGCGCTGCGGACCGATAGCAGAACCACCAGCAACGGGCCCCACAGCGGCACCAGCACTATCACAGGCAGCATGTGCCCGCGCACCGGCAGCAGGCTCAGCTTCATGAGCGTCCACAGCACCAGGCAAACCAGCGCATGAATCAGCAGCAAGACGGCAGCAACGACAAGCGAGATCAAGCGGCACCCCCCTCACCGTCACCGGTGTAAGAGATGTGCTGCAACAGCGCCACGATGTCCTCGCCGTCAACGGGCTCCACCGCAATCTGCTTTGTGCTGAGGCGCTCGCGAATAATGGGCAGATCGCACGCCTTTGCCTGGCGCATAAGCAGGTAGAGCACGTCGCCATCGACCAAGCCCGCCGCGTCGCTCTCGCGGATTGCCGACCCAATTGCGCCCACCAGCTCGCCGACAGGCTCCATGCCCGGTACCACGCGCAGGAGCAAAAAGCTGCCCATCTTGCCATCTGCCAGCGCCTGCTCGGCCGCGAGCTCTTGGCCAAAGGCAGCCTGCTTGAGCACGCAAGTGCCGTCAACGCAGCGTTTATCCTGTGCCACCGCCTCATAGTCAAAGGCACGGCCAAGCGCGCTTTCGACCAGGCCGCACAAGATGCGGAACAGGTTTTGGTAATAGAGCGTCATTTGGTTTTCGGCCGCACGACGCACAAAAATCAACACGGCGGGTGCCCCGTCGCGCTCGATCGAGTATCCAAACATGGGCAGCCCCGGCGTCAACTCGCGATTCACCCACAGGTTCGAACGACCCCCGCCACCCAAAAGGGGCGCAAGCTGCTCAAGCGAAAACGAGCGCGTGGCGTCTTCGGCAATCACGGGACTCGCCGCCACCAGACGTGCAAACGCCCCGCCCGAAACGTGATAGATCGCCACCGAATCGTTTTCGAGAATCTCACCCATGAGCTCGCAGCACTTGCGATAGATGTCGCGCGGATTGAGCACGTCGAGCTCTTGCGTCACGGCAAAGATCTTGCCAAAGCTATCCTGACGCCCCACAATCTGGTGCTTGTATGTGCGCTTGTCCTCGATGGCATCGTGGTAGAGCTGCGTGAGGAACGTATTGCGATTACGTACGAGCTCGTTTTGGTCGCGCTCCACCCTAATGGCCTCGCTGTTACGCAGCTGCACATAGCCGCACACGGCACCCACCACAAAGTACGCGATAAACGGCAGCCAGTTGGACGGCTCATAGAACAGGCCCTGGAAGGTATAGCCGTATTGAGTAAAGTAGCTTAAGGCCAAGCCCACCGATGCCAACAGCGCCGCAACCAAGCCAAAGTCCAAGCCATACAGCGTGCCGATGAGCACGACGTAGAGCAGGCGATAATCGAGCACATTGAGCTGGGCTGATTGGGAGAATAGACGCTCCAGCACCTCGAACAGAACCCAGGCAACGCCCGTCTCCAGGCATTTAATAGGCAGCGTGCGCAGCTGGATACGGTCGATGGCGGCGCGCAAGGGGTTGGCCTTCTTTGAGCGGCCAGCATCCCAACGCGTCTGAATGGTCGAAAGATCGCGCAGCAAGTCGTAGCGCTGAAACCAGCCATAACGCACGCGAACGGTATCGTCCGTGGGCAGGGCGTAGCCGGCAGAATCGCCATAGGCAACGGCAAGGCCGGGGAACAGCACCTTGAGGGCCTCGCCCAGGTCACCCGCCGTGTGATGGAAGCTATCGGCAACGTCGAGCGTCTCAAAAGAGGCATCCCAGCTATCAAAGATGCGGCGAATCAGCACCGCAAGTTCCTCGGCACACAGCAGGGGAAACGCCGCATCCTGCGCGCCCTGCAGAGCGACCGATCCGGTTGAGCACGCGTCGAACAGCGGCACCAAAAACGGGTCCTCCAACGCAGCAGACGCGGTATACAGGAACGGCACGCGCAGGATCTTGGTCTGAACGCCCTCGCGAGCAGCGTAGTAGCGGCACAGGTCGTTGGCTGCGTGCGCGATAATGCCTTTGCCCGTTTGTTCTGCGGCATCGGTGGCATCCTCAGCGCCCGCGGGCCCGGCTACAAACAGCAGCTGAACCCGGCGCCCCATGCACGCACGAAAGACCGAACGCAGAAGCTCGATATCGCCCACGGTATCAGTATGCGGGGTAAGGTAATTAGACAGGTAGACCACGCGGTCGAACTCGTAGGCCTGCTCCAAGTGCTGGAGCAGCTCTTTCCACGAGGCATGGGGCGACGACTCATCACGACGCGCATCCTTGGCGGCTACAACCTTAACGTGGTCCCCGGGGAATGCCTTGGCGCAAAAGTCATCGTCAACATATGCGGTGTTGCCAACAACCAGCACCTCCATGGCGTACTCCTCCCCTAAAATCCACTTTAGTCATAGTCAAACATGCGTATTTTACGCTGTCAACGCGAGCTGGAACGCCTTTAAGGCTGTCTTAAGAACTTTTTAGGGAATGTGAGGGCATCGAGAGCTAGATAGTGAAACCAATCTGCGGCAGATAAAGCGGCCCCCACACTCCACCAGCTGATACATTTTCAATAATGCCCCTTGCGTAGGAATACAGATCCTGCATGCCGGTACTAAGCGCCTCTTTGTCAAAAGCGTCGTCATCTAAATCCGCAGGAGCGCGATATATGCCGGAAACGGATATTTCGGAACGATAGTAATGACCCTCATTGCTAGGCAGAAGCTCTATAACTAAATTGAGCTGACGAAACCTGGTTCCGTTTTCGTCCGAAAATGCACTGGTAATAGCATTTCGGACGTTGCATTCAACGTCAGACTTATTGACGCCCTCTTTCGGAATCATCCCGCCATCAAATGATAAACTGTCCACTTTTCTGGTCACGCATGTAATCAACGGAGATTCAATGCGTTGCTTCTGAAGCGATTCCATTTACATCTCCAATCGAAAGGCATTCTCATCTGCCAAAGGAGCCGAGTCCCTATAAGCCGGGGCTTCTCCTCCCAGTATCACCGAAAATCGTGATGCATTAAGTCTTGAGGACATCTCACCAGAAGAAAGTCCCAGATAAGTGCGCACCTCAGGAACATCTCGAATGAGCTTCATAAGGTTATTTGCGGTAATAGATTGCTGCGATGCCCCGTTCTCCCAACGAGACGCCGTGGGTTTTGAAACCCCTAATAGCGACTCAAACTCATGCTGAGTCAAACCAAGATCGGAGCGCAAATCCTTTATATCCGAGGGAGATAAAAGTTCATGAGCCTTAGCATATTGGGAAGCCAGTGCATGGGCAAGCTTAGTCGCCTCTGTAGCAGTCATTTCATCGTTGCCGCACTCGCAAACATAATGCTCAATTCCTTTTACGGTAATTTTCTCGCCACGGTAAATTTCAGTCATTGGCGCCGTGGTAAATTGCATTTCTTTGCCGCATTCCATGCAACGCATGACTCCTCCTTTAATGAATGTATCCATCGATGTTCGCAGACAAAACGTTTAAATGCGCATTGCCTTCGGAATCAATTGAAAACTTAACGTACCAATCCTCGCATTCAAAACCTCGGCACACGTAGACATCTGCGTAAACATCATGCAGAGGTCCATCCATATCGAGCGCGATGGATTTTCTAAAATCATCAGGCTTCAGATAATCAAATAGGTCAGCAAGGAAATGATCAATGTCCAAATAACCAAACTGATTCATCAGGTGTCTGCGCACCCTACCATTTACAATCATCTTTCCCGAGCAAGCCAAAGACTTCGCTTCGTCAAGTGAATATGTCGGTCGGAGCTTGGTTCGATTCATAACCACCCCTTAGTTAGCATAATGCTAACTATATTCGACTTGTTGCCAATTGGCAACTCAATATGTCATTCCAAGCCAGGCGCATTAACGCCTCCCCTTTACGTCCATCTAGAAGTATGCGGCAATTTCCCGGCATGCCGACCACACTGGCTAGTGGCAACACTTCTACCTGTGATTTCTTTTCATGAAAAGGGCGGTGCGCTCGAGGGTTCCGAAATTTGCCGCATACTTCCGTCGGGCGCTTCCGAAAGTGCGGGGTAAAACGGAGATCTGGGGGCCAGGCCCCGGTTTTACCCCTTCCGCGACCTGCGGTTTTGTTGAGCACCCCCTGGCGCCGCGCGGGCTATCGAGTTCTGCGACGAGTTGGACGCGCAGAGTCTGAGTGGCATCCTGGCTCATATCCTTCTCGCTATGCTGCACCTCCTTTGTCTCGGCCGCATGGACAGCCGAAACGCACCAGCGGGCAGTGCCGATGGGAATATCGCGGTGCCGAACGGCAATATTCTAGACGCGAGCGGACGATGCTTAAGCGCAATATTGCCGGTGTCGAAGAGGGCGATTACTCACTTCTGACCCGCAAGCGCTCACCCACTCGTTTCTCAACGTGTTAATCATTGCCCATGAGAGGCCTATCGTTGTAAAGGACAGGTGTGAACACAAGCACACAAGCGAGAAACACCTAAGGGGTACCCGAGCTTGAAAGCAGCCCGAATACCCCTTAAGATAAAAGCGACTGGTCGCAGTCACTTATTTGTCAGGCCTTAGTTAGCCTCTAGGGCCTGACCACTAACGGTTCTTCACGTGAACCTTTTTGGTAGTACTCCCCACCTTTACCAGACGTCCGGTCTTGGTAACGCGATATTTGGGGATAGTAATAGTCACGTACATTCCTTCACCTCCTTCGAAGGGATGTCGCATTGCTTAGCGATGCTTCGCGATTTGGTGCTTGACCAAAGTCTTTGCTGCCAAAGACTTCTGCTTTGAACTAGAGCCGGAGCTTGCAAGCTTTTTGGCAGCCGCACCGACTTTACCGCCGTGATGGACAGGCATACTTTCCCCCTTTCAACGAATCGTTACGAACATCTGTACCATAACGTATAAGGTTCTCAAAGTCAATTTACTATTTTATATGTTTGTCTCATCCTGTCTCATGTTATAATTCTCCTAGAAAGGAGAGGCCATGAAACGTGCCGATGTAATTGATTTAATCCGCTTCCATTCAGAGGACAACGAAGTCGCTTTCAATGAAACCGCCTCGCGTATCGCCAAGGAATTCGAAGATACCGGCTATGGAGACCTCGCGGGCTACATAATGAGTCTTCTCGCTCGAACGAGGACATTTATACCTCAAACGCTTGAGCAGCCTTATGAGTACCTACAGCAGGTCGTTATAAACAACGATCCCCTACCCCTTCCCGAATGCATCTCCCAAGAAATACATGGACTGATTAACGCCCTAAACAGAAACATGGGAATCAATACCGTCCTGTTCTACGGCGCCCCTGGAACCGGTAAAACCGAAACAGTCAAACAGATCGCAAGGATACTGGGAAAGAAGCTATTTTCTGTTGACTTCAATCTCATTATCGATAGCAAATTGGGCGAAACGTCCAAGAACATCAACAGGGTCTTTAGCGAGATCAAAGACATCGGCTCGGAATCTCTGTTTCTATTTGACGAAATCGATGCGCTCGCTCTCGATAGGATTGGGCAAAACGATGTTCGTGAAATGGGACGAGCGACCAGTTCTCTTCTTAAAGAGCTCGATGGACTTGACGGTTGCGCAAGCATAATTGCAACGACGAATCTTCACGACAAGCTTGACAAGGCACTCTTGCGCCGATTTGACGCACAAATTAACTTTGACAAATACAGTCATGAGGACTTGGCAGAAATAGCCCTGCTGATCATTAAGTCACAAAGCAAACGCTACGACTTCATAAAATATGATTCTCGGACTTTGAAAAAGATATTTGATACCTGTATCTCGATTCCCAATCCCGGAGAATTGAAGAACATCATAAAAACCTCAATCGCCTTTTCCGATCCAACCGTCGAGACCGACTATCTAACCAGACTGTATCTCCAACTAAACGACATGGATAAGGTCGACATTGAAGTTCTAAGAAAACAGGGGTTTACGCTTCGAGAAATTGAAGCATTAACAGGAATATCTAGGAGCACCATCGCTAGAAACCTGAAAGGGTAACCATGAATGATCTACTTCGCCTCTCAGGTGCCTTCGAAACAAAGGGCGCGTCTGGACTGGGAGCTCCGTCGCTTCCCGCAAAAGCTAAGGTCACTTCTACGAAAATCAAACGGCTAGGCACATCTCTAGAAGCGCTCCTTGAAGAATGGGGTGGCGAATCTTTAATTAAAAGCATACTTGTATCAATCGAATACAGGCAGATTGTCGCAAAGAGCAACAGAGTCCGACGTCTACTCAAGGGCGGGATAGGCCAAGAACCCGAGACAACCATTCGAGGCGCTCGCTATCTGGACATCGATACCCCCCGTGCACGGCACGTAATGACTCATTACGTGCCTAAAGAAACTATTATTTCAACGATAAACGAGCTGAGAGAAGCTGCCCGCATTGTGGATATCCACTTCTCGGGATTCGTTGACAAGAAAAGATTGAGCAGCCTTTGGGATAAAAAGAATCCAGTTAAATCGAAAGAATGGAGACGAGACTACTCGACCATTATCAGTAAAAGCGCCTTTTCTCAGCTAATACGAGACTGTCACTATGTCGAGAAAATATATATTAGCGATGCACCCACCGTTCAAACCAAGACAACGTCGACGGCTCCAACGAACTCGTTAGTAACTCTTTACCGAACAGAAGTTGATGTCAAAACACTGCTGCAAAAACTCGATCTCAACGTTGCCGCAGCTGATATCCTCGATAACACCGTACAACTTTCAGAAGAGCAATACTACGAGCTAACAAGCAAGGCTCCATACCTTGTAGCAATGAGCATAAACGATTTATCCTCTTATACCCCAATACGGGCCAGCTCTGAAACGGTGATGCGGGAAAGCAATCTACCGCTATTTCCTTCAACCGAGCCCGTAATAGGTGTTATCGATACCGCTTACGAACAAAAAAGTTTGCCTTATTTCCACAATTGGGTTGAATATAAGTCGATGCTCCCGGAGGATGTTGAAATAAGACCTTCCGACACCTCTCATGGGACATCTGTCGATTCACTAATTATCGATGGACCGAGATGCAACCCATGGCTGGAAGACGGGTGCGGCAATTTTAGGGTCAAGCATTTTGGAGTAGCAACTGGCGGAAACTACAGCTCATTCACCATTATGACGATGCTGCGTAAAATTTTGAGTGAAAACCCGGGCATCAAGGTTTGGAATCTGTCTCTTGGATCTGATGAATCCATCGACCACAATTCAATATCACCCGAAGCCGCCCTACTAGATAAATTGCAGGCAGAATATGATGTTCTGTTTGTCGTTGCCGGCACAAACAATCACGATGGCTCAACAGACCGAATAGGGTCTCCAGCGGACTCCGTCAACGCTCTCGTAGTCAACTCGGTAAGGCGTGATAAAACTCCCGCTTCATATACTCGGAGAGGTCCTGTGCTCCATTTTCAGCATAAGCCCGATGTTTCATACTATGGTGGAGACATAGACGAACCGCTCAACTGCTATGGAAGCGACAGACCAAAAACGGATATGGGCACATCCCTCGCAGCGCCCCTTATCGCAAGAAAAGCAGCTTATCTCATCTACAAAATGCACCTTAGCTGCGAGTCAGCGAAGGCGCTCTTGATCGATTCATCAAAATCATGGAATCAGCCTTCGGATATGAACTCTCTTGGCTATGGTGTAGTGCCGATTCATATTAACGATGTAATTAAAAGCAGAAACGATGAAATTAAGTTCCTCATTACGGGGACCGTCACCGATTACGAAACATACAACTACAAGATACCGATTCCAGCCGTCAGAAACACTCATCCTTCTGTCGCACGGGCAACCCTTTGCTACTTTCCAACATGCAATCGCGATCAAGGGGTTGACTATACCTGCACGGAGCTTGATTTACATTTCGGAAGGTTGAACAAAGGCAAGCTCAGTTCCCTCAAAGCAAACACACAGGGAGAGAAAGAAGACTATACTGACGAAGAAACTGCCAGAAAGAGCCTTCAAAAGTGGGACAATACGAAGTCAATATCTGACTCCCTAACCAATCGAAGCAGGCCAAAAAAGGCATATGAAAACCCTCTCTGGGGTTTGAAGATACGCAAGACCTCACGATATCAAGATGGGTCCCATGAACCGCAAAAGTTTGCCGTCGTAATCACCGTTCGCGAACTCGACGGAGTCAATCGCATCGACTCTTTCATTCAGCAGTGCAACGCACTAGGCTGGCAGGTCAACCGCATTAGAGTCGAAAACGAGCTTAATATTTATGAGGAGAGCCAGGTTGAAGTTGATTTTGAATAAACTCCTTACGTAAATTAGTCAACTAGCTTTGTGGCCAACCGAGGTTGATTGCCGTATCTCGGTTGGCCAGCTCTAGCCATTTCGTTGCTAATTTGTACGTATGCACGAGAAGTAATTACTTTTAGATCGCCGGTCAAATGAGGCCAGCCTTATCCCCTACAGCCGCAACATAAAACACGATGCGTCATCGTGCAGCTTAAGCCGCGGATAACGATCGAAGTCAGGGTCCAGATTTTCCTCGACGCGTAGACGGACAAGGAGCTCATCAAACGACTCGCGAGTCGCCGTAGCGAGAAACGCCGCAGGATCGGCCAACCCAAACAGATCAAATGCGCGCTCCAGCCCGTCGGACATAGCGCAAACATAATCAACATCCTCGACAGGATACTGCATCACATTGAGATGCTCCAAGGCAACCCCAGACGGATCAAGAATCCAATAGCCATCGGGCTTATTCTTGAGCTGACGGTTCGCAAGCAATATATCGTTGACGGCAGCACGCTTCTGCACCCCGGTCATTGCTCTGCCACGCGAGCGATCGACCATCACGTCCACTGCTGTTTGGTCGAGCTCCGCAATCCGCTCATCAGACATAGTCACGAGCGAGCCGTCTTTAAAACCGATGAACGCTGGAGAGTCACCTAGGGAGACAATATCGACCAAATCGCCTGAAACAGAGACCACCACCAACGTGGAGGAGGGAAACAGTTCCTCGTTGTCCGTCACACCGTGTTTGCCGATAAAATCGCGCGAATCGTACACCGCGAGACGAATAGAATCTATAACCCCACGGGACGCGTCCAAATATTTGCAAATGCGGCCGCCAACAAAATGACTGAACCACTGAGCGTCCGAACCAGAATGATGCGGCAGCACACGCGTGCCGGTGATGCCAGAGGCTCCATCGAGTAGCACAGCATATGTCGACCCAACTGCAACGTAATCTTCATTAACCTGATTACCTATAGCAGAGCAGGAAAACTTTGCCTTGAACATGGAATCACCGCTTTCGGTAAACTGGCAAGCAAACGCAAAGCCATATCATCACTACCTAAGCCTGAGCAGACTTCAGGAATTTCGCCTTTGCTTTCTGGTTACCATTGAACACAGTATCAACAAGAGATTGACGTGCAGATTTGCTCATATGAGGATGCTCGACAATATATCCAGCAGACAAAACCGTAATCGCCACAATAAAAGGCCACGCAGCATGCTCCCGCGCAGTCTTAATGGATTTCTTTGCTACGTTGCAAAACTCCTTCTCGGAGTTCGACCGCAGATATAGCGCGAGCATAAATAGCGAGTAAAACTCGCTTTCGTCAATAATCTTGGAGAAACCCAGAACACTAAGAGGTCCACAGGCATTAGACGCTACCGTGTCCAGCTGCCCGATACAACCCGACAGCGCTACCATAGATAATAACTTTCTAATTTTTGGCCTAGCCTCTTCCGGAGAATCTAGCTGGCTAACAACATCTTCGACCATTTCGTCATAGGATTCATCAATCGATGCTAAAAGTAAATTGAGAGCAGCGCCAGTTGCGTAGTAGATTTGTTCTCTAACAGTCGCCTTAAGCGACTCCTTTAGTTTTACCTGCTGTCGATTAAGGCAACGTCCCGCAATAGCAACATATTTCAAAGCAATAATTGCCGACTGAAAGGCACTCCTCGTTTCAGGAACCTCATATTCATAAACGCCAGCATAACTAACCCTTTCAATGGCTTCACAATTTCTTTTCTCTATCTCATCAGTTACGCTGCGAATGGCACCCGCACCTTCTTGAGAGGGCGGAGCAATCTTAATGCCTTCCAACCCACTCAAACACTTATAGGTTTTTCCCTGATTAAAAATGACATCTGAACTATCCACGGCATCCGATGCCTTTTCGACTAGTTTCTGGGTTAGCCAGGGAATGAATCGAGTTCCCTCAAGCAAAACGAGTATCTCTTCATTTATGGAAAAATCTAGCTCATCCAAAAGACGCAGTACATAGGTTTCTCCCTTGTCCACGTCCTCGTCAAACTCAAGATCAATTGCCTGAGCAACAAAATAGGCATACAGACTTCTCGAGGCAAAAGAGTAGTTGAAGCCATTGTCTTCAACTAGGAGCACGCCAGACTGGACAGAAGCATCCATGATTATTTTTGGAGTTATAGGGATACCGTATTCACTCAGGTAGTTTTCAGCCACTTCAGAGAATGTCATACTCGAGAAAACAGTCGTTCGATCAGAGTGAATTTTAAGAGCAAGTTTCTTCAAAACGGTAATAACCGCATCCGCCAATATATCAAGCATCTGATTCTCGCCATCTGATATGACATTACATATCTTTCTTTTGACGTTTGAATTCATAATTGACGTAAACGGCAAGTCACCCTTGATAAAAGACGCACCGGAATCATAAATGTAATAATCGATATATTGATTGATGAAGGGCGGAGTCATATCAAACAATTGAAAATGAGAGCCAACAGCTTTATCAACAATGGCAATAAGCTCATCTACCTGTGCATCGGAAAGCCCAGTACCCTTACATCTCTTTTGAATTAACTCGTCTCTTTTATTTTTCGTCCAAGGACAGATAAGCAGATGTCGAAAATCAACCTCGACCGTTTCGTCCAACTCAAACGTAAAACTATTATCAGTAATTAAAACAATATTGCCGGCAGTCTTGAGCATCGATTTAATGACATCGGATTTTTTAGCTTTTCTCTTCAGAGAATCAAAGTCATCGACGAGCAAAAGAACTTTTTCACGAGGAATTCGTCCAAACAGTTCAACAGCTTCCCGAGTATCACCATACTGATCCTTGATAATGGATGACAGCGTTCGTGAAATGGAACCAGTTGAATAATCGGGAGTCAACAATAAAGGCGAATAGCCCATCGCCAACGACTCGCGGTATATGGCTTTAAGTAAAGAGCTCTTGCCCGCACGAATATCACTATGGATTTCAAGCGCTTTAGCATCAAGCAGGAACTCCATAAAAGAATGGATATCAGATATTAACTTTTGATCATTAATTCTTAGTTCACCATCTTTTGTGCCAGTTGCGATCTCTTCTTTCAAAGAAGGAAACACAAATGAGTCCTTAAATGATTCACTTGAATTATCTTCAGTTTCAAAAAGCTCGTTCACAAAATCTGGGCGCGGTCTGAAGTACGTTTTTGATTTTATATAACGCCGATAAGAGTGGGCCTCATCGAGAAGCGTGTGAATTTGTGCAGAGGCTTCCCAGCCATAGACCCTTTCCGCAAATTCATAGCTGCCAAACTCTCCAAAGCGAATTAGTAGCATTTTATAGGAGCTCTGGTCATCATCGCAAAGTGAATAAGTTCCTCCTCGCACGACGACACAGGACTCACCTGACAAACCACCTACGCAGCGGCTTTGTCCCATATGCTCATGTCCCGTAAACGCAAAGTCAAAGCAGTTGGCAAGCATATTCTCCAGGCTAATACGCTCATTATCGCAGAACCACTCTGGGCCATGATGCGAAGCAAAAATATGAAGGCCTGAGTCCGGTGTGTTATCAAGTAGAGAGCGATTAGGGTTTCTCAATACATGAAATCCTTTATCATCACCGTCAAGAGTAGATAAGGGGGCACTATTAAAACCAGATACCGAGACTTTCGTCCCCTCAACCTCAAAAACAATTGGCCCTGGCTGACCAAAAACAAAACGGTTGTCATATTTGTTTGCAAATTCAAAAAATGACGTCATATTTTCGATATCCACACCGTACTGTGCACCAGCAAAGCACCCAACAGACTTACACGGGCCTTGCAAATCATGATTTCCCGGTAATATATAAACTTTCAATTGGTATTCAGGTTGGTTCAGTTGCTCAATCAGATAGTCAAAGAACATAGCCGCTGATTGAAATTCGCTTTCCTTGCCAGTTCGGGCAACATCACCAGTAACAAGCAGCAATACGGTTCCAGACTTAATACTCTTTTTAATAGTCACGAGGATATCGTCTACCCGTTTTTGATAATTGCCCTGAAGTTCTTTGAAATGAAAGTCCGTAAGCTGGACAATACAAAGCTGAGGATCAAAATCACGGCAATCCACTGCGCGACCTCCGAAATACTACTCCGTCGAATATATTGATTCTACCTACACACGCCACTCACTTACCAGGCATTAATGAAACAATTAAAGGGACGGCTCCATACAGGGCAATCGGAATAAAGGCGAAAACGATACCAAAGATAATCAAGCGACGACACAGCTTTTCGTCCCGCCCCGAAATAAGGGAAAACACCGCAAATACCATAATCAATAGTCCAAACAAAGTGCATGCAAGAAAAGCAAGCTCGAAAAACTTAAGTTTAGAATGCGCAGTTATGGACGCCATGGTAAACACCACAGAAAGTACTGCTGAGAATAGTCCGACGATTTCGACATTACTTGACACACTTGCTTTGACATTGTCAATTTCCTTAGAAGCACGATCGGCAATCCTCTTATTCGACGATAAGAAGTCCGCACGCAATCGGGCAGTTTCAATATCTGCAAGAAGCTTTGGGTATTCGGAGGATGCTGGATGAAGCAAAGATACGGCCTTGTCAAAATCAATGTATGCTTTATTCATATCCCCCTTCAACGCATAAAGGCGAGCCCTTGTAACACGATATTTTGAATAAGATGGATCCAAACTGATTGCACGGTCGACAAGCTTGATCGCCTCATCAAGGTAAGCCGCATCTACCTCTACCCCGCTCTCCATAAGTGAGGCAACAATATAGGCATATACATGCAGGCACGATGGCCTATCCGGGAACCGAGAACAAAGAGTGTTCGCATCTTCTAGCAACTCAGCATGAGATTTACCAAGAGGATTACAAAACTCATAGCAGCTAAGATAAACAAGCTTGAAATCGATGTTATCTTCGAATCGAGTAGCCCCATGTGTAATTAGCGACTGCAGTTTTTGACGATCGCAGGCTCGTCTATAAATCACCGAGAGTAAGTAAAAGCCAGCAAAACCGAATCGGAAATTAGACCCATTCCCTTCATGGATATAGATATCTTCCAATTCGGAAAGGATCTCATCATAGTCCTTAGACGTAAATACAATATCAGCCAGATCAGTAATAGCCGAATCGAATTTCGCAGAGTTCGGCTTAACATCCGATAGAATCCAAATTAGTTCGTGAAGTAAGTTGCCGGGCATGCGCTTCGACCTCCCAGACATGTAAAACGTCTCACGCCATCACAACGACGACCCTTTTTTGACGCAGCCCTACAGAGAGTGGCAATAAAATATGGGTTTTGCGAGAACATGAGAATCGCCCATATGCACATAATCGGTTGCCGTGAATCGCTACCGCTGCAATACAATCACACCTAAACGAGCAAATGCTCACTCACTCAGTAAACGGTTAACCAAATTGCAAGGTCAGCGAACAGATATTAACGTCATGCGCCAGGCAGTGAACGCCTGAGACAATAGTACTCCCTAACGCTTTAACGAAGTACATTAGGTTAATAATTGTCGTTAAACGGTAGCCTGAAAATCGGATTGCCGGAGTCCAGCGCCAAAAAAACGATTTGCCGGCTTGGAAGCGCTTTTTGCGGATCGCGTCGAAAACGATGGTGTAAGGAGGTGCCTAAGCGTCCGTTTAACGAAAAACGGCCTTCGTCCTAGAACTGAAATCACCACAATAACAGGTTCTGAGAAAGGACGAAGACCACTATGAAAATCTTATCGGAACCGACGTCGGACATGCTCGCCATGCTCCGCTTCGATGACGGCGCCATCGACATGCAGGAGCTACTTCGCAATCTAGCAAACGTCCAGCTGGTACAAGCTAGTATAGAGTACCGGAAACATCACTGGCGTTTTCGTATATATACGTAAGTAGACGCTCTTTCCCAAAATGATCAACAAGCTCAGCAAACCCCTGAAGCTTCTTGCCTTTGAATGAATACTTACTACTCATAAGATCATTGATATCGGCCCACTCATAATACGAGTTTTTAATTAAGCCCTGACTCGATACGTTCTCATTCGATGCGAACATCTCGGTTTTCGCATTATTAGTCGATATTGCCGATTGCAACTCACTCCAAGAGTCTTTCCTAATTGAAGCTGAAAAGACATATACCTCATAGCTTTTTAAATACTTAGCACCGTCATAACTACCAGAACTAATATGCGCGGTTTTTACGACATCGATATATTTATAATTAAATGCATCGACAAAGGAAGAGCCGAACCGCAAGCAAGCGACATGCTTCGCAATATCATCTGAAATAACAGCTTTTTCATCTAGCTTGCCTTCCGCAAAATACTTTTCAAGCCCTTTTGCTGGAATCTGATACTTGTCAGCATACAAATCAAACCGCAACAATACATACACGAAGCCGTTCAGTCGAACGAAAATCAATAAATCGCCTACCCTTCTAATACCGAAACTGCGACCCAATTTGTAGGACAAGATTGTTGCAAGAGAGGCATGATTTTCAAAAATACTGCGTCGCAGCGAATCGATTTGTTGAGAGTTGCTTATAAAAGGCTCTGCTAGCTGCCAATCAGAATTGCCATTTGCCTCAAATATTGAAGCAGTTGAATGGCACCATTCAAGCAGAACCCTCATTAGCTGGCGATCATTTTTAAAATCACATTGGCCGTTATAGTCATAGGTCAAAAAGCCCAAGACCCCCAAAATCGATTCAGCAATCTGAGTAGTCTGAGTCGAATACCCATCCAGCTTTTTTGGCAAGGAGGAAAAGCCAGTTGAATTGTCCAAGCGCCCGAATAAACCGAGCAAAGGAAGATATGCATAGTAATGACGTTTAGCAAGAAGCAGAAGGGAGCCCGTATCACCAAATAATGCATAACGTGAAAACCCGCCCGAAAGTGAAGCCCACTCAACTTTCTCGATAGAGTTCTCCAATGTCAGCTCTGGCCTATCGGCGACAATTAATGCAAAGAGATGCATTTTGATTCGGTCACCTGCGGAACCGACTACTGAATCACCTTCAATACACGAGACACTTACCAGTTTTTCAGAATCGAGAGCCAGCCCAAGTTCTTCCTTTATTTCACGACAGACCGCTTCAAGTGCGCTTTCTCCCCACTCAATTTTCCCGCCAGGCAACTGCCATAAACCAGCGCCGTGTTTCACAAGACAAGAGCGCTTGACAATCAATACGCTACCCTTATGGATAATAGCAAGCGAAGCATTCTGCAGGGCCGGGGATGCGCTTAAGCCTATATCCCCCGCGCTCTCGGCCACCTCAACAGTAAAGTCTTTAAAATAATTCGGCCTATCTTTATTTGCTATGAATTCAAGTGTGCTTTTTGCCAGATCGTCCCTAATTTTTCTTTCAAACGAATCGACATTCTTGAACACGCCATAGAAAACGCCGTCTTGAGATATTTTATTTTTAAAGCACTTAACCGCTTGCAATTGAGCAGGATCAACAGCCGATAACGAATCGATCGTATCCTTAAAATAAAACATTATTTTAGTATTGCCGGACCGGCGAACCAGTTTCAAGGCACGTTCGTACTCTTCTATGGTCCCCGAATCTGCCCTCGGCGTTGCAGATCCGATTCTATCGTGCATCAAGCCAACGAAGATATCAATTGAGGAACCTGCTTGACGATTAATAACGTCTTGACAATCATGCCCAATTGAAGGAGCGGCATCAAACTCCCACCTAAACAAATGCAAATAAATGTTAAATACAGGTCCGATTACGCTGTTGATCCTCTTGACAACGTTATCGACCGCAGTTCTTTCATCTTCCAAGCCGGCAGGAGATGCCAAAAATACGTTCAGTGCTTTAATTTCCGTAGGCATAACCGCTCACAGCCTTCAATAGAATTGGAACAAACGTCATGCACCAGTCACTGAACGTATTTAGATATTACTACGGGCGCTTCTATTAAAAGGAAACGTATGACTGTTTTCGCCAAACGGCGGTAATCGTCATCGAGTAGCCGATTCAAGATCTAAACAAATGAATAAGAGGCATCAGTCTGCACCGAGATGACGCATAATTTCTTTCGCAAATTGACAACCGCATAGCGGAACACGGCCCGCGCCCCGTCATATGATTTCTAGCGGCTAAACAACAAATCACCGACGAAAGGGGCACGGGCCGCGCCTGCGAACATCGCATCGGTAGACGAGGAGACGCTCAACGCGCCGCTCGACGAGGAGTCGTCCGAGCTCGTCGGGGCCGAGCGCTACGAGAGGGCGACGAACCGGGAGACCTACCACAGCGGCCACTACGCGAGAAGGCTCATCACGGGCGTCGGGGAAATCGAGCTCAGCGTGCCGAAGCTCCGCGGGACGGCAGCGAGGACGGTGCGCGACGGGTTCGCCGAGACGCTGGCCTACACGAAATTCCCGCCGGAGCACTGGCGCCGGATCAGGACGAACAACGTGATCGAGCGCATCAAGCGCGAGATCAGGGGTACGAGGGTCGTCGGGACCTTCCCGGACGGCAACTCGGCCCTAATGCTGGTGACGGCGAGGCTGAAGTACATAGTGGAGCACGAGTGGGGAAAGAGGAGGTACCTGGACATGTCCAAACTGGAGGAGATGGACGAGCTGAAGGAAAAGGCGGAGGGCAAGAAGAGAAAGGGACCGAGGACGGCTAAACCAATTTGCGAAAGAATCTTGACGGTACCTTAATGCCCACGATTTTCTCGGTAACATCACGCGCGAGCTTCTCGAATTCAAAACTATCCAACGCTTCGTAGTTGTAACCCATCGCAATACCATCCAACAGGAAAAGCAATTATTGTTTTGCAAGCAATATGTTAATAGAAGCTGATAATTTAGTTTTCAAATCAAAGTTGCAGCTCATAGGAGCGCCAACGGTTATCTAGTCATGCAGTCCGAACGCATCCGGGCTTATCAAGCCAGACGATTGGCGCAGGGTCCCCTTGAACGCATCTGAAGTCAGGCGGCCTTCAATATAGGCTTCATAACAACGAAGCAATGTCTCAGTTGATAGAACTGCGATTTCAGTTCTCTGTGCAATAGAAATCTGCTTCTCAGGGAATGGATCGCGCTCTTCGGGTCTTAACTCAATTTGAGATGCAAATATTAAGACACCTTTGATTTTTCGAGAGTCGCCTTCGGCCTCCATCTCATCCATTTTAATTTGGACATGATCGTATGTCTTTGAAATATGCTGTCGCTTCAGCCCGCGGCCGCTGCCTTTTATTTCAATCAAATAGAAAGTGTCATCGTAAGAGAAGTTGAAATCCTCTTCCTTATTGTCTTCAAAGGTTTCATCAACCTCAGCAATCTCGGCCAAAAGGTGCCGAGCATTATTTTCAAGATCAAAATCTTTGGTACAAAGGACTGACTTAATATCCCGATAACTAGAAAGGACTTTCTCAATCCCTTTCTTCTCCTCGTTCAGAACAGCCATTTGTTCATCTATTTCTTTTACTCGCGCTCTTTGTACTGTCTCATCATGAAATTCAACTTCATCCAGCCAATCAGGAACGCAAGTGAGCTGGCTTTCAGTTGGAAAAATGCCATTAATAACCGCCGATAGGTCCTCATTGTCATTTACCTGAAGAGTTGTAGCGGCAAAAGCCTCGGAGATTAGAACGGCTGAAACTGTTGATGCGTTCGAAAAAAGAAGAGGCTTAATAGGATGCAGTATCGGTGAACTGAAAGAAAAATCCGAATGAAGCTCTCTGTCTGCAAGTGCCGTTTTCGATTCTCCAAAACAAATGGGCAGCGGAAAAGGAAACAATTCGCATATCGGAGAGTCGGCAAAATCCTTAATAAAATCCTTCAGAAGCTTATTACGCTTATATCTCTTAGCGTCAATGCGTGAATCATATTCGTAGGAATATGAATACAAACAGTTTTGCGGAAGCAAGATGATGCATTCAGATTTTTTTGATTGCAGCACCATCTGACTAATCGAAGCAATATCTGCATGGTCCTTTAATAACGACACATCGCATGGATCGCATTTCCATAAATTCTCATCCTGCAAGTCAATGACCGTTAGCTCAAAGGCATCAAAGGCGCTCGCATTGCTGAATTCTCTTATCGTAAGGTCGGTTGTTTCCGCGAATCCACAACCCTGTTTTCTATATACCAATAACTGAGTCTTCATTACATAATCCTCCAATAACCAAAATGGATAAATCCCGTGTTCACAATTAATCGCAGTACGGAAACCATTTATCGGCTGTAGACACGATATCCCGCGCCTACAGCCGAAATGAGCCCGAACCCTTAGTCTCGCGGAGGGAAGGGATCGAACCCATGGGAATCCTTTGCGCGAATTCTGCCGTCAGGGCGATGGATAATCAACTCGGACTGTTGGTTAGAGCTAATGATTCGTCCGCGATTTATAGCATCGCGTTGTGTCGTCGTAACGAATGAAGCGCGACTCGCCCCTTCGCCTTTAACCTGCCAACTTCCGTCCGCCCGCTTTGTAACGTGTTGATTTCTGCCCTTCATGTTCACCTCGCCCTCGAAACCGATTCATCAACGAATCCACAGCACAAGACTTTCAGCAAGTCGCTCATGCTGTTCCGTTTAGATTTTAAGCGCCGGTGCGGACATGAACTTAGCGCGCCTTGAATCCCATGAGTCCGATAGCCAAACGCGTAAACAGTCCGCAAAGACAAATGCATGCACGATTTAACCAGCCAAAAATAGGGGGCGTCAACCTGCGCCGATGCCCCCCCATGCGAACACGCTATTTGCCACATGAGCCAGATCTCATACGCCAGCAGCACACCCCCTACTGCCCCTGTGCGCGGTAGCGCGCCTCGGTGGCCTCCTTGGCCGGGCGCCACCAGGACTCGTTGGCCACGTACCAGT
>UQHK01000013.1 GCA_900540855.1 uncultured Collinsella sp.
GCAGCAGGGGCTCTCAATGTTTTATGTCCTGCTCATATCGTCTCTGCCGGCAGTTAAGGAACGTCCCTAAGTGCCGGGTTTTGAGGAGGTTGGCATGCTCAATGCGATGATTTGGGCGCTTGCCTGTTTTGGCGTCGTCGCTGCCGATATCGCCCTGAGCGTGGTTTTGTTCTCCGCTCTGGGCGTCGCATCGGTGTTCATGGGCTTTTCGATTGACGACCTCGATATTCAATTGCTTCAGGCTGTCGCGCAGACGGCATCGTTTATAATGGCGCTGCTGTGGTGGCGTTATCTGTGGCCGCGTTCGTTTATGGCACGCCGGCAAAGCGCGCATCCGCTCGGCGGGGGAGCGCGTGGGGCGTGGAAGCGCATCGCCTGCGTTATCGTGATCGGCCTTGCCCTGCAGGTGGTCGTTGGCTACGTGACCGACGCCGTGCTGTCGCTGTTGTCCGAGGCTGCGGCCGACTACAGCGAGCTTGTCGAGGAAACAGGCATGGGCGACACCAGCTATCTCGCCGTCCTGACTACGGTGCTCGGCGCCCCATTTTGTGAAGAGCTGCTGGTGCGCGGCATCATTTTTGAGTTTTCGCTCCGAGCGTTTAATCCGCAGTGCCGCCCACTTTGGAAGCGTCGGCGTCGTGCGGGTGCGCAGGACGGCGCCATGGTGCCCTGGGCGGCCCCGAGCACGTGGGGTATCACCGCGGCGATTGTGCTGCAGGCGGCAATCTTCGGTTTTATGCACATGAATTGGGTGCAAGGTTGCTACGCGGGTGCCGCCGGCCTCATCTTTGGTTGGGTGCTCGTGACGACCGGAAAGCTCCGCTACACGATCCTGCTGCACTTCGCCTTTAATGCCGGGTCGTATCTCATGACGTTGCTCTGGTTTGTGAACACGCCGTTCGACGTGGCAATTACGGTCGCTATCGCCGGCGTCATCCTCGTTGAGGCAATGCGGTCGCTGCGCCGCGCGTGTGGGATGGACGCAGCGAGCGCACCGCTGCCCTAGTTGCGGCGTCCGCCTCCGTTGGCGCCTTGACGTCCCTGAGCCGCGCGATTGCGACCAGCAGTGTTCTGCGCGCGCGACATGCCGCCGTGCCCCTTGCTGCCTTTGGGTCCCTTGCCGCCAGCACCACCGTGCGGTTTGCCGCCCTTCTTGCCAGTGCCGTGTCCGCCGCTGGCCGATGTCTCGCCCGGGCGCGGCGGCACGGGGCGAATCAGGCAATGCTTGGTGTAGCCAATCAGATCGCGGCGGCCGGCTTTTTCCAGCGCCTCGCGCACGAGCTTGTAGTTCTCGGGTTTGCGATACTGGATGAGCGCACGCTGCATGGCCTTTTCGTGCGGGTCGCGCGCCACATAGATCGGCTGCATGGTACGCGGATCTACGCCGGTGTAGTACATGCACGTCGACATGGTGGACGGCGTGGGGTAGAAGTCCTGCACCTGCTCGGGCATATAGCCCATGTCGCGTACGGCCTCGGCAAGGTCCACGGCTTCCTTCATGGTTGAACCGGGGTGGCTCGAGATCAGATACGGCACCACATACTGCTTGAGTCCGTATTCGCGGTTCAAGCGTTCAAATTTACGGCAGAACGCGTCGTAGACGGCGCGGCTCGGCTTGCCCATCACGGACAGCACCGCGTCGCTCACGTGCTCGGGTGCTACGCGCAGCTGGCCCGAGACGTGATGCTCCAGCAGCTCGCGCAAAAACTCGTCCGAGGCATCGGCCATGGTGTAGTCGAAGCGGATGCCGCTGCGCACGAAGACCTTTTTGACGCCCGGCAGCTGGCGCAGGTCGCGCAGCAGCTGCGTGTAGCCGCTCTCGTCGACCACCATGTTCTTGCACACGCTCGGCCACAGGCAGCGCTTGTTCTTGCACACGCCGTGCTTGAGCTGCTTGTCGCAGGCAGGACGGCTAAAGTTGGCCGTCGGTCCGCCCACGTCGTTGATATAGCCCTTAAACTCGGGATCGCGTGTGAGCAGCTCGGCCTCGCGCATGATCGAGTCGTGGCTTCGCATCTGCAGCACGCGGCCCTGGTGAAAGGTGAGGGCGCAAAACGAGCACTCGCCAAAACAGCCGCGGTTGGAGCTAATGGAAAACTTGATTTCGGCAAAGGCCGGCACGCCGCCTGCTGCGTCGTAGTCGGGATGCCAATCGCGTGCGTAGGGGAGTTCTGCCACCTCGTCCATCTCGTCGGTGGTGAGCGTCGCCGACGGCGGGTTCTGCACCACATAGACGCTGTTGGGGTAGGGCTCTACCAGGCGATGTCCGGTGATGGGGTCCATATTCTGCTGCTGCACGTTAAAGCTGCGCGCGTAGTTGAGCTTGTCGGCGGCAAGGTCGTCCCAGCTGGGAAGCAGGTCGTAGTCATAGACCTCGTCGAGCGAGCTGGTGCGGTAGACGGTGCCGTTGATATAAGTGATCTGATCGACGGGCAGTCCGGCGTCGAGCGCGTCGGCGATCTCGACGATCGCGTGCTCGCCCATGCCGTAGATGAGGATGTCGGCGCCCGAGTCGAGCAGTACCGAGCGCTTGAGCTTGTCCTGCCAGTAGTCATAGTGGGCCAGGCGACGCAGGCTCGCCTCGATGCCGCCGATAATGATGGGGGCATCCTTGAACGTCTGGCGGATGAGGTTGCCGTAGACCGTGACGGCACGGTTGGGGCGGTGACCCTCCTCGCCGCCGGGCGTGTAGGCATCGGTGTGGCGGCGGTGCTTGGTCACCGAGTAGTGGTTGACCATGGAGTCCATGTTACCGGCACTGACGAGAAAGCCCAAGCGCGGCTCGCCGAGCACGGTGATGCTGGCGGGGTCGGTCCAGTCGGGCTGGCAGATGATGCCCACCTTGTAGCCGTGCGCGTCGAGGACGCGGCTGATGATGGCCATACCAAAGCTGGGATGGTCCACGTAGGCGTCGCCGCAGATGTAGACAAAGTCGCACTGGTCCCAGCCGCGCGCATCCATGTCGGCGCGGCTGACGGGGAGGAACTTATCGCGGCCCGGGCGCCAGGGACGGGCGGGCGCAGCCGGGGTATGAGTGGCGTGGCCGCCCTGGGCCTTACCGCCGCGCTTTTGCTGCTGGCCCTGTTTGCCCTGCTGACTGCGCTGGTTGTTCTGAGCGTGCTGAGGCTTTTTTGCCACGATCCCTCCCGGTGTTTGTATGCTGCACGTAATTGTAACCAGTCTTTTTGGGGCGGGGCTAAAAAGACTGGTGGAGTACATGAGCTGGCGGATCGGCGCGTCGATGCGGGTGTCGGCGCCGCGCCCGCCGTTTGTTTCCAGACTGTGTATCCGCGCGTTGGGGAACTCGTCTCGCGCGCACGCCATGTTGTCAATGGGTTACAGTATGAACGGCGGCTATGTTTCCGCCAACGCACGAGAGAGTCGTCAACAAGGAGGATGCACGACGATGCAGCGTGCCAAGCAGATATCGGAGTCTATTGAGCTGGGCATCATCTTGGCGCTCGCCGGTGGCTTTATGGACGTTTATTCGTACATTGGGCGCGACCATGTTTTCGCAAACGCTCAGACGGGTAACATCCTGCTCGTGGGTGTAAGCATCTCGGAGGGCAACTGGGCGCTCGCGGGACGCTATTTCTTCCCCGTGGTGTCGTTTGCCGTGGGCATTATGCTTGCCGACCTGGTTCACGAGCGGTTTGGCAGTGTGATTCACTGGCGTCAGGTGACGGTGTTCTTTGAAGCCGTCATCTTGCTGGGCGTGAGTTTTATTCCCGGTGGCGATTTCAACCTGCTCGCCAACTGCCTCACTTCGTTTGCCTGCGGTATGCAAGTCGAGAGCTTCCGCAAGATCCACGGTCACGGCATCGCCACGACCATGTGCATCGGCAACTTGCGCAACGCGCTGCAAAACGTGGATGATTACATCATCACCCACAAGCGCGGCTTTTTGGAAAACGGCCTGCTGTACTTTGGCGTGATCTTTACCTTTGTGTTTGGCGCCGTGTTGGGCAACTGGTGTATTGAGCGCATAGGCCTGCACGCCATCGTCGTGGCGAGCGTGCTGCTGTTTGTCGCGTTTGCCATCATGTTTATCGACCGCGAGCGCGACTTGCGTTTTCGCTGGAAGGTTGCGGCCGAGGCTTGGAAAGAGGGCTGTCGAAAGTAACCGAATGCGGCAGAGGGGTTGTCCCTTTGCCGCAATATTTTTCCTCTCTATTTTATACAGTTTCAGGAGCCAGAAAAAAATATCTAGCTCCTGAACGTTGCAACGAACTGCTTTTTGCGATTTATTCGAGATGCTCTTCAATCCGAGCCCTCAGAAGGGCAATGGCTGTGGGTATTCCAATTGCGACGGCTAATTTGGCTTTATCCAAAACCTGTATGCTAAAGCACGATTGTTTATCACATTGAAGGACGTTAACTGAAGATAGCTTTACTTCCCGTTGACTGAATATATCGTAATCTCCAAATAGGAAGTTACCTTTTATTGTGTAATTCGGTATGTTCGTTACGCACTTCATCTCAAGTCTGTTTAGGCCATAATCGAACACCGCAACTTCCTTGTGTTCGATGATGAGCGCAACCCTGGGCATGTTACTAAAACCACCGTCGACGACAGTAAAGAGTTTTTCATTTGCATCGTCATAAACGGTATATTTAAGACTCAATAGCTGTCCTAGTGGACCCGTGAACCCATGTCTTTTGATGTTGAGGTTGTCTCCCGCTGGGTTGACGAGAACCAGAGCATGCGGATAAGGGTTACCTTCAATTGAGATTCGATATTCGTTTGTAGCCGTCTTGCTCGATTTAGGACCAGTAGCCATCACGCGTCATCGCCTCGATCGAATTGGAACCGTCTTCTGCTTCGTGCGGAGAATTACGCTGTACGTTGCAGTACATGCAGCTGCAATAACAGCATGGGCAATTTCTAACAAAATGAATGATGCTATTTGCTGCATGCATATTATTGACTATAAATTATCCTTTTATAAACGTATTGTCAAACATATATTGCTAAAACAGAAATAATTTATAGACTGAGCGGGTCGTATTCTTTGGGCGAGTGCTCCTATAATCTAGCCTACGCTGCTGTCGGGAGGGAAGGATTAGGTCTCCGTTATTATGTTGAAACGCTTTAACACTTTTGATGTTCTCATGCATTTTTTGTTTCAAAAGCGTTAGGATGGAACTTGCAGCGCGGGGCGTAATGGGTGCCCCGTACACGATGGGAGGCTATCAATGGCTAATCGTTTCGTTCTCAACACCATTTCTTATCATGGTTCCGGTGCCATCAAGGAGATCCCCGGCGAGCTCCAGCGTCGTGGCTACAAGAAGATCTTCGTCTGCTCCGACCCCGATCTGGTCAAGTTTGGCGTTACCGCTAAGGTGACCGACGAGCTCGACGCTGCCGGTATCGCTTGGAGCCTCTACTCCGAGATCAAGCCCAACCCCACTATCCAGAACGTCAAGGACGGCGTCGAGGCCTTCAAGGCCGCCGCGGCTGACGCTATCGTGACCATTGGCGGCGGCTCCTCCATGGACACCGCCAAGGCTATCGGCATCATCATCAACAACCCCGAGTTCGCCGATGTCCGCAGCCTCGAGGGCGTTGCTCCGACTAAGAATCACGCCGTGTTCACCATCGCTGTGCCGACGACCGCCGGTACCGCCGCCGAGGTGACCATCAACTACGTCATCACCGACCCCGAGAAGGTCCGCAAGTTCGTGTGCGTTGACACCAACGACGCCCCCGAGGTCGCCGTCGTCGACCCCGACATGATGGCTTCCATGCCCGCCGGCCTGACCGCTTCCACTGGTATGGACGCTCTGACCCACGCCATCGAGGGCTACACCACCAAGGGCGCTTGGGAGCTTTCCGACATGTTCCACTTTGAGGCCATTAAGCTGATCAGCGAGAACCTGCGCGACTCCGTCGCCGAGGCCAAGTCCGGCCAGCCCGGCTCCGGCCGCGAGGGCATGGCTCTTGGCCAGTATGTCGCCGGCATGGGCTTCTCCAACGTTGGCCTGGGCATCGACCACGCCATGGCTCACACCCTGTCCGCTCACTACGACACCCCGCACGGCGTCGCTTGCGCCATGCTGCTGCCGATCGCCATGGAGTTCAACAAGCCGGTTTGCACCGAGCGCCTGGCCAAGGTCGCCGTCGCCATGGGCGTTGACACCACGGGCATGAGCACCGACGAGGCCGCCGACGCCGCCATCGCCGCCGTCAAGCAGCTTTCCGCCGACGTCAACATCCCGCACGTCTGCGAGGCCATGAAGGCTGACGAGATCGAGGTCCTGGCCAAGGACGCCATGGCCGACGCCTGCTTCCCGGGTAACCCGCGCGAGGCGACGCTCGACGACGTCATCGAGCTCTTCAAGAAGATCTGCCCGGCTGCCTAACTTGGTTCGGCGGGCCCCCGCCCGTTAGCTCCACAATCGTCCTCGGACATGTCGGAGGCCCCGCTGCGCACTACGTGCGGCGGGGCCTCCTTCTGTCCTGCGGAAAGATTCTGGGGCTAACGGGCGGGGCCCGCCGGCTCGTTGTCGTGGCGGGCACTGTTCGGAAGAGCTCGATGGGTCATCTCGCTGGGTAAATATTTGTGCGTGATGGTATCGTTGTTGGGGCTTTTACTGATTACGGGATGTTGACTTTGGAGTGGTGGATGGTGTCCCAAATGGATTCTACGCTTGGTTTTATTACTGACCAGCTTAAGACGTTGACTTCTATCGCCTCGCCTACGGGCTATACCCGTGCGGCGACTGATTATCTAATGGAAACGTTGCGCGATATGGGATTTGGGCCTGAGCGTTCTAATAAGGGTAACGTGCTTGTTGAGCTTGGCGGTGAGGGCGAGCCACTCGTGTTGGCGAGCCATGTCGATACCCTGGGCGCCATGGTGCGCTCCATTAAGGACAATGGCCGCCTGCGTCCCACGACGCTCGGCGGGCATCAGTGGTCTACGGCCGATGGCGAGAACTGCACCGTCTACACGCGCGACGGCAATGTGTACACGGGCGTGGTTCTCAACACCGAGCCGTCGGCGCACGTGGCCGATGAGCCGGTCAAGACCATCGAGAAGAACATGGAGATCCTGCTCGACGAGAACGTTGACAGCAAGGACGATGTGCTCGAGCTGGGTATTCAGACTGGCGATATCATCGCTATGGATCCGCGCACCACGGTGACGGAGAGCGGCTACATCAAGAGCCGCTTCTTGGATGACAAACTGTCGGCCTCCATTTTGCTGGGCTTGGCGCGTGCCGTCGCCGCTGGCGAGGTGACGCTCTCGCGCAAGGTGTCACTGCTCTTTACCGTGTACGAGGAGGTCGGCCACGGCGGTGCCTTTGTGCCGGCCGACACGCGCGAGATGATCAGCGTTGACATGGGCTGCGTGGGCGACGACCTGGGCTGCACCGAGCGCATGGTTTCGATCTGCGCCAAGGATTCGGGCGGTCCGTACAACTACGACCTGGTGACCACGCTGTCCAATATCGCGCGCGAGCTGGAGCTCGATTACGCCATCGACGTGTACCCGCATTACGGTTCTGACGTCGAGGCCACGCTTTCGGCCGGCTACGACATCCGTCACGGTCTGATCGGCCCCGGCGTGTACGCGAGCCACAACTACGAGCGCAGCCACATCGACGGCGTGCGCAACACCTACGAGCTCGTCCGCGCCTACGTGCAGCGCTAGGGGAACAGCTTGCGACTCGGCTGACCAATCGCTAAGGCCCGATTTCTCGGGCCTTTTTTCGCTTTAGGACGTTTAGTATTATGATTTATGTAATCTATTAACTAAACGAGTAAATTACTTAACGAGGTAATGCGGCATATGAATACATCTGAGTACTTATCTATGGGTGATGCCGCCCGCCTGTTGGGCGTTACGAAAGCCCGCATATCGCAACTTGCCGCATCGGGAACGCTTGTGTGCGATATTGTGGGCGGCCGGAAGATGGTCGAGTACAATTCTGCGATCGCCTATCAAAAGGTCCGCAAGCGTGGACGCCGTCCTGCGGCCGATGTGGGACGTAAGTTTACGCTGATGTCCGCCGATTACGAGGTTGCGCGTGTTTCGTTTGATCCGACGCGCGAGTTTTCCTTCGAAATCGCCGAGGTACTCGATGCGCAGAGGATGCCGTTTGGCACGTGCTCGAGCTCTTCTCCTACGGTGAATAAACGGGAACTCAACGTGTGGTGGAGCCATCGGTCGGTGCCTGACGTCCGCCCCGGGCTCGTCTCGCGCTATCGTGAACTGGGAATTGCCAGTGGCATCGAGGTTCCGGTTCGGTGCCTGGGTCTATCACTTTCGGATTGTTATTGGCTGCGACCGGCAGAATGCGACGGGCTCGAATGGCGAAGCCTCAATTACTTCGAGAATGATTTTGAGCGATCGGCGCCCGAGGGGCGTTCGGGTTGGCTGGAGGGCATCGGTCTTAAAAATCCCGACAACACATCCGAGGGTGAGCTTCCTAAATCGTGGATGATCCGAAACGGCATTCGCGTTTTGGCCAAAGGGTGCGGGATGGACGATCAGCGTCCCTTTAACGAGGCGGTTGCAACGGCTCTACATCGTCGCTTGCTGTCGGAGGGGGAGTTTGTTCCTTACACGGTTGAGCGCATGTTCAATGGCCCCGTGTGCCTGTGCGAGGATTTTCTTGACGGCCGCGAGGAATACGTTCCGGCTGTTTACGTTAAGGGCGCACTTGGTAGCCAGCGGGGAAACTCGACATACGATCGATACTGTCGCTACCTCGGCAAGCATGGTGTCGATGAGGCCGACGTGAGAGGATCTATGTCGCAGATGATTGTCTGCGATGCCCTTTTGGCCAACAGCGACCGCCATTGGCGAAACTTCGGCATCATCCGCAATGTCGACACCCTGGAGATAAGGCCTGCACCGCTGTTCGATAGCGGCAACTGCCTGTGGTACAACGTACCAACTGCCGTGCTCGCAGCTGGGGAGTTTGGGTTTTCCGCTAAGCCGTTTGGGCCCGACCCTTCCGTCCAGCTGGCGCTTGCGGACTCGCTCGACTGGTTCGATTCATCGCGGCTCAACGGATTTGTTGATGAGGCGATCGAGATTCTTTCGCAGAGCGAATGGGCCACGGCGGAGGGCCGGCTCGAGGCCATTCGCCGTGGCCTCGAGCGTCGCGTAATCGAGGTTAGTGCCGCTGTTGAGGTACTTCGACACGTGCAGCGATAAACCCGCGGCTACTTAAGTGCGCCGGTCACGGTGCCGCCGCCCAGGACGATGTCGCCGCGATAGACTACAACGGCCTGGCCGGGGGCGATGGCTCGTTGCGGCTCGTCAAAAGTTAGCAGCATTTGCCCGTCTTCGTCACGCGTAAGGGTCGCTGCCTGGTCTTTCTGACGGTAGCGATACTTGGCACCCACGCGAATGCCGCCGGCATTGAGCTCCGCCTCCATGCGGTCGGTAGGGGCGCTCCAAATCCAGTCGTTGGCCGTGAGCGCTGCGGCCGTCAGGTCCTCGGCCTCGCCCAGATGCACAATGTTGCTGGCGGCATCGACGCCCGTTACGTACACGGGATGCGCCATCGCGACGCCCAAGCCCTTGCGCTGGCCGATGGTATAGCGCAGCGCGCCGTTATGGCGTCCGACCACGCTGCCGTCGCGCCATACAATATCGCCCGGCTCGGCGGCATAACCGCAGCGGCGCTCGATATAGCCCGCGTAGTCGCCGTCCGCGATAAAGCAGATATCCTCGCTCTCGGCTTTCTGGGCGTTGATGAAGCCCTGCTCGGCGGCAATGCGGCGCACATCGCGCTCTTTGTCCAGCCCAGCCAGCGGAAAGATTGTGCGTGCCAGGTGCTCTTGCGTGAGCGAATACAAAAAGTAGCTTTGGTCCTTCTTGGGGTCCTCGCCGCGGTGCAGCTGCCAGGTGCCGTCTGCCGCCTGGCTTGTTTTGGCGTAATGGCCCGTGGCGATGTAGTCGCAGCCCATGTCCAGCGCTGCATCGAGCAGCGCGCCAAACTTAATGTGGCGGTTGCAGATAATGCACGGATTGGGCGTCAGCCCCTCCTGGTAGGCGTTCACAAAGCGCTCGATCACGTTACGGTCGAAGGTCTGCTGCAAGTCGAGCACGTGATGGGGTATCCCCAGGTGCTCGGCGACGGCCTTTGCATCGGCGATGTCGCGGTCGACCTTGCTCATGCCCGTGACGGGATCGGGCGCGGGACAGGTGAGGCGCATGGTGGCGCCGACGCATTCGTAGCCCTGGCTTTTGAGCAGGTACGCGGTCACGCTGGAATCGACGCCGCCGCTCATGGCGACGAGCACGCGCTTGTTGTGCATGGGGAGGTTCTCCTTGGTGGCATGTGGCCAAAAAAGAAAAGCGGCGCGGGAGGCTGGTTCCGCGCCGCAGACATTGTAGCAAGTTCGGGCGTCATGTGGGACACCCTGTTGGGATGAGCCCAGGCTGCCAGAAGAGAGGGGAGACCGGTTCGTCCTGGGCTCAACCTACGGGCGACGGGCCCTTAGTCCTGGAAGAGCGCCGTGGACAGGTAGCGCTCGCCGGTGTCGGCAAGCAGGGCCACGATGGTCTTACCCTCGTTCTCGGGGCGCTTGGCCAGCTGCAGCGCGGCCCACACAGCGGCGCCGGACGAAATGCCCACGAGCACGCCCTCCTTGTGGCCCACGGCGCGGCCGGTGGCAAAGGCGTCGTCGTTCTCGACGGGAATGATTTCGTCATAGATCTGGGTGTCGAGGACGTCGGGCACAAAGCCGGCGCCGATGCCCTGGATCTTGTGCGGGCCGGCCTGGCCCTTAGAGAGCACCGGGGAGGTGGCGGGCTCGACGGCGACGACCTTAATCTCGGGGTTTTGCTCCTTGAGGAACTCGCCCACGCCGGTCACGGTGCCGCCGGTGCCAACGCCGGCGACGAAAATGTCGACCTTGCCGTCGGTGTCGTCCCAGATCTCGGGGCCGGTCGTGGCCTTGTGGATGGCGGGGTTGGCGGGGTTCACAAACTGGCCGGCGATGATGCTGTTGGGGGTCTCCTTCTGCAACTCTTCGGCCTTGGCGATAGCGCCCTTCATGCCTTTGGAGCCGTCGGTGAGCACGAGCTGCGCACCGTATGCCTGCATGAGCTTGCGGCGCTCGACGGACATGGTCTCGGGCATGGTGATGATCACCTTGTAGCCGCGGGCCGCCGCCACCGAAGCGATGCCGACGCCGGTGTTGCCGCTCGTGGGCTCGATGATGGTGTAGTCGCCACCGCGCACGAGCTTGCCGGCCTTCTCGGCCTCGTCAATCATGTTCTTGGCGACGCGGTCTTTGACGGACCCGGCGGGGTTGAAGTATTCCAGTTTGACGAGCACACGGGCCTTGAGGTCCTCGTCGGCCTCGAAGTGGGTGAGCTCCAGAAGCGGGGTGTGGCCGATAAGCTGATCGATGGACGTGTAAACATTGCTCATGGTGAACCTCCAAAGTGTTCAAATGACTGGATACCGTGTGGTTTTACGGTGTGTGTAGCAGTGAAACCCACAAACCTTATAGGTTGTTCGTTTTGCTGTTGGCAAGCATAGTAGGCACTAAAGCCTAGTAACGCAATAGGAAATAGAAGATTATTACGAGTCGATTAACCATCTTGACGGGAATAGGTATTTTCAAAACCAATTTTTCGGCTAGAATTTCTACGAATTAAAAGACCGAAAGGCAGCTATATATATGTTGGTTTCCACAAAGGGCAGATATGCCCTACGCGTTATGGTCGACCTGGCCGAGCATCAGGCGGCCGGTCGCATCCCGCTCAAAGAGATCGCGGCGCGCCAGGGGATTTCGGAGAAGTACCTCGAGAATATTCTGGCGACGCTCGTGCGCGCCAATATGCTCTCGGGCATGCGCGGCAAGGGCGGCGGCTACGTGCTTACGCGCCCGCCCGAGCAGTACACGGTGGGCGAGATCTTGCGCCTGACCGAGGGCAGCCTGGCGCCGGTCGCCTGCCTGGATGGCGACTGCAAGGGTTGCTCGCGATCTGATGAGTGCCCCACGCTCGACGTGTGGAAGAACCTTGACAAGCTCATCAACGACTACCTCGACGGTGTGACGCTCGATCAACTTGTCGCTCCCAATGAAGGCTACGATTACGTCATCTAACCCATACCTGCCATGTGGGGACAGGGTGGAAATGGCAGATTCTCTCGCCCTTTGAGACTTGGCAAATAAGAAGGCCGCCCATTTTTGCGATGGGCGGCCTTCGTTTTGGGCTGTTGAGACGGGCGCGGCCGGAATGGCCGTTTTAGCCCTCGGCGATGCTGTCGAGGATGCTGCGCATGATGGACACCAGGATGCTGCCCATAAAGGCCGATCCAAAGCTGGCGATGGAGATACCCGCGCCCAGCAGATTGACCGACAGATAGCTGGCCAGCTCGAGCATAAAGCTGTTGACTACGAGCTGAAAAATACCCAGCGTAATGATCGTGAGCGGCAGCGAGATAACCGTCAGGAACGGCTTGACGAGCGAATCGACGATGTTCAAGAACAGTCCCACGAAGGCGAAACAGACCCAGGCCTCGGCAAAACCGAAGGGCTGGATGCCGGGGACGAGGAACGTGGCAATCGCGATGGCGATAGAGGTAAAGAGCCAGTTAAGCATAAAGCGCATGGTGTGAATCCTTTCTTGCGCAGGGTGCGTCGGTGTCGCGTGAAGCGGTTTGCTGCGGCAGCTTGGACGGCCGCTCGGGTGTGCCGCCTTGTTCGGCCGCCCATTGTCTCAGATATTCGTGGAGCTTACGTGCGCATTCGGTTTCAAAACGGCGTTCGTCCTAGAAAACGCGCCGCTGGCAGAGAGTTTTGTCGCTTTAGTTTGGTGGTGTGCTACACTGCTACGGGCAAAAGCCACAGGCGTTGCCCTATTGCATAGAACGGGCGAACGATGCCCGATGTCAGTATCAACTTCGATGCCTTTTGGCGGGTTTGGCGGTGATCGATGAATATCGAGAACATGTTTGACAAGCCTGATGTCAAGCAGCTGGTCCACGCATTTAGTCTTTTGGATGACGAGAAGGATATCCAGGCGTTTTTGACCGATATCTGCACGCCGCGCGAGATCTGCGATCTTTCGCAACGTCTGCAGGTTGCGCGTTATCTGGATGAGGGCGAGCCTTATGTTGAGGTTCAGGCCCGCACCGGCGCTTCGTCCACTACGGTGAGCCGCGTTTCAAAGGCACTCAACGGCGAGTACGGCGGCTATCGCAAGATCCTCATCAAGCTGGAGGGTGGCGAGTAGGCCAGCGGTAAAAACGAATTGCGCAGAACCGTCCCTTCGGGGGCGGTTTTTTTTGATCCTTTGGGGACGGAGGAAAACGGATCACTGGGTTAGACTGACCTCCTCGGTGATCCATTTTCCTCTGTCTCCAAGGGGTCAAATCTGTTGGCGTGGGGCAAATCTGTCCGCGCGGGCGGGTAGGATGGAAGCATTGAATATTGCGAACGGTTTGAGTGGAGGACCATGCCTGTTCGAATCTATACCACCAACGCCGGCGCGGATTTGAGCGATGCCGAGGCGGCGCTGCTTGCCGACCTTATTGCCCGCCACGGGCGTGCCGTGCTGCTGGCGCCAACGTTTGCCGAGCTCGACCTGTGCCGTCATGATGCGGCGGAAGCCGGCGTTTCGCTGGGTATTGACTACAAGACGCCTACATCGTGGCTTCGCTCGCTTTGGGAGCTTTTGGGCGACGGGCGCGGTTTCGTCGACAACCTGCAGCGCCAGATGCTGTTTTCGGACATGGTAGCGCGCCTCGACGACGCCGACCTGCAGCCGCTTTCGCGCAGCCAGGGCACGGTGCGTATGCTCGCGCGTATGGCTCGCGATGTGCTGCCGGGTGTGGCAGGGACAGGCACCGAGCGTTGCTGCGACAACGTTTGCAAGCCCAAGCCCAAAAGCGACGCCGAGGCTCGCGTGTTTGAACTTTTGTGCGCCTATGCGCGCGGTTTGGACCGTCGAGATATGGTCGAGCCCTGCGAGGCGGCTGACATTATGGCCGGCGCTTTGGCCGACAACCTGCCGGGGTGCGCCCGCGCCGTTTGCGTGCGCGGCGTCACGTCATTTACGTATAGCCTGCTCGAGCTGCTGTCCGCCGTGGCAAACAACGGGGGAGAGGTTGTCGTGCTGCTTGCCCGCGAGCAAGCGGCGATGCGCGAGGAGCTTGCCGCGGCATTTGATGTCCGCGGTGTGCTGTTTGAGATCGCGCCGCTGGGGGAGGGCGCCGCCGCGCCCCAGACTGCCTCCAAGTCCGCTGCTCAGCCTGCCTTTATTGAGGTCGCCGGCCCCCATGCCCGTGCCCATGCTTATGCGGACGTCATCGATAAGTTGGTGAAAGCGCACAAGGAGTCCAAGGACGATAAAGTTGCTGCAACACCCGCCGACCCCGTACGCGTGCTCGTTGTTTCTGCCCGGGCACCCCAGCTGTTCGGCGAGCTTGCCGCTCGTTTGGCGGCGCGCCACGTTGCTGCCGAGACGGCCGAGTTCACGGCGTTTTCCCAATCCATTGCGGGCAGGCAGTTCACGGCGCTCGCCAACCTGATCGAGCGTATGAAGGCCGCCGACGAAGGGGCAGCTTCTAAGACTGAGTGGTGGCCCGCTCCGGAGCTTACCGACTGGATTTACAGCCCGCTTTCGGGTGCCGACGCCGCCAGCGCGCGCACGTTCGACAAGAATATGCGACTGTCGCGCAGCAAGACCACTGCGGGCGTCAAGAGCCTGCTGCAGAGCGTGCAGGGCCAGGTGAGGGGCGCGCGTAAAGCGGCGAGCGACGAGAACTGGTTTAAGAACGTGCCGTGCGTGATCTCGGACGTGTTCCAGGCGCTGTGGCGCGACAAACCCGTGACGGCGCTCAAGGCCATGCTTGCCGTTGCCGAGGCACTGCCCGATCGCGCACTTGGCGGTCTCGACGGTCAGGCCCGTCGCCAGGCGGAGGTGGCCCTGCTGCGCCACGTCATCGACATCCTTATGAATGGCGCCCGTGCGCTCGACGTGTCGCAGGCCGCGACCGTGCCCGTGCTCGATGACATTCGCACCAAGGTGGACAAGCGTAGCGCCGCCTACGATTACGAGACCTACGAGGTTGACCGTGCGCCACGCGCCCAGGTTCGCTTTGCTTCGCTTGCCGATGCGGCGGCCCTGCGCCCCGGCAGCTACGATGCCGTGCTGTTTGCCGACGTCGACCTGGACAGTTATCCGCTCTCACATGAGGAGGGCCCGCTGGCAACGCTGACGGCAGAGTTAGATCGCAGCGGTGTGACGCTTGAGCCTGCGGCCTTGCTGCGCGCACGCTTTGGCCGTGCGATACAAGCGTCGCGTGGTCCGGTTACGCTCGCCCGTGTGACCCACGATCGTCAGGCGCGCGAGTGCTATCCGGCGGCCGTGTGGACCGAGTTGCGGGCGCATGCCGAGGCCGCTAACGATGCTAAGGCCGCTGACGCCGACAAGGCCGCTGACGACGCTAAGGCCGTTGGCGCCGACAAGGCGAAGTGTGTGGGTGAGGGCGATATCGTAAGGGACTTCGATCCCGCGGCAGGCGAAGGTCTTAGGCGCGAGCGCGTGACCTGCGAAGCTCCTCAGCATCTGAGCGATGAAGCCATTCCGTATTTGGTCCTGCGTCGTCGCGATGGCGAGGGCGAGGATGCGCCGCTGGTGCCGCGCCTGACGTCTGCCTCGCAGATCGAGGCCTATTCGACCTGCCCGCTATGCTGGTTCGTCTCGTACCGCGTGAAGCCCCAGTCGATCGACGCTGGCTTTGGCAATATGGAGAAGGGCAACTTTGTCCACGACGTGCTGGAACACTTGCATGCCCGTCTGCCCCAGGAGGGCATGGAGCGCGTGACACCCATGAATCTGCCACGCGCGAAGGAGCTGCTGCGCGAGGTCTTTGACGAGACCTTGGCCGAGCATGCGGGCAAGCGCGGTACCGAGGGCCCGCTCGTGCCGCTCTCCCCGGTGGAGGAGCGCCAGGTGGCCGAGATTTTGCCGCAGCTGGAGGGCGTTCTTGCCTACGAGTCCGAGGCGCTCGCGCCCTTCGCGCCGCGCTACCTGGAGTTTGCGTTCAACGAGCTCCAGGTCGAGTATGCCGGCTGGCCGCTCGGCGGGCGCATCGACCGCGTGGATGTGGATGCCGAGAATCGCGCCGTGGTAATCGACTACAAGCATCGCACGGGCGTTGAGGAGTTTAAACTCGCCGACCCCACGGTGCGCGACGAGGAATCGGGCGAGGCCGCCATCGACGACCCGCGGTGGCTGCCGCCCCATACCCAGACGCTTATCTATGCGCAGGCTATGCGCCGGGCGCTGGATCTGGACACCCGCGCGGCGCTCTATTTTTCGACCAAGGGCGGCAAACCGGCGCTGCGAGGCGCCGCGAGTGCCGAGCTGCTCGAGGAGGAGCGTGGTGACGGCCGCATCCCGGGGCTTAAGAAGGGCTTTCCCGGCGAGGGCGGCAGCATGGACTTCGACGCCCTGCTCGATCGCGTGGAGGACGGCATCGCCGAGCGCCTGCGCGAGCTCGAGGCGGGCAACGTTGCCACCGTCGACCCGGCGTCGACGCAGGCCGCGCATGCGCGCTGCTCGTATAACCACGAAGGAACGTTTGTAAGGAGGGACGTGTAGACCATGGATCTTTCGACTTTGATGCCGCAACAACTGCAAGTCGTCAAAACGCTCGACCGCCCGCTGTTTGTCTCGGCAGGTGCCGGCTCGGGCAAGACCTTTACCCTCACGCGCCGCATCGTCTATGCGCTCTCGCCCGAATCCGGTCCGTTTGTCGAGCATCTGGATCAGGTGCTCGCCATTACCTTTACCAAAGATGCCGCGGCCGAGATTCGCGACCGCGTGCGTCGCGCGCTCATCGACGAGGGCATGGACGAGGAAGCCCTGACCGTCGACGATGCGTGGATCTCGACCATTCACGGCATGTGCTCGCGTATCCTGCGCGCACATGCGTTGGAGCTGGGCATCGATCCCGAGTTCACGGTGCTCACCGATACCGACGAGCTTATGGACCAGGCTGTTGAGCATGTGCTGGCCCGCGCGACGGCGCCCGATGCCGCCCCCGAGCTCGCCGCTTCGCTTAAGGCCCTCTACGCTTGGTATCCCATGGCGGGCGAGGGTGGGCCGTTTGGCGCCGGTACCACCATTAAAGGGCTGGTGCGTGAGCTGCTGGAGCTCTCGAGCCAGCTGCCGGGCGGTATGGACGACGTGTGCGTGGCGCGCGGCCAGGCCGATACCTCGGCACTCGCCGATGCCTATCGTGCGGCGCTGGGCGCAAGCAAGGCCGCGACCGAGAAAGCGCAGGTGGCACTCGATGCCATCGACGCGTTTGAGGCGAGCGGCAAAACCATGGAGGATGCGGCGCGACTCATGATGTCGTGCAGCATGCCTCGGGCGAGCAAGGCGTTTCCTAAGGAGCAGGTGGAGCTGCTCAAGGCCGAGGCCGCCGATGCATTTATCAATATCGTGCTGGCCTGCGGTGGTCCCGCGCTCGATGCGCTGGTGGGGCTTGCTCGTGCTGTGGAGGCGGAATACCGCGCGCTCAAGGCTGACCAGTCCGCGCTTGATAACAACGACCTGCTGCGCATGGCGTACGAGGCGCTGCGCGATTATCCCGCCATCCGAGCGGCCTATGAGGGTCGCTTTAAGATGGTCATGATCGATGAGTTCCAGGATACCGACCAGATGCAGGTTGACCTGATCCGTTACCTGACCGGCGCGGGTGAGCGTGCGCTGTGTACCGTGGGCGATGCGCAGCAGTCGATTTATCGTTTCCGCGGCGCCGAGGTCGAGGTGTTCCGTCGCCAAGAGCGCAAGGTGGGCTCGACGGCGGCGTCCGAGACGGTCGACACGCTGGATGTCCCCGCCGGCGAGCTCGTCAAGCTCGTGCGCAACTTCCGCAGCCACGACGAGGTGCTGCGCTACGTGGCACGCGTCTTCGACGGCGATGACGGCGGCCTGATGCAGGGCTTTTTGGACCTTGAGGCGAGTGACGGCCGCAAGGACACGCTGGTGGCAGACGCCTCGCGTCGCCAGGCGCTCTTTGTTGCCGGCGGCAGTACGCAGGAGCGCACACAGGCCAAGGCCCGCGCGATCGCGGAGCGGTTCCGCGCGCTTGCCGATGCCGGTCAGCCCCAGGGCGGCATGGTGCTGCTGCTGGGCCGCATGACCAATGCCGATGTTTACGCACAGGCGTTTCGCGACCAGGGGCTCGACTGCGTCATCGCGGGCGGCTCGGTCTTTGCCCAGGCTGCCGAGGTCCAAACGGTGCGTGCCCTGGTGTGCGCGCTTGCTAACCCGGCCGATACGGCGCAGGGTCTTATGCCGCTGCTGGCCTCGCCGATGTTTGCGCTCGGCGCTCAGGAGTTCCTGGCGCTGGCGACCAAGCTGGACGACCAGACGGGGGAAACCTCGCGCCGCAACATCGACGTGGGCATCATGAGCGATTCCGATGTGCCGGGTTTGCAAGACTTGCCGCTCGTGACGCGCGCCCGCGAGGTGCTGCGGTATGCGCTCCGTCGCGTGGGCCGCGATTCGTTCGCCGCCATCGCGCGCGACGTGGTCAACGCCTCCGGCTGGTTTGTGCGTCTGGCACAGCGTGGTCCCGAGGGCAAGGCCATTGCCGCCAACGTGCTCAAGGCGCTCGACGCCGTGGCCGAGGCAGAGGCCGAGCTCGGCAACTCGCCGCGCTCCATTGCGCTCGCCTTCGACCGCTTCTTGGCGGGCAAGGAGGCCCCGGGCGCGCTCAACGAGGAGGGCGACGGCGCGGTACGCATCATGACCGTGCATGCGTCCAAGGGTCTGGAGTACCCGGTCGTAGCGGTTGCCGAGTGTTTTGGCGTGCGCAAATCGTCCGGTGCGGCTCAGATGGGGCGTGTCGAGGGCGGAGCGCAGGTCGTGGCGCTGCCGGCACGCTTCGACGGCGTTAAACTCGCGGACGGCACGTTCGTGAAGGGCGACGACGTCAAAAGGCAGTTTGAGCATGCGTTTAAGGGCAAGGGCACGTCGCTGTGGCTGCCGCCGGAGCTCATGGAGGACGTCTGTGCGACGGGTTCTCCCGCCGAGGCATTTGCTCGCCTGCGCAACGATGACCTGCAGCTTTCGCTCGAGGAGCGGGCCCGCTTGCTCTACGTTGCCATGACGCGTGCCCGCGAGCTGGTGATCTTGGCGATGGATGTCGGCGTGAGCCGCGGCAAGGTGTGTGCGCCGACCTTCGACGTCGAGACCGATCTGACTTACGACGTGCTGCGCCGCATCCTGCCGACCGACAGTCTGGACATGCCGCAGCTCGATAGCGACCGTTTGGTGTTCGACAACTCCAAGCCGGGCGACTACGAGCTCATCTCGCTGGCGGACTTTACGTTTGGCGAGCAGGCGTTTGAGGCTAACGCTTCGCTGGATGCCGAGGGCAGGCTTGTTCGCGGCGATGTCGATGTCGCTGATAATGCTGCGCACTCAACTGTGCCCGGTCCTGCCGACTCCAAGCCCGATTCGTTTGAGCTTGTGTATCCCCAGGCAGTGGGCGTGCGCATGGGCATCTGTCCGTTTCCGGCGCGTGACTCGTATAGCTACTCGTCAATCGCCGCGGCGCTCCATGCCGAGACGGAAGACCGTGCCGCCGAGGCGCGTGTGCCCATGGACGAGTCCGGCGATGATGCGGAGTCGGATGGTTCCGAGATGACGGATGCGGACGTGGCCGCCGTTGAGCCCGCCGGCAATCCCATGGCGCTGGGCTCGGCCTTCCACGCCGCCTGCCAGTGGCTCATCGAGATGGGTGCCGATGCGCTGCCCGCTGAGCGTGCCGATGCGCTGGCGCGCCTGTGGTGCCTGACGCCGGAGCAGCGCGAACGCTTCGACGTTGCCCTGGACCGCTGGCTCAAGTCGGCTGTTCGTGCCGAGCTGCTCGCGTGGCCGTGTATCCGTGCCGAGGTGCCGTTCTTTTCGCTGGGCTGCGAGGACGAGGACATCGCTCGCTACGGTGCATATGCCGAAGGCGCCATCGACGCTTTGGCGACAAACCCGGCCGATCCGTCGCGCGCGCTGGTCATCGACTACAAGACGGGTGGCACGCCGGACGAGACGCCGGACCAGCTGCGGGAGAAGCACGCCCTGCAGGCGCGCGTCTACGCCGATGTTCTGCACAAGGCGGGCTTTGAGGTCGTGACCGTCAAGTTCGTCCGCGTGGAGCAGGCGAATCCAGCCATCTTCGTCGAACCCGCCGAACCTCAAGTAGTCACCTACAACTTCTAGCCCTCAATAACTTGCGGTGGAATACGGACTGTTTTGGCCAAAAAAGCCGCCAAACAGTCCGCATTTCACCGCAACTCAAGAGGAGCCGTGTGGGTTTGGCTAGGTTCGGGTGCCGTCCGCGCCGTGCGGTAAAATCGTTCAGTCAGAACACGAACCCGCATCGGAGCTCATCACATGGCATTCGTCCATCTGCACAATCACACTGTCTTCTCCATGCTCGACGGCGCAACCCGTATCCAGGATATGGTCAACCGTGCCGTTGAGCTTGGCATGCCCGCCGTGGCCATTACCGACCACGGCTACATGTATGGCGTGCCCGATCTGGCGCTGGCCTGTGACGCCGTCAACCACAACACGCCTGAGTACAAAACCTGGAGCCACGACAAGGCCTTCCTGGAAAAGGACCGCCGCGACGAGCTGGTGGAGCCCGATCCCGAGGCAAACCCGCGCGAGCATGCCCAGTATGTGAAGGACATGGCCATGTGGGACGAGAAAGGCAACATCGACGAGCTCAAGCCGCCCCTGGTCATCAAGCCCATCTTTGGCTGCGAGGTTTACTTTACGCCGGACGAGACCCTTGCTCGCGACCATAAGCCCGAGCTCTACCACATGATCCTTCTGGCCAAGGACCAGGAGGGCTACGTCAACCTGATGCAGACGGTTTCCGAGGCAGCCGTGCAGGGCTTTTACTACAAGCCGCGCGTGACGCTCGACAACCTGCGCCGCCACGCCAAGGGCATGATCTGCACGAGCGCCTGCATCGCGGGCATCATCCCCAAATACATCGACCGCGGCGACATGGAAGGCGCCATCAAGTGGGCCGAGACCTTCCGCGATACCTTTGACCCCGGCGACTTTTACATCGAGATTCAGGAACACGGCATCACCACCGACAACGGCCTGACCGATGAGCAGATGGACCGCACGCTCATCGATATCGCCAAGCAGGTGGGTGTCAAGGTCATCGCCACCAACGACTTCCACTACCTGCGCCGCGAGGACGCGCCGGTGCAGGACGTCATCATGTGCATCGGCATGAACGCCAAGGTCGATGACCCCAACCGCATGCGCATGACCGGTTCGGAGTTTTACATGAAGACCGAGGAGGAGATGCGGGCGATGTTCCCGTATTGCCCCGAGGCCTGCGACAACACGCTCGAGATCGCCGATAAGTGCTACGTTGAGCTGGACTGGGATTCCATCATCCTGCCGCGCTTCCCGTTGCTCGACCCCGGCGAGACGCACGAGAGCCAGTTCCGCCGCGAGTGCGAGAAGGGCCTGCGCCAGCACTATGGTGACGACTGGGCCACGCGCGAGATCGGCGGCGTCAATATCAAAGAGCGCTTTGAGTACGAATACAAGGTCATCTGCGACAAGGGCTTTGCCGCCTACTTTTTGATCGTTGCCGAGTACGTGCAATGGGCCAAGGACAACGGCATCGGCGTCGGCCCCGGCCGTGGCTCGGCCGCCGGCGCCATCGTCGCCTACGCCATGAACATCACCGCGTTCGACCCGCTCGAGAACGGCCTGATGTTCGAGAGGTTCCTGTCCCCGCAGCGTACCGAGATGCCCGATATCGATATGGACTTCGACGATGAGCGGCGCCTCGAGGTCGTGGAGCACGTTCGCCAGCTCTACGGCCCCGAGAAGGTCACCCACGTCATCACCTACTCGACCATTAAGGCCAAGCAGGCCATCAACGACGCCGCTCGCGTCCTGGACTACCCGGTCTACATGGGCCAGCGTCTGTCCAAGATGGTCTCGAGCGACCCCAAGGTCAAGCTCAAGCAGGTGCTCGAAAAGCAACCCGGCAAAGAGGATCTGTTTAACCCCGACTTTGCCGAGGCCTATAAAAAGGACGACGACGCCCGCCGCATCATCGACACGGCGCTCTCAATCGAGGGCCTCACCCGTGGCGAGGGCGTGCACGCTTGCGCCGTTCTGATCTGCCGTGACCCCGTCAACGAGCACGTGCCCACCAAGCTCGACACCAAGGGCGGCGTCGAGATTACCCAGTACGAGGGCCATACCGTCGCCGATATGGGCCTGCTCAAGATGGACTTCTTGGGCCTGCGCACGCTGACGGTTATCTCCAAGGCAAAGGCAAACATCAAGAAGAACTTCGGCATCGACATCAAAGAGGAAGAGATTCCCTTTGACGACCCCGAGATCTTTAAGCTCATGGGTTCCGGCCACACCGCCGGCGTCTTCCAGGTCGAGTCCGCCGGCATGACGGCCACGATCAAGAACATGAAGCCCACCGAGTACAAGCACGTCGTGGCATTGATCGCCCTGTACCGCCCGGGCCCGCTGGGCGCCGGCATGGTCTCGTCCTACATCAACCGTATGAACGGCAAGGAGCCGGCCGTCTCCTACGACGACCGTCTGGACGACATCCTGGGCGAAACCTACGGCACCATGGTCTACCAGGAGCAGGTTATGCTCATCTCCGTCGAGATGTGCGGCTTCTCCAAGGGCGAATCGGACTCGCGTATCCGTAAGCCCGTGGCTAAGAAAAAGATCAAGCTGCTCACGTCGACGGTGCTGCACTGGGAGGATGGCTCGGACGAGACCACCTACGACCACTGGATGAACGGCGCTATCAAGAACAACTACACGCGCGAGGTCGCCCAGAAGATTTGGGACGATGTTCTCGAGTTCGCGTCCTACGCCTTCAACAAGTCGCACTCCGCCGGCTACGCCATCCTGGTTATGCAGACGGCGTGGCTCAAGGCGCACTATCCGCATGAGTACATGGCGGCCGTTCTGACCTCCTATACGGGCAAGACCGACAAGATCGTGCACTACGTCTCGGCGTGCCGTCACGACGGCATCCCCGTGCTTTCGCCAGATGTCAACGAGTCCGGTACCGAGTTCACGGCTACTAAGGAGGGCGTGCGCTTTGGTCTGGCCGGCATCCGCGGCGTGGGCACCGGCGTGGCGCAGGCGATTATCGCCGAGCGCGAGGCGGGTGGTCCGTTTAAGACGCTGCACGACTTTGTCGAGCGCGTGGACTCGAGCCAGGCCAACCGTCGCGTGATCGAATCGCTGATCAAGGCAGGCGCCTTTGACTCCACGGGGTATCCGCGTCGCCAGATGATGCACTTTGTGGACAAGAACAACCCCGAGAACATCATCGACGCCGCGGTGAAGCGCCAGAAGGATCGCGCGAGCGGCCAGACCTCGTTCTTCGATATGTTTGGCGACGTTGAGGGCTCGGGCTTCGAGGTCAGCGTGCCCGATCCGGATGGCCAGGAGTGGGACCGCCACCTTAAGCTGAGCCAGGAGAAGGAGGTTCTGGGCATCTATGTCTCGGACCACCCGCTGCGCCCGTTTGAGTATGCGCTAGCCAAGGCGCGCGACTTTTCGTTCTCGCAGATCGACACTGGCTACGAAGTTCAGAATCCTACGGGCGGCACCATCAACCAGGAGATTCCCGAGGGCAAAGCGCTGTGGTGGGCCGGCATGGTCTCGAGCGTGTCCAAGCGCGTGACCAAAAACGGCGACCCCATGGGCATCGTGCAGCTCGAGGACATGGAAGGCGAGGCCACGGTCGTGGTGTTCCCCAAGACCTACAAGGAGGCCGAGGGGTACCTGTACGGCGAGGTCGATCCCGAGACCGGCGCGCAGCTGTCCGATGCGTTTGTGCGCATTAAGGGCAAGCTCGAGCGCTCGGACCGCGGCGACCAGATTATCGCGCAGGAGATTGTGCCGCTGGAGCTCAACGAGGAGAACAACAAGCCCAAGGTCTTTGAGGTCATGGTGCCCAACAGCCGCTTTAGCCAGGGCAATATGGCACGCTTGGCCACGGTGCTCACCACCAACCCGGGCGGCGATCGCGTGGAGATCTTTATCGAGCAGGTGGACGGGCGCGTGCTGCGCGCCGAGGTGCCTGCCAAGGTCAACGCGCGCTCGATTCCGCTGCTGGCCGAGGCCAAGGCCATCGTGGGTAACCAAGGCAGAGTGACGGTGATCTAAGGGCGACCTTGCTGGTCCGTGCGAGATTGGAGGAAGTGATGGCACAGGGGACGCTTGTGCAGGCGCTCCGGAAAGAGGCGGCGCTGAGCGGTACCTTTATGAAGGGCCGCTCGCTCATGCTCAACGGCGCCGTGCTGTCGATTGAGGACAGCGGCTCGCGCTTCTCCAAAAACGTGACGGTTGAGGGTTCGGTGCGCGGCTCGCGCGGCGACCTGTACAAGACGCACGTGGCGCTCGACATGGACGAGCACGAGGTGATTGACTACGACTGCGATTGCCCCGCCGCCTATCGTTACCCCGGTATGTGCAAGCACGCTATTGCCACGGCTCTGGCGTATTTGGATGCCAGCGGCGCCGAGCCCGTCGAAGGTTTGCGCACGCCGGTCCGCACGTTTACGGCGCAGCCGAAACAGCCCGTTCGCACCGCGCCCAAAGCGCCGGCCGTCAACCCCAACTTTCCCTTTCCGGCGCCCGTCCCCACGAGCCCCAGCCTCATGGCGGCGCTCTCCGATCTTTCGGACGCGCGCATGGATGAGCTGGCGAGCATGCGCCGCAAGCTTGCCGGTGCCGTTGATCCCGACGCCCCCAAAGCGGCGTTGGAGCCTTCGCTGGTGCCGTACTACAATCCGCTGTTCGCCGACCGCTTTAGCTGGGCGCTCGAGTTCCGCATTCGCTGCGGTTCGGTGTCCTACGTGGTCAAGGATATCGACGGCATGGCCGACGCCTATGTCCGAGGCGGTACGTTCTCGTACGGCAAGAAGCTCACGTTTGTCCATACGCCCGAAGCCTTCGAAGACGTGTCGACAAAGCTGCTCAACCTTGTCGTGACGACAGTTGCCTATCTCGATGACATCACAAGTTCGCGTTCGGCGTCGTACGACTTTGCCCGCAGCGGTTTTGTTGCCGAGCGTCAGTTACCGCTGTCCGAGCATAGCATCGTATATGTGCTGGACCTGTTGCGCGGCAAGACTATCTCTTTTGAGCCCGCCTGGTCGCGGGGGATGACGACGCATCGCACCTATGACGTGGCGGTTGAGATGCCTCCGGAAGGGGCGGACGAGGCGCTGTCTAAGCGCCCACCGCTCCTTGCCGCCAAAATCGCGCCGGCGGCTGGTGGCAGCTACGATCTACGCCTGCCGGCCGATGCATACTGCTTTGCTTCGGGCGACGTTGCCTATCTGGTCGACACCCGCCGTGCGCGCCGTACCGATGTAGCGTTTGCCCAGCATGCGGCGCCGTTTCTATCGCGCTTGCTGCCCTGTCGCACGCCGGTCCATATCGCCGCCGAGCAGGTGGGGGAGTTCTGTCGTATGGCGCTGCCCATTTTGCGCGACTACACCGACCTTACCGCGCCCGCTGCGCTCGATACCGTGGCGCCCGAGCCGAGCTTTGCCATGGCGATTGGCGTCGACGATGGGCTCGTGACCTGCAAAGTTACGGTTACCTACGGCGACTGGTCGGCAGATCTCTTTAGTCTGGGCGCTCCGGGCAGCCCCTTCGAAGAGCGGCGCCCGGGCGTTCCGCCGCGCGACGAGGTGGCGGAGTTTCGCGTTATGGACACGGCGGCCCTGTACTTCGATTTCCACGAGGGCGGCCTAGCGTTTGAGGAACGCGATGACGAGAGCCTGTTCCACTTGCTGACCGAGGGCCTGTCTGCCCTGTCCGAGTTGGGCGAGGTCATGCTCAGCGACCGTCTGCGCCAGATCTCGGTCCGCCCCGCGCCCAAGCTCTCGGTTCGTGCGACCGTTAAGAGCAATCTGCTCGATGTCGAGCTGGGCGCGAGCGGGCTTTCGGCCGCGGACCTTGCCGTCTATCTCGATTCGTACAAGCGCCATCAAACGTTTGCGCGCCTTACGTCCGGCGACATCATTCGCCTGGACGAGGGGGCGCGCGCCGCGTTTGGCCTTGCCGAGGACCTGGGTGTCGATGCCGTCGACCTGCTCGACGGCGTGTCGCTTCCCGCGTCGAGCACCCTGTTCGTCGACAGCATGCTCGCACGCACGCCGGCGCTCGAGGCCGATCGCGACGCTGCGTTCCGCCGTACCGTCGAGCGCCTGGACACGCTCGGCAAGATGGACTTTACGGTGCCGGCATCGCTCAAGGCAACGATGCGCGGCTACCAGGTCGACGGATACCAGTGGCTCGGCTCGCTCGAACACCTGGGCCTTGGCGGCATCTTGGCCGACGACATGGGCCTGGGCAAAACGCTCCAGATGATTGCGCATATTCTGGCGCGCGTGGAGGCGGGGGACACCAAGCCCACGCTCGTGGTATGCCCGGCCTCACTCGTGTACAACTGGACTGCCGAGCTGGAGCGCTTTGCCCCGTCGCTCGATGTGTGCGCCATTGTGGGCGCCAAGGCTCAACGCCGCGTGCAGATCGCCGGCGTGGCCGAGCATAGCGTGGTTGTGACGTCGTATGATCTTATGCGGCGCGATATCGACGAGTACGTCGAGCAGGATTTTGCCCGCGTGGTGCTCGATGAGGCCCAGTACATTAAAAACCCGCTCACGCAGGTGGCGCGCGCCGCAAAGCGCCTGCCTGCCGGCGCGCGCTTTGCCCTGACGGGCACGCCCATCGAAAACCGCTTGTCCGAGCTTTGGAGCATCTTCGACTTTTTGATGCCGGGCCTTTTGGGGACGCGCGAGTCGTTTGCCAAGCGCTTTGAGAGCCCCGTCGAGCATGCCGAGGGCGATAGCGCCGCTCGCCTGCAGGCGCTCGTGTCGCCGTTTGTGCTGCGCCGTGTTAAGGAAGACGTGGTGGCCGACCTGCCCGAGAAGATCGAGGACACCGTCATGGCACAGCTTACCGGCGAGCAACGCAAGCTCTACCTGGCCAACCAGGACCGCATCGCCCAGCAGGTGCAGCACCGCGAGGCTGGGGAGTTTAAGAAGGACAAGCTCAAGGTGCTCGCCGAGCTCACCAAGCTGCGCCAGATCTGCTGCGACCCGCGTCTACACTACGAGGATTACAAGGCGGGGAGCGCCAAGCTCGATACGTGTATGGAGCTCGTGCACGGCGCACTCGACGGCGGGCATCGCATCCTGTTGTTCAGCCAGTTTACGGGTATGCTCGATATCATCGGTAAGCGCTTGGCCAAGGAGGACATCGCCTTCCTTAAGCTCACGGGCGCTTCGTCTAAGGAGAGCCGCGCCAAGATGGTCGCGCAGTTCCAAGCGGGCGAGGTTCCGGTCTTTTTGATTTCGCTCAAGGCGGGCGGCGTGGGCCTTAACCTGACGGCGGCCGACGTGGTCATCCACTACGACCCGTGGTGGAACGTGGCGGCGCAGGACCAGGCGACCGACCGCGCGCACCGTATTGGCCAGCAACATACCGTGACCGTGTACAAGCTCATCGCCAAGGACACGATCGAGGAGCGCATTATGCAGATGCAGGAGTCCAAGCGCGACCTGGTCAACAGCGTGCTCGGCGGCGACGGCATCTCGTCGGCGCTGTTTACCCGCGAGGATGTTCTGGCGCTGCTCGGCGGCGACGGGCGCTAGCCTCGCTCATTATGTGTTCATTTGCGATGCCGTGGATGGTTCGCGCGCCTTTGGGCATAAGAAGCATCGAGAACATTGGCACATCAGCAAAGGAGAACATCATGGCGAAATTCTTTAAGGACCCCGATGGCAAGCTTATCGCCGCCCTTGGCGACGACGTTGCGACCCCTGCCGGCTGCACGGAGCTGACCGCGAACACCGAGGACGCGGCGCACGAGAAGCACGTGCCCGTCGTTGAGAGCGAGCGCGACGGTCACGTGATCCGCGCACGCGTGGGCTCGGTCGAGCATCCTATGGTGCCCGAGCACTACATCGAGTGGATCGCCCTTGAGGCCGAGGGCCGTCTGGAGGTCCATTACCTCCAGCCCGGCATGAAGCCCGCGACGTTTTTTGCCGGCGGCTCCAAGACCGGCACTGTCTATGCCTATTGCAACCTGCATGGGCTGTGGTCCGCGACGTTCTAGGAGCGCGTCCCCGCTCGGGGTATCATAGCTAGCATATGCACATGCGAGCGCCGACTGCATCATGCGGCCGGCGCTTTTACTACGACAACGATGGTTTACGACGGAAAGGGCTGAGCCATGAAGCTCGCACTTGCACAGATCGATATGCGCCTGGGTGATATTGAGGGCATTTGCGGCCGCATCGAGGACCAGGCTCGTCTGGCCCACGAGCGCGGGGCGCGCGTGCTGTGCGTGCCGGCTCCGCTCTTTATGGGCGCCATGCCCGGGGGCCTGGTGGGCACTGCCGACTTTGAGCACGACATGCTGACGAGCCTGACGGGCGTTGCCGAGCGTATCCAAGAACTCGATATGATCTGCATCGTGCCCGCGGCGGTTTCGTTTGAGGGCCAGCCCTTGCTCGACTATATGATGCTCAAGGACGGCCATGTGGTGCCGGCCCGTTCGAGCATTGCCCTGCAGCGCGGTGGGAACGGCGATGCCCGTTGGGCGCCGCCGGTCTTCGACGTGGACGGCGTGCGTATCGCCGTGATCTTCGACTTGGACCGCGAACTCGAGATGCTGCCGACCGGCGTCGACCTCATTGCCTATTTTCAGTTCAACGCGTTTGATATGACCGACCGCGAGACGGCCGCCATTGCCGCCGTTCGTAGCGGCGCCTACCGCAAGATCGCGTCCAAGCGCAGCGTATGGTTTGCCTGCATGGCGCCGGTCGGTGCCTATGACGAGTCGGTGTATACCGGCGGATCGTTTGTGCTCGACGACTGCGGGCGCGTGGTGGCCCAGGCGCCGTGTTTTGAAGAGAGCCTGCTGGTTCAGGAGATTCAGCGCGGCGTAATGCTCGATGCCTTGGAGGACCACGAGCTGCCCGAGTTTCGTTCCGAGGAGTGGTTGTGGCAGGCGCTGGTGCTCGCTGTGCGCGATAACGCCCGTGCCCATGGTACGTCGCGCGCCGTGGTGGCGCTCGAGGGCGATCTGCCGTCGTCTTTGCTTGCGGCGCTTGCCGTCGATGCATTGGGCTCGCGCAACGTGATCGGCCTAGTGTTGGACCGCAACCGCATCTTTACGCCGGCACAGGAAGAGGCCGAGGCCGCCCGCTGCGCCGCCGTTCGCGCGATTGCCGAGCGCCTGCATATTCGCACGGTTGAGCGCGATGCGCCGGATGCGGCGCGCGTACTTGACCGCGATGTGTCGGCGGGCGATGCCGAGCGCCTGCGTTCGCGCACACTGGGCCTTATGCTGGAGGACACGGCGCTCGAGCTGGGCGCGATGGCTCTGAGCCCGCTTTCCAAGACCGAGTATGCGTTGGCGGCACCGGCGCTTTGCGGTGGCTACCAGGGCGATTACGCGCCCTTTGGTGATGTATACCTGTCGACCCTCGAGTTTGTGGCGCGCGTGCGCAACCGCACGTCTGCCGTGGTGCCGCAGGAGCTCGTGACGCTCAACGCGGTGGAAGATTGCATGGAACGCGTGCTGGCGCGGGCGCTCTCGACGCTCGACGGCCCGGTCGACATGCTCGATCGCGCGGCGCACCTGCTCGGTGGGCTTGAGCCGGGCGAGGTCGATGGCGCGCTCGAGGCGCACGTGGACCGCAACCGACCCTTCGACGATATCCCAATGGCCGCCGGCAAGCCCGAGGCTTGCTCGCTGCTGCTGATGCTCGTACGTCAGGGCGAGGCCGCCCGCCGCATGCTGCCGACGGCGCCGATCGTCTCGGCCCGTTCGTTTGTCGAGCGCGCCTGGCCGTACATGCTCGCGTGGTCCGACCTGGGGCTTAACGGCAAGGAGCGCATGTCGGTCGATGCACTGGCGCGCGCTGAGGTGCGTCGTTTTGCCGACGAGGATACAAGCGAGCGCATGCGTGGCGAGATGATGGGCATACTGGGTGATCTGTTGGGTATTTCGCCCGAGCAGATGGAGGAGCTGCGCTCCGAGGATGGCCAGCGTCGTCTGCATGAGGGCATGAAGAAGTTTGAGGGCGAGGTCCAGGACGCCATCGAAAAGATGATGGGCGGCCAGGGCGGACCGCAAGGTGGCCCGCAAGGCGGGCCGATGCCGCAACCGCCGGTGGATCCGAGGCAGTTCCCGTTCTTTAGCCAGAACTAAAAAGGTTACGCGGTTTTGCCAAACCGCGTAACGAGTCGACGCTGCGCGAGCCCCTGCCGGGCAATCTGCCGCTCAAACCGTCGCTTGCGTACAGAAGTACGCGGCGCTCCTCTTTCGCGACACCTTGCCACGGCAGGGACTCGCTCGCTGACTTATGCTCAACCTATGGTTCAACCTTGCTTGCTAGATGCGGTCGTTGTTGTGTTATTCTAGAACAGACGTTCGTGAATGGTGCGCGGGGCCTTGTCTCGTGCCGTGCTTTTGGCGAGGGGAGGCTGGCTTGGTTATCTTGGGCATCGACCCCGGTTTGGCCCATACGGGTTGGGGGATTATCGAGGAGCGGCGCGGCGAGGTTCGCTGCCGTGCCTACGGCTGTATTGAGACCAGTGCCGGAAGCCCGCTCGCGGTGCGCCTGTCTCACATCGCCCGCGACCTCAAGGGTGTCGTGGAGCGCTATCGACCCGATACCGCTGCTATCGAGAGCATTTACTTTGGCGCCAACGTTCGCTCGGCCATCCCAACGGCGCATGCCCGCGGTGCTGCACTGGTGGCGCTTTCGGAATGTGCGCTCGAGATTGGCGAGTACACGCCTATGCAGATTAAGCAGGCCGTTGTGGGCACCGGCGCCGCGGACAAACGGCAGGTCGCGTATATGGTTCGTACGCTCACGCAGCTCGATCACGACCCGCATCCCGACCATGCCGCCGATGCCCTGGCCTGCGCCATCTGTCACGTTAACCTCAGCCGCACCCGGGCGCTTACCGGTGGCGAGTTCTATCAACAGAGAGGAACCGGATACTGATGATCTCCCAGCTCCATGGAACGCTTGTCGAGGCCACGATGAGCTCGGCCGTTGTCGATGTATCGGGCGTGGGCTTTGAGCTCGGCATCTCGGGCAGCACTGCCGCCACGCTGCCTGCACCCGGCGGCGAGGTGCGCCTCTATACTCGTATGCAGGTGCGCGAGGATGCCATGACGCTCTTTGGTTTTGCCTCCAAGGACGAGCGCACGATGTTCGATCGGCTCGTGTCCGTGTCGGGCGTTGGCCCGCGCCTGGCGCTTGCCGTGCTCTCCACCTATAGCGTGGGACAGCTGTATTCCCTGGTGATGGCCGAGGACGACAAGGGTATGGCCAAGGTTCCCGGTGTGGGCAAAAAGACTGCCCAGCGTCTGATCCTGGAGCTCAAGAGCACCTTTGCCAAGGACAAGGGCTTTGTGCCGGTCGACGTGATTCCCGGCCAGGTTGCGATGCCGGTTCCTGCTGCCGCTCCTTCGGCGATCGATGACGCCCGTGCAGCACTCCTTTCCATGGGCTTTAGCCCGCAGGAGACCGATGTTGCCCTGAGCGGGTATGATGGGCAAAATATGCGTGTCGAGGATCTGCTCGGCGCGGCGCTTAGGCGACTCGGAATGGATGCGTGATGTGGGAAGCCGATGACTCTCAGGACCTGTGGGCGACGCCCGGCAACTCGCCGGCGGCATCCATGGCGCACGGCGAGCGCATGGTGGGCTCGGAGCTGACGGCCGAGGACCTCGATGTCGACCGCACTCTGCGTCCCCAGCGCTTGGATGACTACTGCGGTCAGGAGCATATCAAGCAAAGCCTTCGCGTGCTCATCGAGGCCGCGCAGAGCCGTGGCGAGACGCTCGACCACGTGATTTTCTCGGGCCCTCCGGGTCTGGGCAAGACCACGCTGGCTACGGTTATCGCCAACGAGCTGGGCGCTCAGATTAAGACGACGAGTGGTCCGGCCATCGCGCGCACCGGCGACCTGGCGGCCATTCTGACTAACCTGCAACCGGGTGACGTGCTGTTTATCGACGAGATCCACCGTCTGAACCGTTCGGTCGAGGAAGTTCTGTATCCCGCGATGGAGGACTTTGCGCTCGATATCGTGATCGGCAAGGGTCCGGCCGCACGCTCGATTCGCCTGGATATCCCCAAGTTTACGCTGGTGGCGGCAACGACTCGCTCGGGCATGTTGACCGGCCCGCTACGCGACCGTTTTGGCATTTCGTATCGCCTGGATTACTACACCGTTGAGGAGCTCGCCCAGATTGTGACACGCTCGGCGACCATTCTGGGTGTGACAATAGACCATCCCAGCGCGCTCGAGATTGGCTCGCGCTCGCGCGGTACGCCGCGTCTTGCCAACCGTCTGCTCAAGCGCGTGCGCGACTATGCGCAGGTGCGCGGCAACGGCCCCATCGAGCTCGATATCTGCCGTCAGGCGCTCGAGTTTTTCGAGATTGACGAGCTTGGCTTGGACTGGATGGATATTCGCATTTTGGAGACGCTCGCCAAGACGTTCTCCGGCCGTGCCGTGGGCTTGACCACGCTTGCCAGCGCGGTGGGCGAGGACCCGGGTACGCTTGAGGATGTCTACGAGCCCTATCTGCTGCAGTGCGGATTGATGGTTCGCACACCGCAGGGTCGCCAGGCAACGCTTCGCACCTTTGAGCACTTAGGAATTGAGCCGGCCGTTTAGGGCGGGTTTGTTCTGGCAGGTTTGTAGGCTATCGCTGGGCATCGGGTAAACATATCGCCGTTCGTCGGTTACGGGCGTTTTACTATTGCGCGCGCGTGCTATGCTGGATTGGTCTTTTTCTCATCCGGTAACGAAAGGACCGCCCATGCCTACTGACATCGAAATCGCACGTTCTGTTACGCCGCTTCCTATTACCGAGGTGGCCAAGAACGCCGGCGTCGACGTTAAGCATCTGATTCCGTACGGCTTCGACAAGGCTAAGGTCGACTACTCTCTGCTTAATGAGCCAACTGATCACCAGGCCAAGCTCGTCCTCGTGACCGCCATCAACCCCACGCCTGCGGGCGAGGGTAAGACCACCACGACCATCGGTCTGGCCGATGGCCTGCGCCGTCGCGGCGTCAAGAGTGCTGTGGCCCTGCGTGAGCCTTCGCTCGGTCCCGTCTTTGGCGTCAAGGGCGGCGCCGCCGGTGGCGGTTGGGCTCAGGTCATCCCCATGGAGGACATCAACCTGCACTTTACCGGTGACTTCCACGCTATCGGTGCCGCCAACAACCTGCTGGCCGCCATGCTCGACAACCATATTCAGCAGGGCAACCAGCTCGGTATCGATGTTAAGCGCATCACCTGGAAGCGCGTTGTCGATATGAACGACCGTCAGCTGCGTCATGTTATCGACGGCATTGGCGGCAAGGCCCAGGGAGTGCCGCGCGAGGATGGCTTCGACATCACTGTTGCCTCCGAGGTCATGGCAATCCTGTGCCTGTCCACGAGCATCAATGACCTCAAGGAGCGCCTGGGCGAGATCGTTGTCGGCTACAGCTATGCTGGCGAGCCCGTCCGCGCACGCGACCTTAAGGCCCAGGGAGCTATGGCCGCACTGCTCAAGGACGCCCTCAAACCCAACCTGGTTCAGACACTCGAGGGCACGCCTGCGTTTGTCCACGGCGGTCCCTTCGCCAACATCGCCCACGGCTGCAACTCCATCATGGCCACCCGCATGGCCATGCGCTTTGGCGATGTCGCCATTACCGAGGCCGGTTTCGGCGCCGACCTGGGTGCCGAGAAGTTCCTCGACATCAAGTGCCGCATGACGGGCGTTCGCCCCAGCGCTGTCGTGGTCGTCGCCACTGCCCGCGCGCTTAAGTACAACGGCGGTGTCGCCAAGGCCGACCTCAACGAGGAGAACCTCGATGCACTCAAGGCCGGTATGCCCAACCTGCTGCGTCACGCCGACAACATCCAGAACGTCTACGGTCTGCCCTGCGTGGTTGCCATCAACCGCTTCCCGACGGACACCGAGGCCGAACTCGAGCTCATCGAGTCCGAGTGCCAGAAGCTCGGTGTCAACGTTAAGCTGTCCGAGGTTTGGGCCAAGGGCGGCGAGGGCGCGCTCGACCTGGCCGATGAGGTCATGCGCCTGATCGAGCAGCCGAGCGAGCTCAAGTTTGCCTACGAGGACGGTGCCGATGTGGCCGACGCCCTGGAGGCTGTTGCCACCAAGGTCTACCGCGCCGATGGCGTCGACTTTACGCCGACTGCCAAGCGCCAGCTCGCCGAGCTGCGCGAGAACGGCTTTGGCAACCTGCCGGTGTGCGTGGCCAAGACGCAGTACAGCTTTAGCGACAACGCCAAGGCCCTGGGCGCTCCCGAGAACTTCCGCATCACGGTGCGTGAGCTCAAGGTTTCCGCCGGTGCCCACTTTGTGGTCGCGCTGACTGGCAGTGTTCTGACCATGCCGGGCCTGCCCAAGGTCCCCGCGGCCGAGAACATCGACGTCGACAACGACGGCAACATTACCGGCCTGTTCTAAGTCTGCTGTCCATAGCTGCTAGCCCGCCCCGCCGTGCCCGCAAGGCCCGGCGGGGCTTTTTTATCCTTAGGCCCGCGCATGTCTTGTAGATACCGACGGGCTCTGCCCATCATAGGCTTTTGCGCGGGTAGAATGCATGGATAACTTGAGGCTCACGCGCGACGGAAAGGAATCGTTGCATGGATCAGGACAAGACAACCGTGATGGGCGGCTACGGTTCCGCGCAGGCTGGCGATAGCGCCGATGCGACCCGCGTTGTTCCCAACCCCGGTTATACCGACCCCGCCGCGACGCAGCCTTCTGCCGAGCCCACCCGGGTTATGGGCTATGGCGACACGGCGCAGGATTCTTACGCTGCATCTTCGCAAGGCCCCTATGGCAATGCAGCTCCGGACCCGTTTGATTACGCGCCGCAGGATTCTTATGCCGCCTCGACGCCGAATCCCTATGATGACCTGCCACAAAATCCCATTCCGCAGCCTCAGCAGACGACGTATATGCCTCGCACGGCGCAGTCTCGCTACGAGTCGCGCGAGCCGTATCGCGAGTACCCCAAGTTGATTCCGCAATATGGCGAGGACGAGGAGAAGAAGCCGTCGCGTTCGTCGAGCGTGATCAAGAAGATCCTCATCGTGCTGGCGATCTTCTTTGCGCTGTCGGTTGTGTTTGCCATTGTGTCGGGCATGCTCAACAAACGAGGGAGTTCAACGGCCGATACCGCTGCCGAGCAAACCGAGTCCGCCTCGTCTAGCACCGTCGATCTGAGCGATATCCCGGGGCAGTACTGGTCCAACGCCAAGAAACTTCTCAAGTCGCGCGGCGCCAATCTTTCGAATGCCGTGGTCCTGACTGATGATGGCTCAACGCCCGTCATCGATGCCAACTGGGTCGTTACTTCTGCTTACTATAACGACAGCGGCAACCTCGAAATTCAGCTCACGCACAAGAACAGCTCGGGCAACTCGTCCGACGGCCAAAGCGGTACCGACGGCTCGAGCTCCAATACGCTGGAGGACTTGAGCAACAAGGCACAGGAGCTTGGGGATAAGGCCCAAGAGCTGGGTGATACGGCTCAGAACCTGGGCGACACCGCTCAGAACTTGGGCGACATGGCGACGGATGCCTGGAACGCCCTACAAAACGGCATCTCGGGCGCGCAGGGAAACTAGCGGACGAGCGGAGCGGGGCTACAACTGCTCGGCCGGACGGTCGGGCGAGCTAAAGCCCGAGTCAAACGTAACGACGCATGAGGCATTGGGTCGGCGCTCGTGCACGATGCGTGTCACGCGTTCCAGCAGCTCCTCGTCGGATATGTCAAAGCCGTCGGGACGCACCAGGTCAAACGAAACGAACCCGTCGTGCTCGTGCAGGTCGTGGATGGAGAGCGCGGGGTCGATCTGCATGACGCCGCGCTTGACCCAGCCGCGTAGGTCGTCGCCGGTGGTGGCGATGGGGTCGCAGTGCAGCGTGATACCGATGCCCATCTGCCGTTTGATATCGTGCTCGATGGTGTCCAAAATCTCGTGGTGCTCAAATGCGTCGCCCTCGCCGGGCATCTCCACGTGGGCGCTGGCAAACTGACGACCGGGGCCGTAGTCGTGCACCATGAGGTCGTGTGTGCCCAAGACCTGGGGGTACGACATAATCCTGTCGCGGATTTCCTGGACGAGCTTGGGGTCGGGCGCTTGTCCTAACAGCGGGCTGATGGCGTCGCGCACCAGGCCCAGGCCGCTGATGCAGATGAAGATGCCCACACCCAGGCCTGCCCAGCCATCGAGGTCAAAGCCGGTCGTCTGCGAAATAAGCGCCGCCGCTAAGACCGAGCCCGAGGTGATGACGTCGTTTTTGGAGTCCTGCGCCGTGGCGATGAGTGTTTCGGAATCGATACGGTTGCCCAGCGCGCGGTTGAATGCGGCCATCCAGAATTTGACGAGCATGGACAAGACGAGAGCGGCTAGGGAGACCAGCGTGTAGGCGGTGGGGGAGGGCTTGATGATCTTGGTGACCGACTCGAGGATCAGGTTGATGCCGACGGCGCAAACCAGGACGGCGACAAACAAGCCGGCGAGGTACTCGTAGCGGCCATGGCCATAGGGGTGGCCTTCGTCTGCTGGGCGGCTGGCAAGGCGGAACCCGAGCAGGCTCACGATATTGCTCGAGGCGTCGGAGAGGTTGTTGAAAGCGTCGGCGATGAGTGAGACGGAGCCGGCGAGCAGGCCCGCGATGCCCTTGGCCAGGCACAGGGTGATGTTGAGGCCAATGCAGATGAGGCTTGCGGCAAAGCCCGCGTTGGTGCGGCAGGAGGTATCGACCGGCTCGCCCTCGCTGCCGGGAACAAGCGTATGTACCAGCCGATTTACAAATAGCATAGCGGTCGTCCTCACAATCATGTTTAAGGGGATAGTGTAGCTCGCGCGGAGGCGCTGTGCACCGATGCTCAGAAAATGCAGTAATGGTCTGCCGGTGCTAACGAGCGAGCCTTCTCGTCTGCCTGGGTGGTCCATTTTGGGCCACATGGGTATGGGCATGTGCCTGTTTGCTCGACATACTTAACGTCGATAGCCCCTGTGCAAAGGAGGACGTTTCCATGGACGAGATGTTTGCCATTAAATGTCAAAACTGCGGCGGCCCTATGTACTCGCACCAGGCTAAGCGCAGCTTTGAGTGCGCCTATTGCGGCGCGGTCATTCCGTGGCAGGCCGATGCCGGGGAGCCCAAGAGCGCCCTTGGCATTCGCCATGCGCCACTGACGGTTGTCGACGGTCTGCTCAAGCTCACACATGTGTCGCAACTCGAGCGCCCGGAGGACCCGGACTGGTATTTCTTCAATGCGCACTGGCGCAATCAGTCGGTTCTGGAACATCTGCTGTGGGAGGATCGCGGCACGGCGCAGGAGTTCCAAGGGGCCACGCATGTGAGCATTCCTTGCCCCTTCTGCGGAGCGTCCTTTGAGGGCGAGTCAACGCAGCGTGTGTTTGAGTGCCCGTCCTGCGGCAACAAGATCGGCATTGCCGACCTGCTCAAGCCCGGTACGTTTAGCAAGCGTCTGACCATGGGCGTTGGTGCGGAGTATGTGCCGGAGCAGGGTATTCCCTGCGAAATCTCGCCGCAGCAGGCGCGTGCCAACGCGCTGCAACTGGTGCGTCAGTACCCCGACGCCTTTGCCGGGCACGACGTGGAAGACGCGATCCAAAACGATATGATGCTCTTCTATTTCCCCATGGCGCTGGCGGACCTGCGCATGATGGCGAGCTTCCCGGGCAAGGGCCTGAGCAAGGAAACCCTGGTGTACTACGAGGTGCTCGACTGGGCATACCCCAGGGCAAACTACCTGGACGTTCGCCTCATGGGCATTTTGGAGCCGTGGGACTTTGCCAAGGTCGGTCCGTTCGATCCCGCCATGCAGGAAGGCGATTTCCGCGTCGTCTCCGTCGATGCGTCTACCAAGGACCAGGTGGTCATTGATAAGCTGGCGCTCGACGTTGTGGGCAACGACGCCGAGGCGGTACTGGGGTTCAATAAAAAGAGCATCCGCACCTGGGCGTGCAAAGCCCGCAAGCATAAGGACGGCCTGGTGATGGTGCCGGTCTACTTTGTCGATCGTCCAGCGACGGACAGCCGCGACGGCGAGCAGGTGCGCATTGCCGTAAGCGGCCAGACGGGTCGTGCAGCCGCGGTGGTGTTTAGCGACAAGCGCGAGACGCATATCGTGGCGCCGCTCAACCCCAACGTGATGCTGTCGAGCGAAAGCACCGTGCACGCCACGCCCATCGAGGTCAAATACGTTAAATCGCCCTTCCTGTACCAGATCGTGCGCCGTGGGGGCGGCGAGCAACCGTGTCGGGTGGCGGCGGTTGCCGAAGGTTCCTACCGAGAAGAAAAGCCCAAACGCAAGGGCTTGTTCGCTGCGATCTTTGGTAGGTAGGGGAGTGGTGCCGGGGCGTCGGGCTGCATCGCAAGGTCATGAGACGAAGTTAAGACTGCTGGGAACGTGCTACCATTGCCGATAGCCTTAATCTTGTAAGAAGCGGAGGCCAGATTATGGGTTTTGCGGATCAGCAGCTTCAGCTTCAGGTACCGTATTCTCCTGACGACACGTTTAATGCCTTGAAGGCAGCTATGGAAAAGCTGCCTAAAGTAAAAGTTGATAGTGCATCGCCCACAACAAGAACAGTTGCAGCCGAGATTGGTATGAGCCTTTGGTCTTGGGGCGAAAATATCAGTATTTCGGTTGTTCCGGTTGAAGGCGGATCTGGCGTTACTGTCAAGTCGTCATCTAAGGTCAGGGCAAACGTATTAAACGGGGGCAAAAATGCAAAGAATATTGCCAAGATAGTCGATGCCCTATCGAAGGAGCTCGAGCGGTATCCGCAGGTTTCACAGACTATTGAGACGCTGGCGGATAGTGGTTGATGTAGTTGCAAGGCTTGAGAGGCTTGCAGCACTGCGTGAGAGTGGAGCACTTACCGAGGAAGAGTTTGCTGCAGAAAAGGCAAAAATCCTTTCGTAATCAGACATGATGGTTGGATTTGCATTCTATTATTGAACTTGTTTATACCAGGCTGAAAACATCGTGTGTAATAAAGGTGCGTAGTAGCCTCGTCTTGATTGGCGGATGTAAATAAACGGTGGAACGGCTGTAAAAGAGCCTTGCCACTGGGTAAAATCAGGATGTGCCGCGGAACCCGCTCCTCAGTCGGTCAACTTTGGAAGCGCGGGCAACGCAGGTGCTAATGTCTAAAGGGCCGGCTGCAACCGGCCCTTTTCATGACTCCCTTCGCTATCCGTTACTGCTTATATTCCCGCCAGATCGAGTAGAGGTTCCGGGCAATGCCGGTCACATACATCGAAAGGCGCAGGATTTCAAGAAACAAGTTCATAGGCTTCACCCCAATCGGAGATCGGAGCGTTGCCCGCAGGCGGATTCCGCGGCAGTCAAGATTTTACCTCACAGGCCGCGGTGGGAGACATCCTGCCCACCCCCTGGTTTGGAGCAGTGTCGATCTAACGGGCAATCAAGCCTTTAGCTCTCTTTGAATTGAGCAAGCATCTGCCCGAAGAAGCTTAGTTCGGATGGCTTATAAATGAGCGAACCGCCGTCCGCGGTCCTGTAGGCCCCGCAGGGGAGGTAACGCCCGTCGGGGAGGACGTAAAGGTTTTCTTCCTCCCTCAGTCCCGTTGGGAGTATCGGGGTCTCGTTTTCGTCCATTTGGAACTCATCGATATTCGCGATCTTCCTATCCATGATGCCTCCTACCTTATTTCTTGGATGGCGTCCTAAAACAAGCAGTTCTCAATCAGCTCTTTTCCGCGTAGGGCGTCGACCCACTCCTGCGGAATTGCATCGATGCCGTAGGCCGTGCCGGCGAGCGCACCTGCGACAGCTGCGGTGGTGTTGGTGTCGTCGCCCAGGTTGACGGCGGCAAGTGCGCACTCTTCGTAGCTGTTAGTGTTGACGAAGCACCAGGTGGCTGCCTTAAGCGTGTCACGCACGAAGCCGCCGGACCTGGTTTCGTGCTCGGGCACGCCTTTCAGATGGAGTGCCCACGAGGTGGAGCACGTCGTTCATCACATCCCTCATCAGCTCGACAAATATGATGCATGCGTCGGTCGACGTTCTGTGGGCGTGCGTAATCTCGGAGACCTTGCTGATCTCTTCGTCTGTCGCATCGGTGAACGCTAGGGGCGCGATGCGCATGAGCGAGCCGTTACCGTTGTCGCGTTCGCCGGAGCCTCCTTTGCCGGTGCGCAGGGCGCGAGCGGTCGTACCGCCGTAATCGAAAACGCCGTCGACCGTATACTCGCCACGGGCAATCTAGCCTACGAACTTGTTGCGCATGTCCGCGGTGTCGATGTGCCCAAGCTTCCTAATCGAATCGCAAGTGGCAAGCGTCATGGATGTGTCGTCGCTCCAGGTGCCGGCGGGCTGCCCATGCGTGCCGTAGCCGATCATGTCCGCGCATTCGAACGTGCCGCGGGGCCTGAACTCGTAAGGAACGCCCAGTGCGTCGCCGACGGCGAGCCCATAGATGCAGTCGCGCAGCGTTGTTTTCGGTCTGTCTGTCATGGAAAGCTCCTCTTATCCCAGGTGATGTGGAGCGCCGTCGGGGGTGTCGGTCGCAACGTGCCGCTACCCTTGCGTTTCGCCATTAGTCGCTTCGTTGATGGCGCGGTACTCGGCACTTAGCTCGCGCGCCAGCTCTTCCTTGCTTGGAAGATACGGCAGGTATTTGGCGGCAAACACTTGGTCGTTGTCTTCGGGCAGCGTGTACTCGACGATCGAATCGCTTTTGTCCGCGCAGAGCACGATGCCTATGGGCGGATTGTCGCCTTCGTTCATGAGCTCACGCGTGTAGTAGTTCACATACATTTGCATCTGGCCCAGGTCCTGATGCGTAAGGTCATCGGTCTTAAGGTCGATGAGCACGAAGCAGCGCATCAGATAGTTGTAAAAAACAAGGTCAATATAGAAATGGCGTCCATCAAAGGTGATGCGCTTTTGGCGCGCTTCGAAAGCGAAACCACGGCCAAGCTCCAGCAGGAACTTCTGAAGATGCGTGATGAGCGCCTGCTCTAGATCGCTTTCGCGAAACGCAGTATCGTCCGAGAAACCTAAAAACTCCAGTACATATGGGTCGCGGATGATATCCTCGGGGCGACGAGCCGGGGCGCTCTTTTGGATTTCCTGGGTGACGGCCTCCTTGTCCTTGCTGGCAAGCAGGCGCTCGCGGAACATGGTGTTGATCTGGCGCTCGAGCTGACGCGTGCTCCAGCGAGAATCGGCACATTCGTTCATGTACCATGTTCGAGCATCAGGGTCGGTTATACGCGATAACCTGCGGTAATGTGTCCAATTCAATTCGGAACGCAGCGCGTTCCGGATTGGGAACGCAAGATAAAACTGACGCATGTATCTTAAGCTTCTGGCGTTGAAGCCTCTGCCAAAATCCTTAGTCAATCTAGCGGCAAGTTCGTCGATCAGTGCATCGCCATACTTGGCGCGCTCCTCTCCGCCCTGCTCATCAACAATACTCTTGCCGATCTCCCAATATGCCTCAACCATCGCAAAGTTAACGGCGGTATAGGCCTTGTCGCGAGCGGCGTTGAGAATCGAGGAAACCTGCTTGTAAAAAACTTCTGGCACGATTGCCGATTCTCCACGGTTTACCAGTTCACCCATCACTGTCGCCCCACTTTCCTCTTGTGGAATGCATCTTTATCGCATTTAGTTTAAGGCCTCGCGCGGACACGAATTGCTATGTTGTCTGGCACCTTCGCATGGGAGCCTTGCGGTGACTAAAATGTGGCATTAGAGACAGTTTTATCGAGCCCCACGGGAGTGACACGCATGGACAACAACACTTTGCTACTCCTTCATGACAAAAATAGGGGCGCAGAACGGTATTCTGCGCCCCTGATTGAGCCGATGCGTCTGAAAGCCGGCTTGCCTATTCGCTAGCGCCTTCGCTGTCTTCGCGATCGTTGGCAAGCATTGCCGCGCCGGCGACCGTTGTCGCCACGGCGGCAGCGGCGAGCCCGGCGGCAATGCCAGAGCCGTCGCCCGTGCCGGCGAGCTTCTCGCCCGATCCCTTGCTCTTGTTGCCCTTGCCGTTCCTGTCGGCGCTGCCCGCGTTGGCATCGTTGCCGTTGCCGCCGCCGGTACCGTTGCCGGTGTCGCCCGCGTCGCCCGAAGTCGTCACAGTAAAGCTTGCGGCTCCGTCGGTGGCAAGCGTGTAGTTCTGCGCCGCGTCGCCCAAGAGACCGTTCACGCGCACCCAGTACGTTCCTGCGGCAAATGTTTCGCCCTCGACCATTGCCGTGCCCGGAGCGCCGTCCGCGTCGTGCACAAACTCGAGCTGGGCCGTGCAGGCATCGGTTTCGAGCTTGCCCTCGAGTGATGCCGCAATCTTGGCGCGCACGTCTTCGCCGGCCTTAAGGCCTTCAAGTCCCTCAAAATGGGGCGTCAGCGCGCGCGGGTCGATATCGATGGGCACATGACCCCGCAGCTCCGTAACGGTCTCGTTGCCCAAGGCGTCGACATCCACATATTCGATGGCAAACGTATGGCCCGAAGTCGCTACGTTGAGTACGTTGCTGCTGTCGACGAGGCGGAAATGGCCCTCTCCAACGGTCTTGCCATCCTGGAGCGAGGCATCGCTCAGCGAGTCGCCGTACGTCATGCGCATGCGGTTCGGGAGGTAGTACGAAGCTGTCTGCTTGTGCTGTGTATCGTAATCGTAATTGCGCTGGTAGATGCTCCGGGCCAGCGCCGCATCAACAAAGTCGGATGCGATGATGCCAATGTGCTTGAGGTAATCTGACTTTGTATCCTCGATGCCGCTGGGATTGATGTACGGGCTCTTGTACAGATGCTCGTTGACTACTCGCGCTGCGGTAAATGGGTTGCTTCCTTGCTTGTGATTCGTGCAGCTGGTGTAGTTGATAGACCAGCAGCGCTCCAGGACTTGCTCCTTGGCCCCGTTATCGTCCTCGACATCTACCTCGTTGCGGGTGAGCTTGGCCGTTTCCTGCAGGGCCATATCGACCCAGCTGATCTTGTCGGTTCCGGTGCATTCGTAATGGTCCTGGGCATATACCTTGGTGCAATAGGCTTTTTTGTCGCCTGTTTCCCCTGCGGCTTCAAAGCCTTGCGCGTTTTGGACGAGACACATAGAGGAGCTGCTGGGGTGTGCTGCGATATTGTTGTCCCATTCGGTTAGGTCGAGGCCCCACGTGTGGCCGCTTACGCTGTCGCCGGCGAGTCCAAATCGGCGCAGCAGGACGATCTTTCCGCGCACCTCGTTCAGTGTGGGAACGCGGCTCGACGTATAGAACAGTTTGGGGTTGTCGTCCAAAACCTTGGCGAAAGCCGTCGTAAGGCTCTCGTCAGTAGCCTCGTTGTTGCCTCGGGATACAAGCATGATGAGCGCTTCTGACGGATTTTCGTTCAAAAACTTTTTGAAGTAGCCAACGACATCGGAGAGATGCATGAAGTGCCCGTCTTTTTTGAGCAGGTAGCAACTTCCATGGTCGATGCCGGGGTCGTTGCCTTTTCCGAGTCGGATATCAAAATAGCGAATGCCTTCGAGCAACTGCGTGGGGATGTAGTCCTGCTGGCACTTTGCTTGCGAGGATTGGGGTTCGGTGTCGTTGTCCACGCTGCAAGTTCCCGAATCGTGCGTGCCCGGGATGCTCAGCTCGTCGAGGTACTTGTTGCCTTCGACGTGGCTCATCCAACATGGTCCGTCGACGTAGCTGCTATACGTGGTCCAGTCGATGCTGCTAACTGTGGCATTGGTCTTGTCCATGCTGTAGCCGACAAGCTCGAGCTCCCACGGAATGGAATATTTCTTTTGGCAAATCTTGTTGTTGTCTTGGTCTTTGCCTTTCGATTCTATGGCAAGGTAGTTAATACCGTTTTTCGTGTATATGCGGTCTCGAATAATATAAGTTCCGTCGAACTGGCGGTCGAACGTATAGGCGCGGCTGTCCTTATGGTCGTACTCGCCACTCCATACGTGGATGACCTTTCCATCTTTGTCCGAGTCGCCATCGACCGACCAAATGCTGTAGCCCGTCTTCTTGTGCTCTTCGAAATTGAGCAGGGTGCGGATGGCATACCAGTTTGTGCCGTCCGCATCGGTCCCTACGTGCTCAAGGATGAGCTTGCTGGACGTGCCGTCATTAAACAGGTGGCAGACGTTGCCGATGACGTTGCCGTCTTCGTTGACGCTCGCGGTGCGAAAATAGCCCGCGGGGCGAAGGCGAATGACGAACTTGTCGAGGGTGGCCGCCGGTGTGGGCGTGTCTTCTGCAAATGCCGCGCGCATGGGAAGGCCCAATCCCGCGGTTTCGGGCAGGCTTGCAAGTGGCGACAACGCCGCGAGTCCAAGGCCCAGCGTAAACGCTCGGCGACTGATGGCATGATGTTCGGTCATAACTCCTCCATTCGCAGGGTGCGGTTATGCGATAGTTTTGGTCACTATACTGCCCAGATGTTTAAAGATGCTGGTTTAATTGTCTGCGCGGCGCAATAAATCGGTGGGCGGACGCGTTTGGGTGCTTGCCGTTTTCGTACCGTTGCCACATTTGGGGTGGTTCCGGCGTCCGGCATCCTCGCGTTCGTCAGGTGCCGGCATAAGAAAGGGAGGGTCGGTTTACCGGCCCTCCCTTAGTACGAAACGCTGGGGCACCGTCGCTTGTTTGCACTGTGCCCGTGTTTCCCGCTGCGCTCGCCAGTCGTTTAGCGCTTGATCTCGATATCGTCGAGCTTGACGTCCATGGCCTCGGTCTTGGCCTTGGCGATATCATCGGCAAATTCCAGGGACTTCATCATGGTCTCGACGGCGTCCTTGTGCTCCTCGACGTTGTCGATGCGCACATACACGCTGCCACCGTCAACGTCGGTGAAGTACTCGGTCGTCACGCCGCCCGAGTGCGTAAAGTAGGCGCTGCGCCAGGTCTTGCCGTTGTACTTAACGGGATCGCTCTCGGTCCATCCGGAGTTGGCCTTCCACTTTGCCTCGTAGTCGAACAGCTCATCGGCGTTCTTGTCAGGATCGAAGACGGGGATGAAGCGGTCGCTGGCGTGCTCGCTCTCGGTGAACTTAAACTGGGCCCTGTCGGCAGTGTCGCCTGCGACGTCGGTGATCTCGACGCCCTCGGGGACCTCGACCTTAAACCAAATGAAGTCGGTCCTCATATCCACGGCTGGTTTTTCTGCTCCGCCGCCACCACCACTGCCGGTAGCGTCGCCGCTGCCACCGCAGCCCACCAGAGCAACTGCGGCAAAGAGACTGATGCAGAGGGTGAGAATCGCAAAGGCCTTCTTTTTCATGGTCGTGTCCTCCTCGATCTGTAACCGCCCATGGATTACCTGCCTTTACTGTACGCGTGGACGGCTCGCTAGGGTGGGCCATGTGTCCCATTCTGAGGGCCGGATTTGCGCCGACAAGTGGCAATATGCGCGGGTCCAAAAGAGGGGAGGGCCGATGCCTGTCGGCCCTCCCCGGGGTTGGGTGCCCGTTGCTTTAATGGGGCGCATGTGCGCAGGTGCGCGTAGGCGCGTGCGGGTGTCCCGTTACTTGAGCTCGATGCTCGAAATCTCGACTTCGCGCGCCTCGGAAACTGCCTCTGCCATGTCATCGGGGAACTCGATGGAGTTGAGGAGCGTCTCGGCTTCTTTCTTGTGCTGGTCGAAGTTCGAGATGAGGACGTAGACGCTTCCCGGCTCAACGTCGGTAAAAAGCATGGTTGAGATGCCGCTGTTGTCCTCGTATGTTCCGACGAGCCACGTCCTGCCGTTATACTCGACGGACCCGCCATCCTTCCACTGGAACGTATCCCCCTTCTTTTCTGCCTGGTCGGCGTGGGATTCCTCGGCTGTCATCGCTTTTTTCCAAACGGGGATAAAGCGATCGGCCGAGGCGTTCTCGTTTTCGGGGAAGGTGAGCTGGACCCTGTCGGCATTCTTGCCGGCGGAGTCGCTTACGCCGACGCCCTCGGGCATCTCGACCTTAAACCAGATAAAGTCGGTCTTCTTGGCGACGGGGGCCTTTTCCTTGCCCTCGCTCTTGGATGCGCTGCTGCCCCCGCCCGATGCGTTCCCGCCGCAGCCGACAAGGGCAAATGCGGCAAAGAGGGCGATGCAAAGGGAAAGGATTGATAGGGTCTTTTTCTTCATGGTGGCGTCCTCCTTGTCTGCCAGGGACATCGTGTGCCGCGGATCGCTGGGGCGGCGGTTGCGCGTGCACATGATGACTTTGTTTGCTGTGCGGTGATTCCTCCATTCGTCGTCCGGTGCCGTGATGAGCGTTGCCCCAACATGGGGCTCCTTACCTATATGTATGCCCCAGTTGCCGCTGCCCGGGAGTCTCGAAACGTGGGCCATGTGTCCCATGTTTGCGTTGGCATGGCCTATCGTTCGTCATAGAAATCCGCGATGGCCAGGTGCGCTGACGCCCATGTGCTTATGGGCTAGACTTAGCACCATTACGTGTTCGATGCGGTTGGTCGGCGGTTGCCGCCTGACCGATGTATATGACTTGAAGGTGCGTGCGTATGAGCCAAGAGATGATGGATAAAACCTGTCGAGAGTTTGCCGAGGCACTTGCCGCACGCGAGCCGGTTCCCGGCGGTGGCAGCGCGAGCGCCTTTGTGGGCGCGCTGGGCGCCTCGCTTTGTGGAATGGTCGCTCGTTATGGTGCGACCAATCCTGCGCTTGCCGATCGCGCGGATGACCTGACGCGCGCATTTGCCCAGGCAGATGAGTTGGCCCAGGAGCTTGTCGAGTTGGTTGCCGAGGACGTTCGTGCATATGGGCAGGTGTCCGCGGCGTACGGTATTCCGCGTGGCGATCCGGCTCGAGCGACCGCGATTCAGGATGCGCTGCATGTGGCCGCTATGCCGCCGTATCGCATTATGGATGCCTGCGGGCGTGCACTGGCGCTGCTCGAGGACATGGCCGACAAAGGTTCGCGTCAGCTGCTGTCCGATGTGGCGTGCGGCGCCGTGTTCTGCCGTTCCGCTATGCAGGGCGCGAGCTTGACGCTCTTTGCGAACACCACGTCTATGAAGGATCGCGCTCGTGCTGAGGAGCTCGAGACGGCGTGTGATGAGTTGCTCGACATGTGGTTGCCGCGCGCCGATGCGCTGGCGCGCCGCGCCGCCGACGCCGCAAGGAAGAGGGGATAGCCATGGCTGAACTGCTGAAGGGTGCCCCCGTTGCTCGCGCTTTGACTGAGGAACTTGCTGCTCGCTGCGTGGCTTTGCGCGAGCGCGGCGTTGTTCCGACGTTGGCTATCGTGCGTGTGGGTGAACGCGAGGACGACCTATCCTACGAGCGCGGTGCGTTCAAGCGCTGCGAAAAAGTGGGGATTGAGGCTCGTCGCGTTTTGCTTCCCGCTGATGTTTCGCAGGACGAGCTGTTGGCGGCTATTAAGGACATCAATGCCGACCCTGCTGTTCATGGCTGTCTGATGTTCCGCCCGCTGCCCGCCGGCCTTGACGAGAACGCCGTCGCCGCGGCACTCGATCCCGCCAAGGATGTTGACTCCATGACGCCGGCTTCGCTGCTCACCACGCTTTCGGGGCGCGGCGAGGGTTTTGCCCCCTGCACAGCCGAAGCCGTGCTTGCTCTGCTGGATCATTACGGCGTTGAGCTGGATGGAGCTAAGGTTGCTGTGGTCGGGCGCTCGCTGGTGATCGGGCGTCCCGTTGCCGCCATGCTTACGGCGCGCAATTCGACCGTGACGACGTGCCATACGCATACGCGCGACCTTGCTGCCGAGTGCCGTGCTGCCGACATTGTGGTTGCCGCCGTTGGACGCGCGCGTACGATTGGCGTGGATGCGGTTCGCGAGGGCCAGACGATCATCGATGTTGGCATTAATTGGGACGAGGCCGCTGGCAAGCTGGTGGGTGACGTCGATTCTGATGCTGCGGAGCCGGTCGTTAACGCCATCACGCCCGTGCCGGGCGGCGTGGGCGCTGTGACGACGGCGATCCTCGCCAAACACGTGATCGAGGCGGCCGAGCGCGCATCGAAATAGGCGTTTTGGGCTGTTTGAGGGGTTAGCTCTATACCCCGTGGACAGAAAATGCCAAATATGAGTACTGTTGCCAAGATAGTCATATATATTTTAGGCCAAATAGGCTCTCTAACGATATTTATTATCGATAGAGAGCCTATTTTATTGGACCTATGAGGAATTACATCATCTAATTTTTGAACAAATGTAGACTTTCGACACCCATACGTAGCAAAATTGCTGTTACTAAATTGGTGACAGTACTCATATTTGGCATTTTTTGACCACAGGGGTTGCCAGCGCCGTGGTTTCGCCCTTTCTGCGCCGAAGCGATACACTGTTATCGTTTGATTTCTTCGCTCAAGGAGGATGCGCATGCCGTGCACAACGATTTTGGTTGGTAAGAACGCGAGCTACGACGGGTCGACGTTGGTCGCCCGCAACGAGGATTCGTCCAACGGGGTGTTTGAGCCCAAGCGTATGCGTGTGGTGCATCCCGACGAGCAGCCGCGCGTCTATACGAGCGTCCTGAGTCACCTGACCGTTGAACTGCCCGATAACCCCATGCGCTACACGAGCGTCCCCGATGTTGTCCCGGGCCACGGCATCTGGGCCGAGGCCGGTTTCAACGAGCTCAATGTGGGCATGTCCGCAACCGAGACGCTCACCACCAACGAGCGCGTTCGCGGCGCCGACCCGCTCGTCGACTACGTGCCCGCCAAGGGCAACGAGGACGAGGACGGCTATGTTCCGGCGCAGCCCGGCGGTCTGGGCGAGGAGGACATGGTGACCCTGGTGCTGCCATATGCCAAATCCGCCCGCGACGGCGTACGCATTCTGGGTGACCTGCTCGAGCGTTATGGCACCTACGAGAACAACGGCATCGCCTTTAGCGACGTGGACGAGATCTGGTGGCTCGAGACCATCGGCGGTCACCACTGGATCGCCAAGCGCGTGCCTGACGACGCCTATGTGACCATGCCCAACCAGCTGGGTATCGACAGCTTTGACCTGGATGACGCCGAGGGCGCCCAGGCCGATCACATGTGCTCCGCCGACCTGCGCGCTTGGATGGCCGAGTGGCATCTGGACCTGACGCTGGGCGTCGAGGGCGACGGTCCGGCCGCGGTCTTCAACCCGCGCGAGGCCTTTGGCTCGCACAGCGACAGCGACCACGTCTACAACACGCCGCGCGCCTGGTATATGCAGCGCTGCCTTAACCCCAGCGATGTGTGGGACGGTCCCGAGGCCGACTACACGCCCGAGAGCGACGATATTCCCTGGAGCCGCGTGCCCGAGCGCAAGGTGACCATCGAGGACATCAAGTACGTACTCTCGAGCCACTACCAGGGCACGGAGTACGACTGCTACGGCAGCAAGGGCACGCCCGCCACGCGTGGCGCCTATCGCCCCATCGGCATCAACCGCAACAGCCAGCTCGCTGTGCTGCAGCTACGCCCCTATGCGCATCCGGCCTACCGCGCCGTGCAGTGGATGGCCTTTGGCTCCAACTCGTTTAACGCGCTGGTTCCGCTGTACGCCAACGTCGAGACCATGCCCGAGTACTTTGCCGACACGCAGGCTCGCGTGACGTCCGAAAACTTCTACTGGGCCAACCGCCTGATCGGCGCGCTGGCCGACGTCCGCTTCCATGAGTGCGGCCGCGCAGTCGAGGATTATCAGGAGAAGGTCGGCGGCATGGGCCACAAGCAGATTCATGACGTCGACGCTGCCGTAGCCGTTCTGCCCGAAGCCGAGGTGCCCGCCGAGCTCGCCCGCGCCAACGAGGAGTTTGCCGAGCGCGTGCGGGTGGAGACCGATGCTCTGCTGGGCAAGGTGCTCTACACCACGAGCTGCGCCATGAAGAACTCTTTCGCGATGAACGACAACGTGAGGTAGGGATTTCCCGTCGATCGAATAGCGCTAAAACGCTTTGTCGCTTTCGCTCAATCTTGGGTACAAGAACGCCAATGCAGTTGTTTGTGATTGGAGACAACCATGGTTATGAAACTCGATCAGCTTGTTAACGGCGCCATTAACGTAGGCTTTGGCGCTGCCGCCGTTGCTGTCGAAGGCGGCAAGAAGGTCCTCGACGACCTTAACACTAAAGGCGAGCAGGTCCGCAAGGACACCGCCACCCCCGATATCGCCCGCAGTGTGTCCGACATGTTCGAGCAGGCCGGCGGTACCATCTCCGATCTGACCGAGCGCTTGGGCATGCAGGGCGAGACCGCGGCCCAGCGCGTGCTTGACGAGCTCATACTTGCCCGCGTCCGCGTCATGACCGCCCCCGAGCGCACGGCCTTCCTGGCCCATGTGCGCGACATCGTCGATTCGGTCGAGGACAACGTGACCTCGGTGCCCGTCGAGTCCGTTGAGCCCGACGATGCGAAGGATACCGAAGAGGCCGAGTAGCAGCGCAGATGGCAGATTCCACCACCGATTACAACAATCTAGATCCCTTGGGTGACGAGGCGGCGGTTGTCGATGAGGTCGACGCCGCCGTCTCGGGCGCTCGCAAGAAGCCGCGCGCTGTCGATATGGTCCCCGAGGAGCCCGACGCGATGGCGCCGGACGAGGAATACCAGCTCACACCGGCGGGTCGCCGCGAGCGCATCGGGCAGATTGTTCGCCTGGTCAAAAAGTACCGCGTGTGGGATAACCTCACGCCGGTTCGTTTGCGCCGCCTGCTCGAGGAACTCGGCCCCATGTTCGTCAAGATGGGGCAGATTCTGGCCAACCGGTCCGAGATTCTGCCGCAACGCTTTTGCGACGAGCTGCGTCGTCTGCGCTCCGACGTGGAGCCTGTACCGTACGAGGTCGTACTCAGTTGTCTGGAAGAAGAATACGGCCTGCGCCTGGGGGAGATGTTCGATGCGATCGACCCCAATCCGCTTGGTAGCGCATCGCTCGCGCAGGTGCACCGCGCTCGTCTGGTGACGGGCGAGGACGTGGCCGTCAAGGTGCAGCGCCCCGGTGCGCAGCAGGTTATGGCACAGGACATCGATATCATCCGCTCGGTGGTGCGTATCGTTTCCAAGTTCGTCAACACCGATCAATTCGTTGACCTGCACGGCGTAGTCGAGGAGTTGTGGACCTCGTTTCGCGAGGAGACCAACTTTTTGGCCGAGGCCAAAAACCTCAACGACTTCTACGAGTTCCATAAGAGCGTTCATGGCGTGACGTGCCCTAAGTCCTATCTGGACCTGTGCACCGAGCACGTGGTGGTCATGGACTATGTCGACGGCATTTCGATCGCCGATCCTGAACGCTTGGTGGCCGAGGGCTATGACTTGGAAAAGATCGGTGCCGCTATCGTCGAGGACTACTCGACGCAGGTGCTCGATGACGGCTTTTTCCATGCCGACCCGCATGCGGGAAACATCATTCTCAAGGACGGCATCGTTTACTTTATCGACTTGGGCATGGTCGGACGCATGTCGAGCCACGATCGTGGCATCGTCAAGGACATGATTTTCGCCGTGGCCGAGGGTGACGTGCCCAAGCTCAAGGATTCGCTCATGCGCTTCGCCGTGACGCGTGGCGATTCGGCCGAGCTTGACCATTCGGCCTTTTTGTCCGATTTGGACTTTATCGTCGCAGACTTTGCGGGCCTTGACCTGAAGGATCTGGATATCGGCGAGTTTTTGACCTCGCTGCTAAACCTGGCGCGCAAAAACGATGTTGAGCTGCCGAGCGTGGTAACGATGTTCGCGCGCGGCATGGTGACGCTCGAGGGTTTGCTGACCGAGTATATGCCCAACGTCAACATGATCCAGATCATCCAGACGCACATCAAAAACGAAAAAAGCACCTATGCGCGCGTGCGTGATATGGGACGCGATCTGGCCGCGAGCAGCTATCGCGCGGCAAAAGGCTCGCTCGAGGCGGCCGAGTATTTGGGCTTGGCTTCGCGTATGCTCACGCGCGGCCAGCTTAAGGTGAACACGCAGATCATGAGCAGCGATAAGGCGCTGCGACAGCTGGGCGGAATTATCGACCGCATGTCGATGGCTATCGTGATCGCCGGTCTGTTTATCGGTTCGTCGGTGGTGTACTACGCACGCATCGAGCCGGTTGTGTTTGGTATCCCGGTCATTGGCTTTATGGGCTACGTGAGCGCGCTGGTGCTGGCGCTTATGCTGGGCCGCAATATCTGGCTCAACAGCCACGGCGGCAAGCACTAGAGGCTGCGGCCGTCACTGCATTTTCCTATCGCAAACAATAGCTTTTACCTTGGGCTTCGCCTGCGTGCGAGGCCCTTTTGCGTGATACCATTTTGACGGTAATAATCGATGGCCTAGATGGTGGTGCGGAGACGCACGAATGCGCGGTTTTCCTGCGCGTTTGGGAGAATCGGGGTGCAAGTCCCCGGCTGTACCAGTAACCGTAATTCCTCTTGGCTCGGGATGTTCGCGTCGCAGATCGGACGGCGCGCTCGAGTCGTTAAGGTTAAGTCGGATCGCCTCCCATCTTGCGTGCGGCTGCGGCGTATGCCGCCGGTGTGCATAGGGCTCTGGAGGGAAGGGGGACCCCGATGGGGGAACTCGAGCGCAACATGCGCGATGACGTGGGGCAGCCTCAAAGCAACGCTCCGAGTATAGACAATGGGGGACAAATGGATATGTTTGAGGACGAGCGCGAGCGCGCCTCGTTGCATCGCCGTGGCGCGATTGCACGCGGTGTAGCCAAGCGCGGCCTGGTGGCATTCCTGGCCTTCGCGATGGCCTTTGGCACCACGCCGGCTCAGTTGTGGGCCGAGGGCGCCGAGGGCATTGCCGAGGCTGTGGCTCAGGCTGCGACGCCTGCCGAGAACGGCTCTGGTGAGTCCGCGACAAGCCCCGCTGCCGACCTCAATGCGAGCGGCGTGGTGGCGAATGGGGGCACTGCCGAGCAAGATGCCGCCGCGACAACTTCGGGCCCTACCGACAAGACTGAGGACGATAGCGCTGCAGGCAATGAGGCGCCGGTTGCATCGACGTCCGATGCCTCGAAGCAGGACGCCGCCGTTGTCTCTGCCGCTGGAGAGGCCAAGACTCAGCCTGCCAAGGCCGAGAGCCAGGATGTCTCTGCCACGTGCTCCGTCGTCGGCACCGACGCCAAGGGCGCCCAGCAGACCTGGGCCGCCGCGCAGCGGATCACGCTGAAGGAGGGCTCGACCGCGGCCGACCTCTCCGAGCAGCTCTTCAAGCAGGCCGGCCTGACCACCGATTATGATCCCAACGGCACCTGGGGCTGGGCGCTCAACACGATCACGTCGCCCTTCGATAAGGACCGCAAGCTCGGCTACGACTCGGCGACCGGCGCGTACTGGCAGCTGTTCGTCAACGGCAGCGCCTCCGAGGTCGGCGCGGGCGGCTACACGCTCAAGGACGGCGACTCCGTCGTCTGGTGCTACTCGAAGTACGGCGACCCCGCACCCGAGCAGGTTTCCGTCACGATGGAGATTATTGGCAAAAAGACCGGGATAGCTCAGCGTTGGACGAACCCGTCGATCCAGGTGTTTGTTAAGGGCACGTCGATCAAGGATGCCTCCGCTGCTTACTTCGATGCCCTTGGCATAAAGTCAAAAATGTACGACGAATTTGGCTATTGGGGCGTCTATAGTCTCGTATCTCCGCTTGATGGCATCGAGCTGTCGGGTGCATGGTCGTTCTTTGTCAACGGCGTTCCTGGGTCTCAGCTCGATAGCGATTATGTGCTCAAGTCTGGCGACAAAATCGTCTGGGCTTTTGCTCCCGGCGATACTGTGCCCGGCGTCGACAGTGTTGTTGTTGACCCGGGTGCCGCACGTCCTAACTGGGATAGCGATTGGCCTGGTTATACGAGCGCCGACAAAGTAACCGACGCTCCTGTGCCCACGAAAGACGCTGAGGCAAAATGGGTGAGCGAGCTCAAGGGCTCGAACGAATGGAGCAAGGGTATTTCCGACCCGTTGCTGGTCGGTGACTACCTCTACGTGGCCGTTGGTTCCAAGCTGCTCAAGAAAGATGTCGACACGGGTGAGACCGTTGCCGAATCGCCTTTGGCGGCAAAGATCGATTCGACCTCGCGTATGGTATACACTGGCGGCGTGATGCTCGTGCCGCTTTCGATCGGTCGCCTGCAGGCGCTGACGGTTGATGCTCTGGCGACGGTTTGGGTAACCGATGAGTTGCCTGCTGGCCCCGATGGTGCTCAGCAGTCTCTTGCGTCCATTACGGTTCGTGACGGCTTTGCGTACTTTGGGACGGCATCGGCCAGCTGGTCCGACTCGAGCGACGGCTACCTGCTCTGCGTGCGCATCTCCGATGGCAAGGTTATGTGGCAGCATAAGAACGAGAACAGCAAGGGCTATTACTGGGCCGGCTTGGCGTTCTCGGGCAATTATGGCGTCATCGCAGATGATTCCGGTACGGTGAGCACGGTCGACCCCGAAACTGGAAAGACCGTTGCGTCGCTCAAGATTGCCGAGCGCGTGCGCACGACGGTGCTGGTCGATGGATCGATTGCCTATGTCGTGAGCGCCGATGGCGTTTTGCATAAGCTTTCGGTTGGAACGGACGGAACCCTTTCTGAGCTTGGCAAGGTGACGTTTGGTGGCAGCTCGACCTCGACGCCGGTGCTGGCCAACGGCAAGATTGTGGTCGGAGGCTCATCGACCGAATCCTTTATGGGCGGTTATCAGAACAAGTACACGTATCACTACGGTCAGCTTGCAGTGATTGATGCCGAGACGCTTTCCGTGGACTATTCCATTTGCAAGGCGGACGGTAGCTATATTCGTCAGGGGGCTTCGGGCGGCGGTGATGTAAAGTCGCAGCCGGTCGTTTCTGTCCAGAATGGCGAGACGTACGTCTACTTTACGTCCAACAACAACCCGGGCGGCATCTATCGTTACCGTATTGGCGATGACGAGGCCGAACTGCTTTATACGCCCGTGGCGGGCGACCAGCAGTACTGCATGGCTTCTATTTCGGTCGGATCCGATGGTTCACTCTACTATGTCAATGACTCGGGCAAGTTGTTTGCTGTCAAGGGTAATGGCCAAAGGGTCAAACGCTATACCGTGACGTTCGACGCCAACGGTAAGGATGCGGCGATGCCCGATTCTCAACGCGTGAAGGAAGGCAAGGCGGCGACGGAGCCCTCGACTCAGCCACAGTGCAAGGGCTACACTTTCGGCGGTTGGTTCACCGATGAGGCTTGCACGCAGGCGTATGACTTCAGTACGCCAGTGACGGCCGATCTGACGCTGTATGCCAAGTGGACCAAGAATGCTGTTAACCCTGGCGGCAATGGTGGTTCTGGCACTAATGGTGGCAACGGTGGCGCTGGCAACGGTTCCGGTGCTGGCACGGGCACGGGTTCCGGCTCCGGCACGAAGGGCCAGCAGGCCGGCGGCGCTATCGCCCCGGGTCATAAGCCGACGACCAAGACGACGGTGTCGACCAAGACCGAGACCAAGGACAACAAGTCCGACAAGAAGGACACCGATAAGTCCGATAAGAAGGACGAGAAGAAGTCTGACAAGAAGTCTGACAAGAAGGACAGCAAGTCCGACAAGAAGTCCGATTCCAAGTCCGATACGGGTGCTGCTTCCACGACCACTGCTAAGAAGTCCTCTAGTGCCTCCGGGCAGGAGGCTGGCACCAACCCGCTCGCCATTGTTGGCGTTGCCGCCGGCGTCATCGGTCTCGCCATCGTCGGCGTGTTCGTGTTCACCAAACGTCGGTAGGTGAGGGCTGTGTCCAATAAATCCAAGGACGCTGACCCCAAGCAACCAGATTCCTCGTTCATTCAGTTCGACGATGCAAAGCAACAGGGCGCCGCTTCGGCGGCGTCCGCCCCTCGTCGCAAGGCGCTCCTTGGCGTTTTGACTGCCGCGTGCACCATTCTGATCGTCGTCTCGCTGGGCTTCGTCCATCCTTCCGAGAGCGGCGCCTGGTCCATCGACTGGATCATTCAGGCCGTGACGGGGGAGAGCGTCGTCACCAAGGACACCAAGGCGTCTGGCTCGACTATGGCTTCGGGCGAGGCCAGTTCCGAGGACTCCAAGTCATCGAATGACGCAAAAGATGAGTCCAAGTCCAAGGACGATTCCGAGTCTTCAAACAAGGAATCGGACAAGAACTCGGATAACAAGAAGTCCGAGGACCAGGACGGCAAGAAGTTTGGCGATAAATCCGCTGCCCAAAATACGGGAGCCGGTGATACTTCCAATGCGTCTGGCGGTGGCCAGTCGTCTGATGGAGCCTCATCCTCTAATGGTGGAAACGCCTCCTCGGGCGGCCAGAGCGGCTCGCAGGAGTCCAGCTACGTAACAGTGACGGTTTCGGTCACATCGAGCGCTGTGGGCAATCCTGTGTCTTCTGGTGGCACCTTTACCTTTAACGAAGGCGTTACCGTCTACGATGCCCTGTGCGCGCTGGGTCTTTCTGTCAACGCACATGGCTCGTCGTACGGCACATATGTCTCCGCGATTGGTGGTTTGGCCGAGAAACAGTACGGCGGCACGAGCGGCTGGATGTACTCCGTCAACGGCACAACGCCTATGACGGCCTGCAGCAACTACGTTCTCTCCAACGGCGACAACGTGGTCTGGTATTACGTTACAGGCTAGAGGCCTCGACATAGCGCGCCAGACGGGCGGTTCGGACAGACATCCGGGCCGCCTGTTTTTCATGCGAATGGGACTGGGTCGCCGGGTCTTTCGGCAAACAAAAAAACCGGTTGGAATGGGAATTCCAACCGGTTATACATTCAAGCAAATAGCGAATCGACTACGACCGTGCGCCCTCGAGAAAGAAGCGACGGCTGAAGTAGTTGTACCAGGTGACGAGGAACGTGGCGATGGCCTTCATGGCTTGGTAGCCGATGCTCAAAAACGTGACGCCCACAAACATGTATAGGTCGTTGAGGCCCAGGCCGATCACCGACAGGATGGTGAAGATCGTGAACTCGCGCTTGCGGCTCATGCCCTCGCGGTGGTCGAACACGTACTTCATGCTGAGCCAGTAGTTGACCACGACGGACGTGGTAAACGAGACCGTGGTACTCATCAAAAAGTCGAGGTGAAACAGCTCGACAAGCGCAATGAGCATACCCCAGTCGATGCCAAAGGAGATAAGACCCACGACAGCGAACTTGAGGAACTGCTTGGTATGAGGTTGTGCCAGTGCCTTGCGCACGTAATCACATCCAATGCGTTGATGAATCGAGCAGAGGATACTTTAGAGCTTTTGCAAGGGAAACGTAAGGTCTTTGCCAAGAACTATACGAACTTGCCAAATTTTCAAGAGCTAATCCGCAAACGTTGAAAATTTGCCCGTAAACGAGCAAAGCCCACGAACAACATAGCGCTCGACGCGCGTCATCCGTGGGCATCGTAAAGCTGTAAGGTTGCAAGTTACTTGGTCTCGTCGCCTTCCAGGAAGATCTTTCGGGTCACAAAGTTGTAGACCATGACAAGCGCGGTGGCGCAAATCTTGGCGATATTGGCCTCGAGTCCCAGGCCGGCGTTGAGTGTCAACACGATACCGTCGTTGAGTGCCAGGCCGATCACGGACAGCACGACAAAGATAATGAACTCGCGGCGGCGGCTCATGCCCTCCTTGTGCGCAAACACGTACTTCATGCTGGCGAGGTAGTTAAAGATGAGTGAGATGATAAAGCCGCTGGTGTTGGCGATTAGGATGTTGAGGCCCAGACCGTAGTGGAGCAGATTCATAATGCCAAAGTCGATGACCGTGGCAATGACGCCGACGACGCCAAACTTCATGATCTGCGCAAGGAGCTTTTGCATGGTACCTGCCTTATGGTGGCGCCGGGGCGCCGCGGGGATGACAAACTCAGCAAGTTTAGCCAATCCCCACGGGTGGTGCTAGGCGCGCTCCTCGATAGCACCGTTTCTATATGCATCGAGCAGCTGGCGCAGGTCCTGGATCTGGCTGCGGATCTTGGCACCGGAATCGGTGTCGCTCACCATGCGGCGACGGTCGGCCTCGTCAAAGCGGTTGGTCTCGCTTTCGATATCGACGTTGCGGGTGAGTGCCTCGGCAACCGTCGTAAAGGCCCGGTGCGACTTGAGGCGGCAGCCGCGCGAGCTCGAGATGAGCGTATAGCCGGCGATACCCGTCTTGGGATGGTAAGCGCGGCAGAAGCCGCCATCGATGACCAGCAGCTTGCCCTCGGCGCGGATGGGCCGCTCGCCCTTGGTGGTTTTAACGGGCGTGTGGCCGTTGATGATGTGACCGGTCGGTGAGCATGCCATGGGCGCGACGCCAAACTCGCGCATGATGTCATCGCAGACCGAGGGCGACTTGGTAAGCGTAAAGTACGGGTCCATCGGCTCGACCCAGGTGCTCTTATCGGCGATATAGGCGCGCTCAAAGGTGCGCACCAGGCGTCCGCTGGCGGGTGAGTTAAAGCCAATCCACAGGTACCACATCCAGTCGAGCGCGTCGCGGTCGCCCACGCGCCAGGCGCGGCGGGCGATGTGGTCGCAAAAATCGAGATAATCGCGGCCAGCGTGCCAGGTGCCCAGGCAGTTCATGCTGCTAAAGGTGCCGTCCTCGTTGAGCGGCACGCAGCCGTGGAACAACAGGTTGCCGTTGGCGACCTTGTACATGGAGCCGTGGGAATAGAGGAAATCGATGTGGCGATGCAGGTGATCGGCGGTGACAAACTCGGACACGAGCTTGTCGATGATGTGCTGCTCCTCGGGCGTGAGCGTATAGGGGTCCGCCGGGTCGACGGTGGGGAAGTCGTTGGTCGTGAGCGGCCACACGCTGCCGTCGGCGAGCGTGACCGTGCCGGTGTCGTGGTCGATCTTGTCGAGTAGCAGGCGATCGGTCATATCGAATTCGGGGTGGCGCTGGATGATCTGGCCCTCGAGCTTAAAGAGCAGGACGTTGATGGCTTTGATTAGCGGGGTGATGGACTCGCCGGCGGTGTAGGTGGCGTCGGCAAAGGCGACAAGCTCACGCAGCGAGATGCCGTAGTCGTTCTCGAGAATCTCGTAGTTGTCGTAGCGTAGGTTGTTGCGCAGCACCGTGGCGATGCAGGCGGGCTCACCGGCCGCAGCGCCCATCCACAGCAGGTCGTGGTTGCCCCACTGGATGTCGAGTGAATGGTAGGTGAGCAGACGGTCCATAATCTTGGCAGCGCCGCCGCCGCGGTCGAAGATGTCGCCCACCAGGTGCAGGTGGTCGACGGCCAGGCGCTTGATGAGCGAGGCGAGTGACTCGATAAAGTCGTCGGCGCTGGCGGTCTCAAGAATGGACTCCACGATGCGCTCGTGATAACGCACGCGATAGTTGTTCTCGTCCGGATGCGTGTGCAGCAGCTCGTCGATGATGTAGGCGTAATCGCGTGGGATGGCCTTACGCACCTTGGAGCGCGTATAGCGGCTCGAAAGCGAGCGGGCGACCATGATGAGCTGGTCAAGCATCGTCCTGTACCAGGTGGGCGAGTCTTCGCGCCGGCTGCGGACCAGGTCGATCTTCTCGCGCGGGTAGTAGATGAGCGTGCACAGCTCGCCCTTTTCGTCAAAGGAAAGCGTGTCGCCAAAAATCTCGTCGACATGCTCGCGCACGACACCCGAGCAGTTGTTGAGGATGTGCATAAAGGCTTCGTACTCGCCATGCACGTCGCTCATAAAATGCTCGGTGCCTTTGGGCAGGTTGAGGATGGCCGAGAGATTGATGATCTCGGTAAACGCGGATTGCTCGGTGGGAAATTGTTTCGACAGCAGACGCAGATACTTGAAGTCTTGCGGATTGCGATCGAATGCGACCATGAAACACCTTCCGATGGGGTTGGTAAAACTGATAAACAGCGTCAAACGTTTATCAGTATGCGCCGCTTTTGTTTCGATTGGGGGTGGGAGGTCGAATTGTTGGCCGAACGGTTTGGTAAATCGATTTAGTTGAGGTAGATATGGCGGTTGGGTGGAGACGACAGAAGGTGTTTTCTCAGATATTTATGCGTGGGGTCGGTGGAGACGATGGTGGTAAAGATGCTCGCTATTATTGGTTCGATTTGGTAAATAGTGGACATATGTACCGTATGTAGGCTCACTGTGCGATAATTTGCGCAGCAATGAGTAAGGAGCCTCATATGAGTGATTTTGTCCTGACCTGTGAATCCGCCGCCGATCGAACTCGGGAGTTCTTTGAATCGCGCAATATCCCTGTCGTGTGTTTTCATTACGAGATCGACGATGTTGTCTATACGGACGATCTGTATCAGTCGATTACGCCGGACAAGTTTTTTGCTCAGATTGCCGCGGGCGCCATGCCCAAGACGTCTCAGGTGAGCGTGGGTGAGTACGAGGAGTTTTGGGAGCCGTTTGTTGCCGAGGGTAAAGACGTGCTGCACCTGACGTTGTCGTCTGGTATTTCGGGCACGTATGGATCGGCCTGCGTTGCGGCGCAGATGCTCGCGGATCGCTATCCCCAGGGCGGCAAGGTTCGCGTCATCGATTCGCTGGCGGCGTCTTCGGGCTTTGGCCTGCTGGCGGAATGTGCCGCCGACGTTCGCGATAGCGGCGCTTCGCTCGACGAGACTGCCGCTTGGATTGAGGAGCATAAACTCAACCTGCACCACTGGTTCTTTTCGACCGATCTGTCGAGCTACCTGCGCGGCGGTCGCATTTCGGCTGCGAGCGCGATCATCGGCACGGCGCTTAAGATTTGCCCGCTTATGACGGTCGATTGCGAAGGTGGGCTGTCGCCACGTGAGAAGATTCGCACTAAGAAGCGCGCGATTTCCGAGATGGCTAAGACCATGATGGTACACGTGCAGGACGGTGTGGATTATTCGGGTAAGTGCATCATGTCGCACTCGGCGTGCCGCGAGGATGCCGAGGCAGTTGCGGCGCTGATTGAGGAACAGGTTCCGCAGCTTAAAGGCAAGATTGAGATCAATGATATCGGTACTCTGATTGGCTCGCATACCGGACCTGGTACGGTGGCGCTCTTCTTTATGGGCGACAAGCGCGTGGATTAACTTGGCTCATCACGTCGCTGCGTGATTGCTCAATCGAAAACGGCCCGCCTCACGTTTGTGGGGCGGGCCTTGCTGTTGCGGCTAGCGTTTCTTTCCGCGGAAGAAGAAGCCGTGCAGTGACGGCTTGAGGCCGCGGTTGGCGCGATGCTCCTCGACGCGCTCGTGGATCGAAGCGACGCGCTCGATGACTTCGTCGGGAATTGGCACATCGGGATTCATGTTCTCGACCTGGCTGACCTCGGCGGCGGCGACCTGGTCGATAATGGGCACATCGTCGCGCGAGATGACAGGTGTGGCGTCTTCCTTCATCTTGCGATAACGCTGCATCATGTCGGTCTGTAGCTGCTGGGCCGAAGGCGGTGTCCAGATGATGGCGTTGGCGCCGGCGGCGATGGTTTCGCGGATGCTCTCGGGCGTCTTGCCGCCCGGTGCGATGAGCGGCAGGTTGGGATAGTGCTCGCGCAGCTCGCGCAGGACCTGGGGCGTGTTTTTGCCGGCGGCGATGTTGAGAATCTTGGCTCCGGCGCGCACCTTGGCGTGAGCATCGTCGTCGCAGCGAACGACCGTGGCGATGACGGGGATGTCGGCGATATTGGTGATGTGCTCGACCATCTCGGCAGTGGCGGGGGAGTTGACCACGCAGCCCGCTGCGCCCTGCATCTCGGAGACAGCTGCCATCTGCACGGAGCGCTTACCGGTCGTAGTTCCGCCGCCTACACCCACAAAGACCGGGCACTCGGCGACGGTCAACAGCGCCTGCGTAATGGCCGGCTGCGGCGTGAAGGGGTAAACGGCAAAGACAGCATCGGCATTGGAGTTGCGGATGACGGCCACGTCGGTGGTGTAAATGAGCGACTTGATGCGTCGACCGAAGAGCGTAAAGCCGCTGGCCTCCTCGATCTCGTCGGGCATGCGAAGGGCCGCCTTGCGCAAACGCCCGTCGATGGGCAGCGGTTCCATGGGGAGCAGTCCGTTGGGGGTCACGGCTACCTGGGGCTCGGTGAACTCGTCTGCGAGCTCGACCTCGGAGAAATCGACCGAGGCGACGATGTCCTCGTGAACCTCGGCGGGCACATCGATGGGAGCTTGGTCGTTTGCCGCGGCAGGCGTGTCGAAGGAGCTGGTGCCGACGAAGGCGTCGACGCGCTCATTTAGATCGTTGAGGGTATCCATGGAGACTCGATTCTATGTGATGACGGCCGGCAGGGTGCCGGCAGCGTTGTGCTTGCTAAATCGTTTGACGAGTTGATTTTTCCCCGCCGCGTCCTCCGTTAGACCGAAGGGCCGGCGAACGTGAAGGAGCTGTGGTGGCGGGGATCGAGGTGCTATCTTGAAAGTCCCGTTTAAAAGAGAGGTGACGCGGTATGGAATTTTCGGCAATGTTGGGCTCGATTGGCCTATGCGTGGGCGCAATCGTAGCCGCCGCGGTCATCTACTTTGTGGTCACGGCCATTAAGGGCAAAAGGGCCGAACGCAAGGAGCGCACGATGCTTAAACAGCATCGCGACCAGCAGGGCAAACGCGCACGGAGATAGCTTGTTGAGTTTTGGATCCGTGCGCTAGCTGCGTTTTCGGATCAGGGCAATGTAGAAGCCCTCAAATTCGCGGCTGGGCGGAATGGTGAGCGTGCCGGGCAGGCCGTTGGCGATGGCCGATACCTGACCCGCGGCAATGGCCTCGGTCAGGGCGTTGGACTCGATGCGCGGCTCCTCACCAGCTTCCTGGGCACGGCGTGCCTCACTTTCGCTTGGCGTGCCGTCGAGGGGGATGAGCTCGCAGTCCATATGCTTGTCGAGGGCCTCTTGCAGGGCGTCCTCGTTTTCCTGCGGCAAGATCGAACAAGTCGAATAGACGAGCGTGCCGCCCGGTTTGAGGGCTCCCATGGCGCGGTCCAGAAGTGCTCGCTGCGAGCGGGCACACTTGCCGAGCAACTGCTCGGTGAGGCCGCGCAGGCTCTTCTCGTTGCCGCTGACGACGGTGCCCGTGCCGGTGCAGGGAGCGTCGAGCAGGATACGGTCAAAGCGGAAGAACTCGTCGAGCTCGCGTGCGTCGATGCGCATGACGGGCACGTTTTTTGCGCCTTGGCGGTGGAGGTTGGCTTCGAGCTTCTCGGCGCGGGGAATGCTCATCTCGCAGGCGGTAAGGTGCGCCTGCCCCTGCGTGAGGGCGGCGATCTGCGTCGTCTTGCCGCCAGGGGCTGCGCACATGTCCAGGATGTCCTCGCCTGCCTGAGCGCCCAGGACCAGCGTCGGCATCATGGACGACAGGCTCTGCAGGTAGATCTTGCCGTCGCGGTAGATGTCGAGATCCCACAGGTCGGAAACCTGGGCCTCGGGCAGGATGAAGGCGTCTGGGTACCAGGTGACGGGGTTGTGAGCGATGCCGGCGGCATCGAGCGCCGCAGCGATGTCCTCGGCGGTTGCCTTGAGCGTGTTGGCGCGCAGCGTGACCGGGCGTGTGGCCGCGGCGCCGAAGCCCTTGATCATGAGCTCGGCATCGGCGGGCGCATAGGCGCCGGCGACCGTGTCGACCATAAAGCGCGGCAGGTCGGCGGCGGAGTGTTGGGCGGCAAGCTGGTCGGAAAGCTCGGTGGCGGCAAACTGCCTGAGCTTGAGCTCGGGCTTAACCTGCTTTTTCTGCTTACGACGACGCGGCTTGGACATCCGTCTTTCCTTCCACCTAAATGATTATTCTGGGACGGGGATTAAAAAATCATTTAATGATCCCCGTCCCAAAAAGACTACTTTGCGTCGCCCGGGAATGATTTTTTAATCCCCGTCCCAGAATAATCATTCCCGGGCGCGTTGCTGTTGCCTAGTACTGGCTCTCGTGCTTGCTGAAGAAGTCGAAGCGCGGGGGCAGCGGCTTTACGCGGTGCTCGCCGGGCTTCTCGCCCAAGCTCTCCACAAACTCATCCGTGGAGGCGAAGATGTTATCCCAGCTAAAGAAGGCGACCGGGTCAACGTCGAAGTACTTGCAGATGAGCTCGCAGCCGGCCGGCACAATACCGTGCATGAGCACGGTCGCCACGCGCAGCTCGGTAAAGGCGTCGACGAGCGCTTGCGTCATTGCGGCGTTTGCCTCGTTACCCTCGAGCTTGTTGGCGGCCTTGGAGGCGTCGCTCCAGCGCTTGTTGGCGGCGCGCAGGTAGTCGTCGCACACGGCAAGCGCGCGGTGCGTCTCGAACTTGTACATGGCCTGCTCAAAGGCGAGGGCTGCCTGCTCGGCGGCCTCGACCACGGTGTCAGAAGCTGCGCCGGCGGGGATGCAGCCGTTGCGATAGGGGCTCTCGTCGCCCTCCTTGACGGCGACGCCGTAGAAGCAGCTGCGGGCCAGGCGGTTGAACACGCCGGTCAAAAGGGCGCTCTCCTTAAGGGCCGGATCGATGACGCGCTTGTCGTCGCAGGCGCGCACCTCGTTGCCGTTCTTGTCCTTGCCGGTCACGCGGGTGTCGTATGCCTTGGGGCTAAAGCTCACCGGCTTTTCGGACAGGCCGAGCGACAGCCAGTGCGCGCGCATCTGCTCGCAGGTGTAGTGGTTGAGCAGGTCGTCTGCCGGCGGGGGAGGCGTCTGCGAGGACGAGCTGGCCTTTTTGCCCATGTAGAGCAGGTGGTAGCAGGCGCTGACGGTGCTCTGCGTGAGGTCCCAGCCCAGGGCCTCCCACATGGCGGTCTGCGCGATGCAGTAGAAGTAGATGTTGTCCTGACCGATAAACTGGTAGATCTGTGCGTCGTCCGAGCACCACCAGTCGCGCCAGTCGAGCGAGCTGTGCTGGTAGGTGGGCGCGGGTACCTGCGTGGAGTCGGCAGCGGGTTCGCCCATGAGGGCGGCGTCCCGGGCGGCGACGCCCTCGGTCACGCCGGCGGCCTTGGCATCGCGCGCGAGCACGGTGCGCGTATAGCTGATGGGCGCCCACAAGCTCTCGGGCCAGCACCAGCAGGTGACGTCGGAGACGCCATCGACCTCGGGCACCGGAACGCCCCAGTCGATGTTGCCGGTGATGCGGAAGGGCACGAGCGCCTTGCCGCTGCGGAAGCGCACGCCGCCGTTGGCGAGCACCGCGTGGGCGTCGTCGCGCTCCTTCCAGCTGGGGAAGGTGACGGTAAAGCTGCTCTTGTTGCCCTCGGGCTCCAGCACGGTGTGCTCGGGGAGCTGGTCCTCGACGGCATCGAAGGCCTCGCGGAACTTGTTCTGGATGTAGAGCTGAGCCGGCAGCAGCCACTCCTCCATGGTCTTGGAGACCACGGAGCGAACCTGCGGGTTCTGGGCGAGCTTGGCGGTATAGGTCTTCATAAAGTCGAGGTAGGCCGGCAGATCAAAGTAGAGATTGTCGACTGGGCGCAGCTCGGGCACCTCGCCGGTGAGCTGGCTCTTGGGCGCGATGAGCTCCTCGGGCTCAAACTGGTGACCCAGGTCGCACTCGTCGGCGTAGGCTTTCTCGGACTTGCAGCCCTGGATGGGGCAGCGGCCGATCACCTGGCGGCCGTTGAGGAACGTGCCAGCCTTGGCATCGTAGAACTGCAGCGTGGAGCGCTTGGAGATGGTGCCCTGCTCGTGCAGGCGCTTGATAATCTCGCCGGTTACCTCGTTGTGAATCTGCGCAGCCGGCTCAAGGCCCGAGCCGCCGTAGATATCGCAGCTGATGTTGTAGTTGTTGAGGGTCGCGGCCTGGCGGGAGTGATTGGACTCGACATACTCGCCGATGGACTTATCGTAGCCCTCGTTCTCCTTGAGCTTGCGGTAGCTCTCCATGATGGGCGAGCCGTAGCAGTCGGTGCCCGAGGTGAAGATGACGTTCTCGCGGCCCAGGCGGTCGCGAAGGAAGCGGGCGAAGAAGTCGGCCGGGACAAAGACGCCGCCGACGTGGCCAAAGTGCAGGCCCTTGTTGCCGTAGGGCTCGCCGGCGGTAACGATGGCGCGGCGCGGCCAGCTGGGACGGTCGTTCATGGAATATTTGGATGCCATGGGACTCCTTCGCATATGGTGGGAGCGCGGCCGGGCGCAAGGCCTGGCGACGCGGTGGTCAATTCGTGCATATCGTTCGACATTATCGCACATGCGGACGGGGTACGTGGCAGGGGCGCTATCCTAAGATGCTATGAATGAGATTTCCAACATACATGCGTTTGAGGACGAGGATTTTCTGCACGCCTGCTTTGTGTGGGGGATGGTCGTAGTCGGCGTGTTTGCCGTGTGCCTGGTGCCGGTGTTTATGCTGCTGGGCGGGCCTGCGGACTTGGACGCGGCTGAGGCGGGCGGCTGGACCACCGTCGTGGGCTGGATGGTCGGTGTGGCTGCGGTTTCTGCAGCGTCGTTTGCCGTGCACGAGCTGGTGCATGCGGTGTTTTTTAAGCTGCTGGCGCCTGCGGGCGCGCATGTGACCTTTGGCGCGAATCGTGAGACGGCGATGATCTATGCCTGCGCCGAGGGCGTTGTGTATTCGCGTCGGCGGTACATGGCCATTTGCCTGGCGCCCACGGTTGTTTTGACGGTGGCGTTTGCCCTGGGCTTTGCGCTCTCGGGCTATCCGCTGCTGTGTTACCTGGCGGCTGGCTTGCATTTGTCGGGCTGTGTGGGCGACTGGTATTACGTGCGGGCCATTTTGCGCGACCGCCGCATCGCTGCCTGCGAGGACACGTCCTTTGGCGTGCGCTTTTTCGCAAAGTAGTCTTTTTGGGACGGGGCTATTTTAGCTGCCATGATGTCGGGGTGAGTTTTCTGGGACGGGGATGTTGATGAAGTCGTTGTTGCTGCATGCGTGCTGTGCACCATGCTCGCTTGAGCCGGTTCGCCTGCTGCGCGAGGAGGGGTTTGAACCCACGATCTGCTGGACCAACCCCAATATTCAGCCGCACAATGAATGGCAGCGTCGCCTGGACGAGCTGCGCCGGTGGTGTGCCGACGGCGACATCGAGCTCATCGAGGCCGGGGAGGATCGCGAGCGCTGGGAGGCCGGCGTGGCCCCGCTGGGTGCCGATCGGCCCCGTCGCTGTCGCGCGTGCTATGCCCTGCGTCTGGCCGAGGCGTGCCGCGTGGCTCGGGAGCGCGGGTTTGAATACGTGGGCACGACGCTCGCCGTCTCGCCGTACCAGCTGTTCGATACCTGCAATGACGTGCTTGAGCGCTTGGCGGCGGCACACGGGCTCACCCCGGTGATTCGCGATTTTCGCCCGTATTACCCCGAGGCGACACGCCGTTCGCGCGAGCTTGGCATGTATCGGCAGAACTACTGTGGTTGCCGCTTCTCGGCTGTCGAGGCGGCCATGGACCGCGCCCGCATCCGCGACGAGCGCAAAGCCGCCAAAAAGTAGTTCACTTGGGACGTCAGCCTGCTAGGATGTAGAGCGGACTTTAGCTATATAAGGAGAATCCGACGTGTCTATGCGTACCGATGATTTTGACTACAACCTTCCTGAGGAACTGATTGCCCAGGCTCCTGCCGAGCCGCGCGACTCCTGCCGCCTGCTGGTGGTTGATCGCAAAGGCTCCGAGACAGGAACGCCGCTAGAGCACGGCGGTACCGTTGAGCACCGCATCTTCCGCGACATCATCGACTATATCGAGCCGGGCGACGTGCTCGTCATCAACCAGACGCGCGTGATGCCGGCCCGTCTTATCGGTCGCAAGGCAGGTTCGGGCGGTGTGGTCGAGACGCTGCTGCTCAAGCGCCGCGAGGATGTTGATCCGCTGGGTCACGTTTGGGAGTGCCTGGTCAAGCCGGGCAAGCGTCTGAAGCCCGGTGCTCAGATTGAGTATCGCGCCGGCGGCGCCCATGCACCCGAGGGCGCGCCCGTGGTGCTGACGGCCGAGGTCGTCGACTTTGTCACCGATAGCCGCGGCGGCCGACTGGTGCGCTTTGAGCCGGCCGGTTGCAATGCCGCTGGAGAGCCGCGCATGCTCGACGAGGCCATTCATGCTGCCGGTCACGTTCCGCTGCCGCCCTACATTACCGATTACGAGGGCGATCCCGAGAAGTACCAGACCGTCTACGCCATGAAGGAGGAGCACTCGGCTGCCGCTCCTACGGCGGGTCTGCACTTTACTCCCGAGCTCATGGCCGCTATCGAGGCCAAGGGCGCGAAGTTTGCCGCCGTCGAGCTCGAGGTGGGTATTGATACCTTCCGTCTGGTGGAGGAGGACGACCCCACGCAGCACGTCATGCACACCGAGCGTTACCACGTGTCGCAGGAGGTTGTCGACGCCGTGCATAAGGCGAAGGCCGAGGGGCACCGCGTGATCGCCGTCGGCACTACCGCAGTACGCTCGCTCGAAAGCGCGTTTGACGCCGATGCTCCGGTGTCCGATCCGGCTGTGACGGCGCGCTATTTTGAGGGCCGCGAGGACGGGGCCGATACGCTCGGCCGCGGCGACATCGTGGTGCGCGAGAACGCGACGACGCAGCTCTACCTCATGCCCGGCTCGACCTATCACGTGGTCGACGCGCTGATCACGAACTTCCACGTGCCGCGCTCCACGCTCATGATGCTTGTGAGCGCACTTGCCACCCGCGACCAGATCATGGATGCCTACGCCGCCGCCATCGAGGAGCGCTACCGCTTCTTCAGCTTTGGTGACGCGATGCTCATTTGTTAGTTACGCGGTTCTACGAACCGCGTAACGGCTCGACGCTGCAAACCCGCCAGAGCGGCAATCTGCCTTTCAA
>UQHK01000014.1 GCA_900540855.1 uncultured Collinsella sp.
CATTGCTGCTCGAGGCTGGGGTAGAGGTGGTAGAAGCCGTCGAAAAGGCTCTTGAAGCCAAAGGCTTGCTGCCAGTCCGCCATTCCTGCGCGCGCCATGCCCGCGCGGTTGTAATGGTTGAACCCGGCGGCGCTCGACATGCCCGAGCCGATGCCGACGATGATGGCGTCGGCATCGTCGATAAGGCTTCGAAGCCTACGCGCTTCTCTTTCTAGGGGTGGCATCGGGCGATCTCCTCGAAAGCCGGGGTCATATCGCCGTCAACGAGAATCGTCTTGCACGAGGCGTCGGGCGCCATGGCCTGGCTGTAGTTGAACACGATGTAGGTGGCGTGCTCGCAGACGTTCGCGATCTGGGCGAGCATGTGCTTTATGATGCCGTTGCGCAGTCCCACGCCAAGTTCGAAGATGGTGACCCTGCCGTTGCGATGGGCTTGCACAAGGCGCTCGAGCTCCTCGAGCTGGGCCGTGGCGAGGGCGTCTGGATGGGCGAGACGCCGCTCGTCGATCGACGTGCGTATGCCCCCCTCCGTCTCGAGCACGCGGTTCTCGTTGAACCCTGCGCGTACGAAGTGCCCGTCGATATTGCACGTGATCACGAAGGTGTCAGCGTGCTCTGTAAGACGCCGCAGCTCGTTCATGAGCGGGCTGGGCTCATATTCGAGATATTCCTTTTGATGAAACCGCTCGGCCCATCGGCGTCGCACGCTGGCATCCGGGGAGGCAAGCCCCTGCAGTATGCAGCCGATGCCGTCTGCCTGGGCGAGGTCCCCGTACGCCTCTTGGAAATGAGCATCGGCGCAGAAAAGGTTGAGCCCCTCTGCCATGTCCAGTCCGTTGCTAGCGCCGATGATGACAAGATCCGCTTCGGCTAGCGCCCTGCCTATGCGAACTGCTTTCGCCGTCTCCATGCGCTACCTCCCCAGCGTCTTGCGCACGTCGGCAAGCACGTCGGCGATGTCGGCGCGAACGGCGAGCCCCCGATCCTCGATCGCGCGGGGGAGAAACTGCGTCTTGTTGTTTACGGCGATGTAGCTGGCCTGCGGTAACTGCGCCGTGAGGGCCCAGAACGGCTCCTGGATAAACGCGGGCGTCATGCGGCCCACACCCAGCTCGAGGAAGAGGATCCTCTGCCGTGCGTGCGCGTCGAGCCAGTCGGACACCTTGCGGTACTGCTCCTCGTAGAGTTCGCCCTGCAGGAAGTTGCCGTAGCCGCGAACCCAGGGGAACGCCTCTGCCCCGCAGTGCGGGCAGCGCGGCACGAGCTCTGTCGGAACCTCAAGGCCGTCTCCCATGGCCTCTACCATGTTGGAGACCGGCTCGACCGCATCCCACACCGCGTCGGTGCAACAGCGGGAGCACTGAAAGAAGCGGTGGTCGCCTTGGATCTCTGCCACTTTCTCCCAGGGATAGAGCTTCACAAACTGCGTGTCCTGGTTGGTGGTGAGCACGAAGAAATCCTTCTCGGCGAGAATGGCGTCGAGGTCCCTGTAGGGCTTGCGCAGCGGGGCGTTGAGCGTGGTGTCGAGGAAGGTGGCGAGGTATCCCCAGCGCGCCTCGGCGGTGGGCCAGCGGTAGAACGACCCCTCGAAAGCGCCCTTGAAACCGTAGCGCTCGGCGAATTTGCCGAAATGCCTGCGATAGGTTGCGTTGTCCTCGTAATAGAAGTCGCCGCCGCCCGCCGCGGAGAGCCCGGAGGCCCCGCCCACCAGCACGCAATCGGCTTCTTCGATCATACGGGCGAAGTCCTCGATTTGCTGGTCGTAGGGCTCGGGCTCGCGGTCACTCAGCTCATAGGGCGTGCTGCCGCTGCGGTAGGCGGCATGAAGGGAAAACGATCGGTTGGTGAGCTCGATAACGAGCTGCTCGTACAGGGTCACTGGATACCTTCTTTCAGCTATTATAAACACGTGTCTATAAAAAGTATCCATGTCGATTTGCTTAAGAGCAATGAACTGCTTCGGCCTGCTGTCGATAAACGAGCGTTTGCCGGGCATTGTCGAGCGTTGCAATTGGAGGGGTAATGGAAGCGGGGAAGATCGATCGTCGCCGACGCTATACACTCTCGGTCATACGGGAGGCGTTCTTCGCGCTGCTGGCCGAGGTCGGCTTCGCGAAGATGACGGTAGCGGATATCTGCCGCCGTGCCGATATTAACCGTGGCACGTTCTATCTGCACTACGAGGACAAGTTCGCCCTGCTCGACGCGCTTATCGACGAGGCCTTGGCGGCGGTGCCGCCGCTCGAGGGAACGGAGGCGGGTGCCCTCTGCCAGCGTCCGCCGGCAAACGATGACTATTATCTGCTCTACTCGGATGACGACGCGTACGCTCGGGTGGCACAGCGCGTCGTCGAGCGCGGCGCCGAGCAGATGGTTCCCTCGATCATGGAGGAGACTGGGCTTTCGCGCGAGGACGCCTATCTGCTCTTCGTCCACAACGTCCAGGGAAATCTCGCGGTCAACCGCCTGCTCGGTTGGAGGCGAGGGCCCGAGTTTGCCCACGCTCAGGAGCTGCTCAGCGCCTATTCCGAAGGGGGCATGCGGGCGGTATCGGCTCGTCACGATCCCCGTAGTTGATCTTGACAGCGTGCCATTTCAGGCAGGCGACGTTGCTATGGCCCCTCTTTGGTTTTCGATGTTGTATAAGGCAATCGCAATCGCCTTGAGCTTCTTTAGGGAACTTGAGCAAGAGATATGGCCTGCTGGCGATTGATTAACCCCATTTGTTTTGGTTACAAGAAAAAATGCTGCGCGCCTGCAGCATGAAGGAGAGGGAATCCTATGAATATCGTTGTATTGAGCGGCAGCCCGCGTAAGGGCGCCAATACCGATACCATGGTCGAGGCGTTTGCCGAGACCGCGCGTGAGGGCGGCCATACGGTCGAGGTCATCCGCGTTGCCAGCAAGAAGATCGCCGGCTGCTTGGGATGCCAGTACTGCTTCGCCCATGAGGGCGTCTGCGTGCAGAAGGATGACATGGCCAACGTGATTGAGTCGCTGAAAGACACCGACATGGTTGTCTTCGCTTCGCCTATCTACTGGTTTGATATCACTGCGCAGGAAAAGACCGCCATCGACCGCCTGTACGCCTTCGGTGCCACGGGTTTCCCGTTCACCAAGACGGCCCTTTTGCTCGATAGCCACAGCGAGGGTGTCTATGATGCGGCGATTGCCATGTACAAGTCAACCTGCGCGTACTGCAAGTGGGAGGACCAGGGCATTGTCACCATTAGCGGCATGACCGAGCGCGACAGCATGGCCTCCTCGCCCAAGTTGGAAGAGGTGCGCGAGCTCGCCCGCAAGCTCGCCTAAGGACAAGAGGAGCGCATGGCAATCAGCACAAGCGGAAATGCTTGCTGCCCTTACCAAGAGGATTGCTGATTGCCATGCAACGATGCTCCCGCGGACAATTCCGGTGTGCTAAAACGCCTTCTCGTTCAAGAATTCCCTGAACGCGGGGATGTCGAAGCCGACGAGGCCACGTCCACGTTCCCCGATAACGCCGTCCTCGAGGAGGCGGCGTTTGTATTGGCTTGCGTAGTTGCTGGCGACGCCCATGCGTTTGGCTATCTCCGAGACCCTGCTGGGGCCAGAATCGGGCAGCATCGCGAGCAAAAACTCAATGTCTTTATCGGAAAGCTCCTGATAGGTCGTTTCGAGAATACGATCGCGCAGCTCCATACGGGCAAGCAGAGAACCCTGCTGGACATCGGATGTACTGATTTGGGGCGAGTTTTCCGAAACATCCCAAGTGCGATATCCGACGAGCTGCATCATGTAGGGAAATCCGTCGACGGCCTTCACGGCATCCTCGAGCGCTTCTGGCGTGATTGAGCGTCCTCCTGCTTCAATGGTTTTACGAAATGCATTTGCAATCTCAACATCAGTGATTCGTCCCAGCTGATGATACTGGGAGCGTCTGAGGAACGAGACGGAATCGTTACGTAGCAACGCCGATACTTTGTAGGGCAGTCCTGCCATGAGTAGGGCAACTTTTTTACCTTCGCGTACAAAGTGCTGGTAAACAGAGGCAAATTGAAGCATTTCTTCGAGATCGACGGTGACTTCATCGATGGTGATGAGAAGTCCGATGTCATGTTTTTCGAGTTGCTTAAAGATGCCATTCATGCGCGTGCGCCAGTTGCCCTGAGCCTCTTGAGCGTATGTCCAATCGATGCCCACTGGGCCAATTTGAACACCGTTTATGCGCGCGTGAGGCTGTGAGAGGTAGCTATCTGCGGCTTCTTTGGTTCGCTCGATAATATCTTCGAGCATGCCTGGCATGGCGGAGACATTTGCTGCGATCCAGTCGTGTTCAAGCGCCGTTTCTGAAAGGAGCGAGAGAAGTGCCGTCTTGCCCGTTCCCCTTGCGCCAGTAAAAATGGTCGACAGGTTGGGATCTCCTGGGCCGTTGATAAAGCCACGGTTGATGTCGCGCAGGATATGCTCGCGACCCGCTAGAAAGGGAGGGACGCTTCCAAATGTTGGGGTAAAGGGGTTCTTGCTGTACTCCATGGTAGCTCCTTTGCAGGTTTTGCTAATTTTTGCAAGTTTTGCTAACTTTTGCAAGTTTTGCTAACGACTGACCAAAGGGCATCGAAGTAGTGACGCTGACATTTTTACGCAGAAAAATAAGCAGAAATCAATTTATCTGCGTTAAAAAATAGTTGAGAAGAAAAACGACGAGTCCCGGGCGCAATGCCGTTGCGTTCCGGGCCTCGTCGCTTTGCGAAGTATCTAACGATCTCGTTGCCGTGGTACCTAGTCAAACAAACTCGGCATGTCATTTTCCTTCATGAGGGCGCCGGCGGAGGGCAGGCTCTGCGCGGTGAACTTCTCGGCCGAGACGCCGGCGCCAAGGATTTCCTCGGTCGTGCCGACGGTGGTGACCGAGCGGCCCTTCTTGGCCGTAAAGGCCTGGACGCCCTGCGTGTTGGTGGTCGTCTTGGTCTTGAGCAGCGACGTGTTGAAGTTCATCAGGCGGTAGTCGCTCGAGACCAGCGCGAGGTCGCGGTCCTCCTTGAGCACCTGCGCATACAGCAGCTTGCTGCCGCCGTAGATGGCGTTCTTAAGGCGCTTGCGGTTGGTCTTGGTAACGTATCCAGAAAGCGCGACACGCACCACGCGGCCGTTCTCAAAGACGAACAGCACGTCGGCCTTGTAGTCCTCGGGGTCGATGACCCAGATGACGCTCTCGTCGGGTTCCATCTCAAGATCGGTCGGAAGGTACGAGCCCAGCTGGGCCGACTTGGTGTCCTCAAATGCCGCAACCTTGCACTTGTACACCTGGCTCTTGTTGGTAAACACGAGCAGCTCGTGCGTGTTGGAGGACGGGAACTCGATAAAGGGTTTGTCGCCGTCCTTGTACTTGAGCGTGGTCGCCTTTTTGAGTACGCGGTCCGTCATCTTCTTAAGGTAGCCATCGCGCGAGAGCATGATGGTGACCGGGTACTCCTCGACCTCGGGCTCCAAGCTTACTTCGATAACCTCATGGGGCTCGATTCTGCCCGTGCGGCGCGGCATCACGTACTTCTTGTTGACCGCGGCCAGCTCGTCGCTGATGACCTTCTTGATGTTTTCCTCGCTGGAAAGGATCTCCTCAAGCTCGGCAATCTCGCCCTCAAGCTTTGCAATGTCCTTGGTGCGGTTGAGGATATACTCCTCGTTGATGTTGCGGAGCTTAAGTTCGGCAACAAACTCGGCCTGGGTCTCGTCGATGTCGAAACCCTTCATAAGGTTGGGCACGACCTCGGCCTCGAGCTTAGTGCCGCGGATGATGGCGATGGCCTTGTCGATGTCGAGCAGAATTGCCTCGAGGCCGTGCAGCAGGTGCAGACGCTCGGACTTTTTGCCCAGGTCAAAGTTAATGCGGCGACGCGTGGACTCAATACGCCACTTGACCCACTCGTGCAGGATCTGGCGCACGCCCATAACGCGGGGATAGCCGTCGACCAGCACGTTAAAGTTGCACGAGAACGAATCCTGCAGCGTGGTCGAGCGATAGAGCTTCGCCATGAGCTTGTCGGGGTCGACACCGCGCTTAAGGTCGATGGCGATGCGCAGACCCGAGAGGTCGGTCTCGTCGCGGATGTCGGCAATCTCCTTGACCTTGCCCTCTTTGGAGAGCTTGACGATGCGCTCGATGATGACATCGGTCTTGGTGGTGTAGGGGATCTCGTAGACCTCGATGATGCGCTCTTCGGGAATCCAGCGCCAGCGGGAGCGGATCTGGAAGCTGCCAAGGCCGGTCTCGATGATCTTCTCCATCTCCTCGCGGCGGTAGATGATCTCGCCGCCGGTCGAGAAGTCGGGCATGGGCATGTACTCGAGCAGGTCGCAGTCGGGATCCTGCAGGTAGTGCATCGTGGCGGTACAGACCTCATTGAGGTTGAAGCCGCAGATGTCGGACGCCATGGCGACGCCGATGCCCTTATTGGCCGAGACGAGGATGTTGGGGAACGTGGTGGGCAGCAGGCGCGGCTCCTTCATGGCGCCGTCGTAGCTGTCGACGAAGTCGACCGGGTCTTTGTCGATGTCCTTGAAGATCTCGGCGCTGATGGGGGAGAGCTTGGCCTCGGTGTAACGCGAGGCGGCGTAGCTCAGGTCGCCCGAATAGTACTTACCAAAGTTGCCCTTCGACTCCACGAAGGGGGCGAGCAGTGCTTCGTTGCCGGTGGCCAGGCGCACCATCGTCTCGTAGATTGCGGCGTCGCCATGCGGGTTGAGCTTCATGGTCTGGCCCACGATGTTGGCGCTTTTTTGGCGCTCGCCCTTGAGCAGACCCATCTTGTACATGGTGTAGAGCAGCTTGCGGTGCGAGGGCTTAAAGCCGTCGATTTCGGGGAAAGCACGCGAGACGTTGACGCTCATGGCGTAGGGCATGTAGTTGACCTCGAGCGTCTGCGTAATCGGCTGGTCGGTGACCTCGGAGTGCAGGCCGATGACGTTCTCGGCGTTGACCTGCTTTTTCTTTGGCTGGTTCTTCGTCTTCTTCTTTGCCACGATTTCCTCTTGAACTTCTTATGGGCCGTCGTTATCGATTTGCTGCTACTGCAGGTCCAGCTGGTCCAGGTATTCCTTGCCGTGCTCGGAGATATGGCGCTTGCGGCCCGCCTCGTCGTTGCCCAGCAACAGGTTGAACATGGTTTCCATCTTGGTGACGTCCTCGGGCTCCACCTTGATCAGGCGGCGCGTCTCGGGGTTCATGGTGGTGAGCCACATCATGTCCGGATCGTTCTCACCAAGACCCTTGGAGCGGTTGATGGAGCACTTCTGGTCGCCGATCTCCTTGAGGATGCCGTTCTTCTCGAGCTCGGTGTAGGCAAAGTAGGTCTTCTCTTTGCAGTTGATCTCGTAGAGCGGCGACTCGGCGATATACACGTAGCCCTCGTCGATAAGTGTGGGCACCAGGCGGTAGAGCATGGTGAGCACGAGCGTGCGGATGTGGTAGCCGTCGACGTCGGCGTCCGTACAGATGATGACCTTGTTCCAGTTGAGGTTATCCAGGTCAAAGGCACCAAGGTTCTTGATGCGCTTGTCCTTGATCTCCACGCCGCAGCCCAGCACGCGCATAAGGTCCATGATGATGTCGGACTTAAAGATGCGCGGGTAGTCCTCCTTCAGGCAGTTGAGGATCTTGCCGCGGACGGGCATAACACCCTGGAACTCGGCGTCGCGCGACGTGCGGATGGCGCCTGCTGCCGAGTCGCCCTCTACGATGTAGATCTCGCGACGGTTCTTGTCCTTGGAGCGGCAGTCGATGAACTTCTGCACGCGGTTGGCCATGTCGGTCTTTTGCTGCAGGTTGGTCTTGATGCTCTGGCGCGTCTTTTCGGCATTCTCACGCGAGCGCTTGTTGATGAGCACCTGCTCCATGATCTTGTTGGCGGCGTCTTTGTTCTCGATCAGATAGGTCGAGAGGCGCTCCTTAAAGAATGCTGTCATCGCCTGCTGGATAAAGCGGTTGTTGATGGCCTTCTTGGTCTGGTTTTCGTAGGACGTCTGGGTGGAGAAGCAGTTGGTCACCAGTACCAGGCAGTCCTGGACGTCTTGCCACTTAATGCCGCTCTCGTTTTTGTTGTACTTGCCCTGTTGCTTGATGTAGGCGTCGACGGCGCTGGTCAGAGCACTGCGGGCCGCCTTCTCGGGCGAACCGCCGTTCTCGAGCCAGGAGGAATTGTGGTAGTACTCCTGCATCATGAAAGTGCGCGAGAAGCACATGCAAGCAGTGATTTTTACGTTGTAATCGGGCAGGTCCTCGCGATCGCGACCGCGACGGTCGGCCTCGATAAAGAAGGGCTCGGTAAGGTAGTCGGTACCGACCTTCTCGAGCACGTAGTCCTCGATGCCCTTGGGATAGCAAAAATCCTCTTCGGAAAACTCGCCATCGTCGCCCTCGATGCGCAGGCGGAAGGTCACGTTGGCGTTGACCACGGCCTGACGGCGCATGGTCTCGCGATACCAGTCGTGGGGAATGCTAATCGAGGTAAAGACCTCAAGATCGGGGCGCCACTTGATGGTGGTGCCGGTGCGGTTCTCGTCGCTGGGCTCAATCTCGAGTGCCTTCTTCTTGGCGCCGACGACCTTGCCTTTCTTAAAGTGCAGGGAGTACTTGTTGCCGTCGCGCCAGACGGTGACGTCCATGTACTCGGAAGCGTACTGGGTCGCGCACGAGCCCAGGCCGTTGGTGCCGAGCGAGAAGTCGTAGTTGCCGCCCTGGTTGTTGTTGTACTTGCCGCCGGCGTAGAGCTCGCAGAAGACGAGCTCCCAGTTAAAGCGCTTCTCGGAAGGGTTCCAGTCGAGCGGGCAGCCACGGCCATTGTCCTCTACCTGAATAGAGCCATCGCGAAAGGCGGTGAGGGTGATGAGCTTGCCGTAGCCCTGGCGCGCCTCGTCAACGGCGTTGGACAGGATCTCGAAGGCGGCATGCGCGCAACCGTCGAGTCCGTCCGAGCCAAAGATGACGGCGGGGCGCAGGCGTACGCGCTCCTCGTCCTTGAGCTGGCGGATACTGTCGTTACCATAGTTTGCGGTGTTTTTTGCCATACTCGCTCTCTCGGTGCTCCTTTGCTGCGTTTTAGTCATATAGATAGTCAAGGTAGCATAGCCCAGGCCTTGGGCGATTCCAACCAACACGAATTCCATCGAACAATAGTTCGATTAGATAATGGATGCTTGGGATGCGGGTGGGGTCTGTCCTATTCAAACATCTGCGGCAGGTCGATGAAGACGGTTCGATCGCTTTCGTCAGCTTCGAAGCCCGAACGGGAGAAGAATCCGTAGCGATGGCACTTGAGCCCCGTTGCCTCGACTTGGGCGATTTCCTCGTCGACCATTTTTTGCGTGACGGGGGATTTGCGGAACTTTGCTTCGTAGAATGCGTAGCCCTCGGGGTCTTGCGTTACCACATCGAATTCGCCGCTCGTTTTGTTTGCGGGATCGTCGTACCAGTACTTGCCTATGGCATCGAAAGCCGGTTCGATCTTGCCAGTCCTGTTTTGCCGTACGAGGTATTGACGGCAGATCTCCTCGAACATATGTGGAGTGTAGTTTTCCTCGAAGTCTTGGGAGACGTGACGATCATAGAAGACTTCCGGGTCGAGCAGCTGACGCGCAGAAGCATTGCGGAAGACGTAGCGATAGTAAAAGAGCGAAAGTGGGTCCACCACAAAGTAGCCAGACTTGCGCTTATTCGTAGGGTCGTTGATGGGTGCACGCTTTTGGACGATTTCGAGTGACATGAGCTTGTCGAGTACGTCTGCCATGGCCGGACCGCTCGAGACGTGCGACTGTGCCAGCACGTCCCCCCAACGGGAGTAACCTTGTGCGAGAGCCCCGAAAACTTCGTTGGCGTTGGTCATCTTCGAGATCTCGGCGTTGAGATAGGACGGTACTTCGCTTTCTAAGCGGGCGCCAGGTTCTGTGACGAGCTCGATGATATTGTCGCGTACGCTTTGGGACTGATCGATGAGGCGATTGTAAAAGGGGATGCCGCCAAAAACGCTATAGAGCCGCACCTTGTCCTCGGGTGAGAACGCGGGATAGAACTTTGCAGCGTCAAAGTAATCCATGGGCTTAAGCTCAAGCGCGAGATCAATTCGCCCGTAGAGGGGGCTTTCATGCTCGATGAGAGATTTCATAATCTCAACATAGGAGCCGCACAGGACAATGTTTAAACGTGAGTCTTCCCTGTGAGCGTCGATTGAGGTCTGGAGAATGCTGTCTAAGCCTTTAACCGCATCTCTCAAGTAGGGGTATTCGTCGAGAACGAGGGTAATGTTCTTGTCTTTGGCTTGGGCAAACAGAAATTCGATGAGCTCGCGGATGCCCGTGAAGGCGAGCGGAGGAAAGCTTAGCGCTTCAGCAGCAAGGGCGGACAGACTCTCGAGGTTGTCTGCCTCGGAGGTTTGGCGGCACTCGTAATAGATCGTTGCGACGTCCGATAAATCGGTTAGCGCCTGCTTGATGAGCTCACTTTTGCCGACGCGACGCCTTCCGTAAATGAGAACATTGCGCTGCTCGGGCGCATTGAGTGTTTTCTTAATACGGGCGAGTTCAAGCTCCCTGCCAATGAATTCCACTTACTCGGTTCCTTCCGACTCGGTTTTGTCCGAGTTAATTGTATCGCATGAACAAGTTTATGCTCGAGTTTACTCGGACAAAACCGAGTCGGTTCTGTCCGAGTAAGTTTGAATAGCGAATCGAAATTGTTATGTCCACATGGCGATGGCGAACATGGTTTCCATAAGCGCCGCGTTCGCGCTTGTTATTGCCGCAATGCGCTGTGTCGCTGAGGCGCAGATCGTACCGCTCGAAAGCGTCTTTTGGTTGGCGAACCTGGCCACGGGCGTGTTCTGCGGTGCGACGATTTTCGCGGCCACGTTTGCTGTCCTGTGTGCAACGTTTTTCACGGCGAAAAGACGCCGTGCCAAGCTCGAGGCAGAACTCGACTCCTCAGACGACATCTAATGCGCAATGGGCCGGCTCTGGGTATCCAGAACCAGCCCATTTTGATGTTCGATGAGCCGAGTCGGCGCCTCTCACAAAAGTAAGTAGGAGCTAGCGAGGCCTATCCGAATTGACCTCATTGGCGGTGTCGGTTTCGAGCGCCGTGCGGCGGGCGCTGTAGGCGACGAGGCCGGCGCCTGCCGCGGCGAGTGCTGCAGCGGCTGCCGTAAGGGGAGCGTTGACATCGCCCGTGCCCGCAAGTGCGCCCGCTTTTCCGGAGCGCTTGTTATTGTCGTGGTCCTTGCCACTGCCGGAGCTGCTTCCGCCGGAGCCGCCGCCCTCGTCAGTACCGCCGCCACTTGAGCCACCATCGCCGTCCGCCGGCATCGGGGCGTCGTGAAGTCCTGTCGTATCCGCGCTATCGCATACGCCGACCTGAATTTCTGAGCGTTCGCATGCCGCGTCGGGCACATGAAGCTCGTGCAGTACGGCACCCAGCGCCGAGTTTGCGCCCGGTCGGATTTTCTTGAGCGTTACGGGATCGAGCGCCACCAGGTCACGCGCCTTCGCATGCAGCGTTACGCGTTTGCCCACTTCGTCGCTCCAACTCTCGGGGATAGCGAAGCTCATGCGGAACTGTGCCGTGCAACCCGGTGCCAGCACGGCGTTGCCGTTGTCGGCTACCAGCGGGTGCGTCGCAAAATGTTCGCCCAGCGTCTCGAGCGCGTACTTCACGTGTGCCATGTCGTTGGCCGAAGCGTCTTCGGCAAGCTCTGGATCGTGGATCGAAGCCATGCGCGCGTTCGCTCCGAATCCGATGGATGCGCTGGAGAACGGCTGGCTGGAGCCCTCTCGGTACAGATCGATCGTGCCGGCGGTCAGCAAGGTGTTGCCGTCGTTTCGAACCGTGACCATGAAGGATTCGCCTGCTGCTCCGGGCACCACCGCGCCCGAGGTAGCGACCGCGCCCGTCGGAGTGGCACATGCCACCAAAGGCACTTCGATGCCGTGCAGCTCTGCCTTGCTCTGCTCGGCACTCACAATGTGCGTGGCGAGCGCGGAGAGCATGCCTCCCGACGTCAAAAATGTCGTTATCTGATCGACGGGATGGTCCAGCTCGCACATTACGAACGGCTCCGTGAAAAGATCGCCTGCCAAGGTGCTGGCGAAGATGCGGAAGTGCTTGCCCATCACTGCTACCGGGTTGCCTTCTTCGTCGTAGGTTTGTCCCACCTTGCCGTCGGTGTTCTCTACATAGAGTACGCACCTGCCGTTGTTGCTTACGCTAAACGATGCCGGGCCACAGCCTGCGGCACCCACGGGCTGCGTTGCAAATGCCGATGCGCCTCGCGTCCAAGTAATATGCTGCAGTTGCTCGTTGACGGTGGCCAAAAAGCCCGTGTGCTGCGGCCACGGCACCGCACGGGGTACCGTGGCGTCTGGTGACATAACGCCCCAGCCCGCAATGGACTGGCCGATCACGGCGTACGATGCGCAGCCGCAACCGTCTGCGGTCTCGTACGCAACGGGCACCACCATTTTGCCGTTGATATTTTCGGGCTCGCCCAGCTCGATACTCGACGGTGCTTGCGGAAAGCGGAGAACTTGGCGGAACGTCAGGCTGTCGCCCGAAACGTCCGACCACAGGGTAAAGCACTCCAGCGCAACCTCAGCCTCGCTGCCGAGTGCCTTTTCTGCGGTGGTTCCGCGGCGGTGGAGGTAGGCACCCGACAGGCGCCCGTCGACCAGCGTCTTGCCCACCGTGATACGCGGGCACTGCAGGCAATGGTAGCCATCCTCTTGCAGGCGGCCGCGCGAGATGCTGCGCCATGACGTATGCGACACCACGCGGGTCTCGTCATTACTTATGCGCAGGCGCACGACGGACAGTATGCCGGCTGTGCTTGCCGTATCGAAAAGGGTGTTGTCGCCGTCGGGGCGCTCGCCCGAGACCAGCAGCACGTAGGCGTCCTGGTTTCCCCTCTCGTCCGTATATTCCACCACGTCGAAGTCGTAATCGTATATGCCGTCGCGCTCCACGTCGCCCTCGCCAAACCCAAGGGGGAAGTCCACGGGCGTGGGGGCGGACCACGTGCCGTTTGCCCTTGTGTGCACCACCAGGCGCGAGCGGCCATTGTCGCCGTAGCACACCGAGGCGATACGGAACAGGCATTCTACGCCGGCAATCATTGCCAGCTTCATGTGGGCTTCGCTGAGCACGCCGGAAAACAGCACGTTGTCGCTCGAGGGTTTTATGCCGCCACGCTCGTCCTCCGACACGCCGGCAGAATTGGCGTTGGGGTCCGCAACGGCGTTCGTCGCCTGCCCGATATAGGTGTACTTATACATTGGCGCGGCGTTTTCGTCGTTCTCTATCAGTGCATGGACGAAATGCTCGATCTGTCCCGTGTCGTCGCTTTCTGCATCCGCCTCGAGCTCAATGCGCGTGACCGCTTGATCCCAATTGCGCACGACAGGCGCGGCGTTTACGGCAGTGGCCTTAACCTCGGCGCGTGCGAGCAGCTCGGCGTTAGTGACGATGGTGGCCGATGCGATAAATTGCGGCACACCACCTGCCTCGGCGTTGCCGCCCGAGCCGAAGCAGGCGTTCAGCGTATAAGGCGTATCTCCACCCAAGGCCAGCTCAGAGCGCTGGAGTACATACTGGTCGCCGTTGTTCACCGACATATTCCACGAATCGGCGAGTGTGGGCCACGATCCCGACCAAGCCTTGGTGGTCCACTTGAACATAACGAACTGGAGTATCACATCGACATCGACGTCTGCACCTACGCGCAGTCGCGGAAGCGGGTGTCCATCTGCCTTCTCGTACCCAATGAACAGCGTGAGGGATGCGGCGCCGCGCACGGCAGACGAGGCGACGCCCGCAACGCCGGCTCCAAAGGTAACGGCAAGCCCGATCTGGATGGTGAACGAGCCCGACGTGTTTGACCAATCGAGCGAAATGTTTTTAAAAAACGCCGCGCCGCTACCGTGCGTGTGGGCGCCCACGGCGAGCGCCAGTTTTGCCAGCACCCAGGGGTTGACGTTTAGGAAAAACGGTACCGGTCCTAGGGTAAACTGCTCAGTCCAATTGAGGTCGGTTCTTACCTGGAAGAGGGCCTTAATATTGCCGTATGCGGGGTCGTTGTTGTTGCCCCAGGTTTTGCCCGCCCAATCGTAGGCGAGCGAGCCGTACAGCTGTGTGGCGATATCCATCGTGAACAGCAGCGTGCAATGGTGGCGAAGGAGCTTGGTGTTTCTTGGATCGGTGCCCGAACCGGCACTCATGCTCTTGTACTGATTCCACTTCCCTTCCATTTCGTCGAGGTAGCGGCTTGCCTGCTTGGCGCCCGACTCACGCGGCGATTTCTTCCAGTATTCCGGATCAGGGTTGCCCGAATCGTTCATATAGCTGGCTGGTTTGTATCCTCCGCCAAACAGCACGTATCCAGCAAACGAGAAATCGAAGAGGATCGGAAATGTGGGTATCCAGCACGTGAACTTATTGCCGCCGATGCCGGGAAACGCCGCGGGGAAATCAAACGGAGTGATCTCTTGGTCCATGGTGGTGGGAATGATGGTGGTCGAGCCCGATTCCGCCTTTGCGGCTGGCGCAGTGACAACGGCCATGGGGGAGGAGAGCGTGTAGGTTTTACCCTGATATTCGAGGACAAAGCGCAGCTTGCATCCTTCTTCCAGAAGGCTCGATCAAGGGTTCCAGTGGCATCATCGTTCCGGTTCCCACCCATTCGCTTGGGCTTGAAGAGCCGGATTTCTTCGGTTCCGAAATCGGTGATATGAAGAGTGCGACCGCAGAGCTATCGAAACGGAACGGGTCGGAACCACCGAAAGACCTGAACAAGGCGCATTAGAAAAAGCCCCGGCCATTTGGTCGGGGCTTTCCTTGCCTGAAATAGACGATTGCCTTGCTCTTTCTAGTTACTTCGTGGCACCGCAGGAAGAGCACTTGTACCCGGTGGTCACGGTCTCGTCCCATGCCTTGCTCACCAGCACTTGCTCGTCCCATGCTGCTTTGTCGGTCACAGTTTCATAATACCCTTGCTTTACAGTCACATAGGTAGAGTGATAGCTTCCGCAATTACCACCATTCATAAGAGAGTTGTTAATATGTCCCCATGGGTCTGACGTAATATCCGCACCGCACTGGTTGCAGATATAGTGTTCCTCCGTTACCGGGTCATGCCATACCTGATGCGTCACCGCGTCATGGTGGACGGTCTTGTACTGAGCGTCGTGATGGACGGTCTTTGTCTGGGCTACCCAGTTGTGCTGATGCGCCGGGGTGTCATCCTTTTTCGATGAGCTGCCTGAATTGGTGTTCGAGCCGGAGTTGCTGCTGTTGCCACCATTCGGCTTGCTATCGGATTTTCCCTCGTCTTTCTTGGAGGATGAATTGCTCTTGTTTCCAGAGTTATCGGAGCTGCCTGTGGCCTTCCCATCATCTTTCTTGCTATCGGAGGTCTCCGGTGTCTTCGCATCGGACTTGTCCTCCTTGGCGGTCTCCTCGGCCTTCCCGGTCTCCTTCTCGACGGCATCCGTATCGGCATTCGGGTTCTTCTTGATGTTGTCCTCGAACTTCTTCACGACCTCGGCACCCTTGTCTCCGGTCAGGGTGGAATCGCCCTTCTTCACGGCTTCCGCAACGTCCTTGGCAATGGCGGTCAGGTCATCTTTCGTTACCTTGTCCGCATCCACCTTATCGAAAGTCACGCCTGTGGCAACTGTCTTGTCGGCTTTTCCGGCGGTAACCTTCTTCGATGGCACCTTATAGATGGAGCCGTCGGCGTTCACCGGTGAGATGAATGTGACGGTATACGTTCCGGACTCACCGACCTTCACGGTCACCTGCTTGTTCGCGGCGATAGCAGTGTAGAAGTCTACTTTCCCGTCCGCATCCTCGATATGGGCGATGACGGGCGTGGAGGTGTCCGCATCCCAGCCGTCGGCCTTCACCTCAAGGATGAGCGCCATGTCCTGCTCCTCATCGTCCTTTGACTGGGACACCGCAGGGACGTTCGCTTTGCCCGTCCAATCCGCATGTGTGACGGCATACCCGCCACCGCCGATGAGAAGCGCCGCGCAGAGGATTCCTGCACCAGCCGCGCAGACCTGCTTACGGGAGAACTCGCGTCCGAAGAGCATGAGCGGCTTCTTAGCGTTCTCCTCCTCCGTTGAATCCACGACCTTCGGGATTTCGGCGGTCTTGTCCGCCGGGACACCCTCAGTCTCGATGTTGTTGTCGTTAAACATATTGCTGTCTTTCTTCATTTCTGTCAGTCCTTTCTGTCTCATAAGAAGTTTTCTTGCTCTCTATCTATCCATATTACCGGTAGGTCTCTACACCAACATACCCCATAGGACATGCACGAGGATGATGAGAACGAGGATGACCGCCATCCACTTGCAGTAGTAGAACAGTCTGTCTGGAAGCGTCACCATCGAAAGCCGCTCAATGCGTCTCTTGGATTCCTCTACCATCGAGTCGATGCGCTGCATCGAGGAACTTGTCTTCGAGTGTGAACGTCGCCAGACTATCTGCGCCCGATGCGCTGGCCTTGATCTGACCAACCTGCGTGACGGTTTCGGTTGAGCTGCCCGCAGCGGGCATCACTTTATTGATATGCAATGTTGCCTGCCCGCCCTGCGGCAGATGAGCCTGCACGGTAAAAGCGTGCGTGTCGGGCTGGTCGTTTGCTGCTTCGTCCGCTGGCATTGCCATAAACGTGGCGTCGGCGTACTGGATGTCCCATTCGTCGAACGTGAGCTGGCGGAAGTACGGCTCGCCGTCGGAAAGCGGACGTGTGGGTGCGGTTATGGCGGTGCCGCCCTGGATACGCGCAAGGGGAATCTCGACATCACGGTAGCCCGCCATGCTAATGGAGATGCCGCCGTTAAAGTCGTACGCGTCAAGGAGCGTTGCCTCGTCCACGTAGCCTTCCGAAAGAGGGGCGACCTCAAAGATGGCCGTGCCTTCGTCATCGGTCGTGGCGGTTAGCTGCTTGCCTACGGCATAGCGCGATGTGAGCGTGACCTGGGCACCTGCGATGGGCGTATTCTTGTTGGCGACGTCGACCACGACCACACCAAACATGGTGCGCGAGAGAACGAGCACCTTGAAGGGGTCTTCTTCGTCGGCATAGGCCGCGGTGGGCGCGAACGGCAGCAGGAAGGCATTTTCGCTTCCCGGCACGCGAGGCAACATAATGCTCGCCAGCGAGGACGCTCCAGCAACAAGTAACGAACGGCGATCAAGCATCTTGGGCTCCCATTCCGCAAATATCGGTGGAAATAATCCAATTTTGCGAGAAGACGCTTCGTGGCGGTAGTGCCGTTCAAGGGTCAAAATGTCCAAATTGATCGAGCGAAGCGCCGGGTTCCGGAACGCGTTCGATGCGCTTGGCAGCCCGGTCGCTAACGCAACATGTGCGCGACCAGCTCGGCGCGTGTGCCGATGCCAAGCTTTGCGTATACGCCGGATAGGCGGTTTTTGACGGTGCCCGGCGATACTCCCATATGGCGTGCGATTTCGGCGTTGGTCCATCCGCGGCAGGCGAGCATGGCCATGGTGAACTCTGTGGTTGTTAAATCGTCGGCAACGTCCTCGCCCGAATCGGGGTTGTGGATGCGCCGCCAGCCGTAGCTGAAGTGGTACGTGATCTCGATGATGCGTGCGAAGTCGTCAGGGTATTGCGTTTTTAGGCATGCCTCGATGAGCCCCTGCAAAAGGCCGTGGTGCTCGCCGATGAGCTCGATAAGGCCGTCGGGACGCGCAATGTTCCAAGCAGCTCCGAAATGCGTCCTTGCGGCGTCGACGTCTTTGAGACTCATGCAGGCCATGGAAGCTGCCAGGTGCAGGAACAGTTCCGAGATGGGATAGCTTCCCTGTTTCATGATCAGGGCGTTTTCCGCCATGCCCAGACTGCGGCCATATTCGCCGCGCAGGTACAGGGCATGCGCCATCACGTAGCTGGCGAACAGTCGCAGGCCTTCGGGCAGATGCGCCGCAAGCGGATAAAACTCTTCGGCAGAATACGGGGAAGGCAAGTGCAGCAGGACGCTCGCGGCCGAGGCGAACAGGATATGCGTGGCGTGGACGGCGGGTGATTCCTCGTCGGCCGGCGTATCGAGGATGCCAGCAAGGCAACGGCGGGCATCGGCGATACGGTTGAGCGACAGACTGGCATATCCGCAGATAAAGCATGCGGAATAGCGCAGTGCGGGGTCGGTGGCGTCAAGATAGGGGCGTGCTGTCTTGGCGGCGAGTGCGGCCTGTCCGCGAAAGTACAGCGCTTCTGCCGTGGCGATGGCGCGTGAATCGGGGTCGGAAATGCCTGCAACCGCAGCGTCAATCTGCCCCGGCGCAAAGGCGGTGCACATCAACGGCATGGGAACGCATGGGTAGCCATCGCAGTCCATCTTCCATCTCCCAACAGCTGGCAACACTAGCAGCAATTGTACTCTTGTTGCTCGGGACTGGAATTTGTGGGTATCGCCTACGATTGTGCCGAACGTATAAAGGAAGAGTCTATTGGCGATGCTCCCAAGGTGGCTACCGAAGTCTAGCTGACCTTGGGATATAGAAAAACTGCCGCCCCTGCAAAAAGCTCTGTCGCAGCGATGGGAAACGCATCTCGTTCTGCATATAATGAGGTCATATGACGGTGCGTCTGCATACGCGCGGCGCATTTCCATCGAACCGAGAAGGAGCTCTGCATGGATCCCAACAAGCGTCCCGACGACATGGTGCGTATCACCACTCCCGAACTTGCCCAGGTGTTCATCGATGAGCAGGTCGCTGCAATCCGCGAGCAGATCGGCGACAAGAAGGTCCTGCTGGCTCTTTCCGGCGGCGTCGACAGTTCGGTTGTCGCGGCCCTGCTCATCAAGGCCATCGGCAAGCAGCTCATTTGCGTGCATGTGAACCACGGCCTGATGCGCAAGGGTGAGAGCGAACAGGTCATCGACGTCTTCAAGAACCAGATGGACGCTAACCTGGTCTATGTGGACGCGACCGATCGCTTCCTGGATAAGCTCGTGGACGTCGAGGAGCCCGAGGCCAAGCGCAAGATCATCGGTGCCGAGTTTATCCGCGTGTTCGAGGAGGAGGCCCGCAAGGTTGGCGACGAGGTCAGTTTCCTCGCCCAGGGCACCATCTATCCCGACATTCTTGAGTCCCAAGACGGCGTGAAGGCTCACCACAACGTGGGCGGTCTGCCCGAGGATCTGCAGTTTGAGCTCTGCGAGCCCGTCAAACTGCTGTACAAGGACGAGGTCCGCGTCGTGGGTCGCGAGCTCGGCCTGCCCGAGAACATGGTCGAGCGCCAGCCGTTCCCCGGTCCCGGCCTGGGCGTCCGCTGCCTTGGTGCCATCACCCGCGACCGTCTTGAGGCGCTGCGCGAAGCCGACGCGATCGTGCGCGAGGAGATCGACAAGGCGGGTCTGACCATCTGGCAGTATTTTGCCGTCGTGCCCGACTTCCGCGCCACCGGCGTGCGCGAGGGCAAGCGCGCCTACGATTGGCCCTGTATCATCCGCTGCATCAACACCGTCGATGTCATGACCGCCGAGGTGCCTGAGCTCGACTGGGCGCTGCTCAAGCGCATTACCGCTCGCGTGACCGCCGAGGTCCCCGGTATTTGCCGCGTTTGCTACGACCTCACGCCGAAGCCCGTTGGCACGGTCGAGTGGGAGTAAGCTAACTCAGCTGGTAGGCGACGAGAACTAGCAGATGTGACAAAGGGACAGTCCCTTTGTCACATCCTCGATATTATGTGCGGGATGGTACGCCACGCGGCGTGCCATCCCGTTCGTTATTTTAATGAGCCGAGTGCGCGAGTGGGAAGAGTCACGAGCATGGTCGTTCCGCGCTCCGAGCTCTCTTCGACCTCGATGGAGCCGCCGTGGAGTGCGGCAATCTCCCAGACCAGTGCAAGCCCCAGCCCCACGCCGCCATATGCCCTGCTGCGCGATTTGTCGACGCGAAAGAAGGGCTGAAAGATGCTCGTCTGGTATTGCTCGGGAATGCCCGGTCCCTGGTCGCGCACGCGTAGCAGCACGCGGTCGCCTTCGGCGCAGGCGTTGATTTGCACGGTCGAGTTGGGCGCGCTATAGCGTATGGCGTTTTCGGTCAAGTTGAACAGCAACCGATAGATCAGCGTGTCGCTGCCGATCGTTTGCGCGTCGCCCTCACTTGTAAGCGTGATGTCTTTTTGCTCGGCAAGGGGTGCCAGGTCCGTGAGCACTTCTTCGATCATCGGCGCTAGGTCAATCACATCGTTGCAAGGGACACTGCGCAGCTCGCTCATCTCGAGCAGGGTCTTTGTCATGTGCGTCATTCGCTCGGTCTGCTCCTGCAGCAGCCCGAGCAGGCTCGCTGTATCGGCGTCGACGTCGGGGTGCTCGGCGCAAAACAGCTCAACCTGGGCCTGCATGAGCGCAAGCGGCGTGCGCAGTTCGTGCGCCGCATTGCCCGTAAACTGTCTTTGTGCGGAAAATCCCTCGTCAAGGCGGGTAATCATGTCGTTAAACGACGCGCTGCAGCGCCTGAGTTCAGAGGGCACGTCCTCGCTGATTTTTGTGTCGGCGAGGTTGTCGGGCCGCACGCTCTCGACTTGCGTCGCAAAGAAGCGCAACGGCCGCAGCGCATGTCCGCTCACAAAGTAGGCCAGCACGCCGCCGAGCAGCGTCACCGCCGCAGTTATATACCAGCTCGTCGCGCCAAACGATTCTTGGGCGTCGTTCACGACGATGGTCAGCGCGTCGTCGAGCTCTTTGTTTGTCGGGTCAAATGAGCTGGGCGAGGCCGCCTCCACCTTGCTGTGCGCCGATAGTTCATTGCCGATCGAGTCCATGTAGCGCATGCCGGAGTAGCCAACCAGGCAATTCATAAGTACGCAGGTTGAACATATCAGCAGTGCCGTCATCAACGTGATGCGCCACTGCAGCGACAGCCGCTTCATTTGCCGTCCTCCATAACGTAGCCTTCGCCGATTCGGTTGCGGATGGGGTCGTGCCCCAACGCGCCGCGCAGCTTTTTGCGCAGCGACGAGATGTGCACGCGGGTCGCGTTGCTAAAGCTGTTGACGCTGCTGTCCCATACATGCTCGATAAGCTCTTCCTGGCTCACCGGCCGCCCCTGGTTAAGCATCAGGTATTCCAAGATGCCGGTCTCCTTGCGCGTGAGGGATAGGGTCTCGCCGCCCACGGAGGCGAGGCGCGCCTTGGTGTCAAAGCTCAACAATCCACAGGTTAGAACAACGTCGCTTTGCGTAAAGCGCCTGAGCGTGAGGCTGCGTATACGTGCCGCCAGCTCGTCAAGATGGAACGGCTTGGTGAGGTAGTCGTTGGCGCCCGCATCGAGCCCCGCTACCTTGTCGGAGACCTCGCCACGTGCCGAGAGCACAAGCACCTTGGTCTCACAATCAGTTGTCCTGAGTTGCCTGAGCACGGTCATGCCGTCGACATGGGGGAGATTGAGGTCGAGCACGACAAGATCAAAGGTCTCGACATCGAGTAGATCGAGGGCCTGCTGCCCGTCGTAGCAGCAGTCGACGCTATAGGCCAAGTTGCGCAGGCTGCGTGCGATCGCATCGCACAGCGCCCGCTCGTCCTCGACGACCAAGATGCGCATAACGTTCTCCTTGCATAGTCATTCACGCTTAACACGGATTTTATAGTCGGTATGGTCCAATGGGTCGCGAAACGAAAGGAGTGGTCAGATTGTTCAAAGCGATTAAGCCTGTGGCGCAGGTGGCTTTGCTGATCGTTGGGGTAGCCATGGTTGGCTTTGGAATTATGCGCGGCGAGGCAGATGCCGTGCTGGCCAAGGCAATCAGGCTGTGCTTGGAGTGTATCGGAATTGGATAAAAGAAAAAACACTGCATCGCATCTTTTGGCGAGATTCCGCGGATTGATTCAGGCGGCGGCGACGCTTGCGACCAATATTCACCTGCCTAACTTTGCCAAGGGCGGTATCTACCAGGGAGCCGGCAAAGCCGTCTGCGTGCCGGGGCTTAACTGCTACTCGTGTCCAGCGGCCTCGGGTGCGTGCCCCATCGGGTCGTTTCAGTCGGTGGTGGGATCGTCTAAGTTCAGCTTTTCGTATTACGTCACCGGAACGCTCATTTTGATCGGCGTGCTGCTGGGGCGTTTTGTATGCGGCTTTTTGTGCCCGTTTGGATGGCTGCAAGAGCTTCTGCATAAGATTCCCAGCAAAAAGCTCTCCACGAAAAAGCTCAAGCCGCTCACGTACATCAAGTATGCCGTGCTGCTGTTTGCCGTGGTGCTGCTGCCCGTCTTGGTTGTCAACGATGTGGGTATGGGCGACCCGTTCTTTTGCAAGTACATCTGCCCGCAGGGCGTGCTCGAGGGCGCGATTCCGCTGTCCATCATGAACACGGGAATCCGCTCCGCGCTGGGAAAGCTCTTTACCTGGAAGCTCGCGATCCTCATTGTGGTTGCGGTGCTGAGCGTGCTGTTCTACCGCCCCTTCTGTAAATGGATTTGCCCCCTCGGCGCATTTTATGCACTCATGAACAAGGTGTCGTTGCTGGGGATTCGGGTCGATCATTGTAAATGCGTCTCGTGCGGCAAGTGCGCCAAGGTGTGCCAGATGGACGTGGACGTTACGCGTACGCCCGACCATGCCGAGTGCATTCGTTGCGGCAAATGCGTGGGCGCGTGCCCCGTCGATGCCATTAGCTTTCGCTACGGGCTGGGTGTGACGGGCGACAAGCCCGCGCAGCCCACGCAAGCCTGCGAAAACAAATAGATACCTATATAAGCTTCGATATAAACGGAGGAACCATGAAACTGTCAAAAATTGCGGCCTTGTTGATGCTGCCCGTGCTGGCGCTGACTCTCGCGGCGTGCTCTGCCCCCAAGGGCGACGCGAAGGATGCCGCGAGCGGCGATGCTCAGATTGCCGAGCTTGTGGCGCAAAAGCCGTCGAGCGCCGAGGAGGCGGCCGAGCTGTACCAGCAGCTGCTGCAAAAGGAAAACGAGATCTTTGCGAGCGATAACGCCCTATGGGAAAAGGTGTTCCTTGCGGCCAACAAAGACACTCCCATGATTGAGGACGGCAAGAACTACGGCGACTTTTTGCTTGATACTATCGAGGGCGCCAAGGACCAGTTTACGGCTGACGAGTTCAAGACGCTCAAGGCCGGCGCGCAGCAGGTCAAGGAGATCGAGGACAAGCTCATGGCGCTGGAGAAGGAGTTCCCCGGATGCGGCAGTACGCCCGGCGAGGGGGAGAGCGTTGATGCTTCGGCCGCAGGGATGACCAACGGCGAGAGCGAGGAGACGAAGTTCCCCAGCTTTAAGGGCAAGGACTTGGACGGCAACGATGTAAACAGCGACGAGCTGTTCTCCAAGAACAAGGTCACCGTCATGAACTTCTGGTTTACCACCTGCAAGCCGTGCGTGGGAGAGCTGGGCGATCTGGAGAAGCTCAACAAGGAGCTTGCCGAGAAGGGCGGCCAGGTCGTGGGCGTTAATTCCTTTACGCTCGATGGCAACAAAGACGCGGTGGCCGATGCCAAGGACGTGCTTTCCAAGAAGGGCGTAACGTATAAGAACATCTGGTTTAAGTCGGACAGCGAGGCCGGAAAGTTCACCTCCAACCTGTACTCGTTCCCGACCACCTACGTGATCGACCAGAACGGTAACATTGTGGGAGAGCCGATCATGGGCGGCATCAACTCCGCTGAGCAGCGCGAGGCGCTCAACAAACTGATCGATCAGGCACTCGCGAAGAGCGAACAGTAAGTCCGTGGGACAGACAACTGAAGGGGAGTCGCTGGAAACAGCGACTCTTTTTTCTGCTTCGGGGTAGCATCATGGGTATACGTCGAAAGGGCACGCAGCTTTTCGTGCATTGCCTGAGTGGTGCGCGAAGCAACCAAGCTGTGAGTTTTCTTAAGCGTTCTGGGTATGGCAGTGTCAAGAATATCGGCGGCATAAGCGGCTATACGGGAAAGGTGGTGCGTTAGCTATGAAGGTGGTTATCGTTGGAGGCGTCGCGGGCGGCGCATCGGCGGCGGCACGTTTGCGCAGGCTCGACGAGCAGGCCCAAATTGTCATCTTTGAGCGCACGGGTTTTGTATCGTATGCCAACTGTGGGCTTCCGTACTACATTGGCGGCGTGATAGAAGAAGAGAGTGCATTGACGCTGCAGTCTCCCAAGGGCTTTTGGGATCGCTTTCGCATTGCGGTCAAGACGAGTCACGAGGTGTTTGCCATCCATCCCGATTCGCATACGGTTGAGGTTCGCAATATGCTGACGGGCGAGGAATTTGTCGAGACGTATGACAAGCTCATCCTGTCGCCGGGTGCAAAGCCGATTCGCCCTGCGTTGCCGGGCATCGACTCGGATAAAATCTTTAGCCTACGCACCGTTGAGGACACGCTGCGTATTCACAGCTATGTTCGAGAGCGGCGACCGAGCAGTGCCGTCGTGATCGGCGGCGGCTTCATTGGCGTCGAGACGGCGGAGAATCTGTGCGAGCTAGGGCTCCAGGTGACCCTTCTGCAGCGTCCCGTCCAGCTTATGAACAACCTGGATTACGACATGGCGACCCTTTTGCATACCGAGGTGCGTGAGCACGGTATTGATCTGCGCCTCAAGGCCGATGTGACAGGTTTTGAGGAAGTTGATGGCCGCGTTGTCACCCATGTTGCGGGCGATGACCCTATCGGAGCCGATATGGTGCTGCTTGCCATTGGCGTGGCACCTGAGAGCCATCTGGCGCAAGAGGCGGGGCTCGAACTGGGCATCAAGGGGGCTATTGTGGTCAACGACCGCATGGAGACCTCTGCTGCCGACGTGTATGCCGTGGGCGATGCCGCGCAGGTCACGCATCAGGTGACCGGCGAGGACGCGGTCATTTCGCTCGCCGGCCCCGCCAACAAGCAGGGGCGTGTCGTTGCCGATGTCATAGCCGGCATGGACAGCTGCTACCGCGGATCGTTGGGCTCATCGATTATCAAGGTATTCGACTTGACGGCGGCAAGCACGGGACTATCCGAAAAGGCAGCACACGCGGCGGGAATTGACTGCGACAGCGTGGTCCTGTCGCCCGGTTCGCATGCGGGTTATTATCCGGGTGCAACGCCCATGACCATGAAGGTTATCTTCGAGAAGCAGGGATTGCGCCTGCTGGGTGCGCAAATCGTGGGCATCGATGGTGTGGACAAGTGTATCGACGTTCTGGCGACTGCCATCCAGGCAGGCATGCGCGGCGATAGGCTTAAGGATTTGGACCTAGCATACGCGCCGCCGTACTCATCGGCGAAGGATCCCGTCAATATGGCGGGCTTTATGATCGAGAACCTCAATCGCGGCATACTGGCGCAGTGGCATTGGGAGGATGAGCCCAACTTGCCACGCGATGGCAGCGTGCAGCTGCTCGATGTTCGTACGGAAGGGGAGTATGAGCGCGGGCATATCGATGGTTTCGTAAACATTCCCGTCGATGATCTGCGCAATCGCCTGGGCGAGCTCGACCGGGCCAAGCCGGTCTACGTAATTTGCCAGAGCGGCATTCGCAGCTACATTGCTTGCCGCATTTTGGCGCAGCATGGCTTTGAGTGCTTTAACTTCTCGGGCGGCTATCGCTTCTTTGCAGCCGTGACTGAGGCTCGCCGCGGCAGCGCTAACGTTATGCCGTGCGGGCTCGAAAAGTAGCGCGCATTGGAATGTGACAAAGTGACAGCCTCTTTGTCACATCGGGGATGTTATATGCGGGATGGTGCGCCATGCGGCGTGCTGTCCCGTTCGTTTTTTGGCGCGGTTCGTTACATTCCTCACTGGTATCGGCCAAAAATGAGGATAGAGTAGGACAAGCGCGCCGAACGTGAACGGCGGGGGAGCGGGCGAGCGCGCCCGCGCGAGAGAGGTTGCCGTCCATGCTGGATCTCAGAGATATTTGCAAAAGGTACGTTACGCAGTCGTTTACGCAGGTAGCGCTCGACAGCGTAAGCCTGTCTTTTCGCGATAACGAGTTTGTAGCCATCCTGGGTCCCTCGGGTTCGGGTAAAACTACGATGCTCAACGTCATTGGTGGACTCGACCATTTCGATTCCGGCGACCTGTTGATCGATGGCATCTCGACCAAGGACTTCAGCGACCGCGATTGGGATGCCTACAGAAACAATCGCATTGGCTTTGTGTTTCAGAGCTACAACCTCATTCCGCATCAGACCATTTTGGAAAACGTGGAATTGGCGCTTACGCTCACGGGCGTGGGGCATGCCGAGCGCCGCCAGCGTGCACGCAAGGCGCTTGAGGCAGTCGGTCTGGGCGAGCACGTTAACAAGCGCCCGAGCCAGCTATCGGGCGGCCAGATGCAGCGCGTGGCTATTGCCCGCGCCCTGATCAACGATCCCGAGATTGTGCTGGCTGACGAGCCGACCGGCGCCTTGGACTCAACGACATCCGTGCAGGTCATGGATTTGCTCAAGGACGTTGCGCGCGACCGTCTGGTCATCATGGTCACGCACAATCCCGAGCTGGCGTACAAGTACGCCACGCGCATCGTCACCCTGGCGGACGGCAAGATCACCGACGATTCAGATCCCTTTGATGCTGCCGAGGCCGCGCGTCGCGAGGCCAAGCCCACGCGCAAAACCTCGATGAGCTTTGTGACGGCGCTGGGGCTTTCTGCCCGAAACCTCATGACCAAGAAGGGTCGCACGGCCATGACGGCCTTTGCGGGCTCGATTGGCATTATCGGCATTGCGGCGATCCTGGCGCTGTCCAACGGCGTAAACGACTACATCAAAAAGGTCGAGGAGGACACGCTCTCGAGCTACCCGCTGACGATTTCCAAACAAGACTACGACCTGTCGTCCATGATGGGCGGCCATGGGGCTACCGATGAGGAGGCGTCCAAGGGCGAGGGCTCGTCCGATGACGCTACCGGTGGCAAAGCTAAGGGAACCGACAAGATCCCTGTGGTCACAGCCGTAAAGGACATGTTCGCAAGTGTTAAATCTAACGATATGACAAGCTTTAAGGCATGGCTTGACGACGACGGCGACGGTATCAATAAAGAGGTCAACGCTATCCAGTACGGCTACGGCGTGACGCCGGTTGTCTATCGTGCGGGCAAGGGCGATGAGAAGCCTGTCCGGCTGGTGCCCAACGCTATGACCGAGGCCATGAGCGGCGGCGCAAGTTCGGCGGCAACGGTGAGCATGGATTCCATGGGAACCTCGGTCTTTAACGAGATGATTGACGACCAGAGCCTGCTCGACAGCCAGTACGATGTCGTTGCCGGCCATTGGCCTACGTCTGCCAACGAGGCCGTGATGGTGCTTTCGAGCCGCGGCACGGTGGGTGACTACACGCTCTACAGCATCGGTGCGCTGGATATCGATGAGCTCAACGACCTGGTTAACAGTGCCATGACGGCCGACGGCAAGGTCGAGACGCCCAAGGCCGGCACCGACTTTACCTACGACGATGCGCTGTCCACGACGTTTAAGGTGCTGTCGCCGTCCGATGCCTATCGCAAAAACGAAGAGACCGGCATGTGGACTGACATGTCTGGCGATGCCGACTTTATGGCGGCCAAGGTTGCCGACGGTATTGACGTGCGCATTGTGGGCGTGGTGCGACCCAACGAGACGGCCAACGCGAGCGCATTGACTCCGGGCATTGCCTATACGCATGCGCTGACTTGCCAGCTTATGAAGCGCGCCGCCGATTCGCAGATCGTGCAGGAGCAGCTTGTCCACCCCGAGACGGATGTCTTTACGGGCAAATCTTTCGATGAACTGCAGGGCGAGGCCAAGCAGGGCGTGGATCTGGGCAGCATGTTCAGTGTGGACGAGGCGGCGTTGAAGAGCGCGTTCTCGTTCGATGCATCTGCACTCTCGGGTGCTGCCGGTGGCATGGATCTTTCGGGCATCGATTTGTCGGGCCTGGATATTGACCTTTCGGGCGTTGGCAAGGACATCGACTTCAGCAGCATCATGGCAAAAGCACCGGCCCCAGATTTCTCGGGCATCTTTGACGGTCTGGAACTCACGCCCGAGCAGATGCAGCAGGTAGGAACGCTTGCCAACCAGCTGTTTGAGGGCTTTCTGCAGTCTGATCAGTTTAAGGCGCTGTCGCCCGAAGATCTTAAGGACGCGTCAAAGCTTGCTGCCGCATTCTCGGCATATCTTGAGAATGATGCCGCAGCCCAGCAAATTTTGGCACAGCTCAAAGCGCTTGGCGGCGATGCCCTGGCCGAGCGTCTGCAGCAGGTGATGGGCGACTATGTGCAAAAGCAGCTGGCTCCGTATTTGCAGCAGTCTATGGATCAGGTGATGAAGGCGGTCAGCGAGCAGATTGCCACGACGGTATCAGCTCAGCTCAAAGCGGTCGCGGCAGGGCTTATGGACCAGATGGCGACGCAGATGTCTTCGAGTTTTGCCAACCTGGCGAGCGCCATGCGCGTGGATGCGGGCGCCTTTGCTCGTGCCATCCACTTCAACATGGACGCCGAGGACCTGAGTTCGCTCATGATGAGCTATGCCAAGGCATCGAAGCTCACCTACGACAACAATCTGACCACGTTGGGCTATGCGGACGAGGCGGACCCCATTTCGGTCAAGATTTTCCCGCGCGACTTTGAGGCCAAGGAGCGCGTGCTCGATTACATCGATGCGTACAACAAGCAGGTCAAAGCCGCTGGTCACGATGAGCAGGCAATCTCGTATACCGACTACATGGGCATCATCATGGGCTCGGTGACCGACATCGTGAATACTATCAGCTTGGTGCTCATCGCATTCGTGAGTATCAGTCTGGTGGTGAGCTCCATCATGATCGGCATTATCACCTACATCAGCGTGCTGGAGCGCAAAAAGGAGATTGGCATCCTGCGCGCGATCGGCGCGTCAAAGCGCAACGTGGCAAACGTGTTCAACGCTGAGACCTTTATCGAAGGCCTCATTGCCGGCGTCTTTGCCATTGTCGTCGTGGTGGCCGTGAGCTTTCCGGTTAATGCCTGGGCGCTTGCGGCCAAGCAGGTGCCCAACCTGATGAGCCTGCCCGTTCAAGACGCGCTGATGCTCATTGTAATTTCGGTGCTGCTGACGGTCGTTGCCGGCCTGCTGCCTGCTCGCAGCGCATCCAAGAAAGACCCTGTGGAAGCCCTACGCTCCGAATAATGTGACAAAGGGACAGTCCCTTTGTCACATTGGGTGGCTAGCTCGTTTTGCCCATCAATGTGATACGGATGCTTGGATGGGTGTACTCGTCAAATTCATCCTCGGGATCCGTGTCAAACGAATAGTACGTTTTGATGGGGTTGTCGCTCGTCCTGATGGAGATTCTCTCGTAGAGCGAACCGTTCAAAAAAGCCTGCCTAAACTCTTCGGGGAGCTTTTGCGGTGCTAGGAGCTCGGGACTCACGGTCTTGACGTCTACGGTTTGGACAGCAGAGGAAAGCGCGTCAAGGTCGAGCTCGATACGGGCAAGGTTGTCCTCGAGGCTCGCGTCGGGGTCAATCTCTGCCGCGTAGCTCACTTCCGTGAGCGTTCCCTTGTTGTCAAAATCCATGTACGTATAGGTCTTTTGGGTATCGGAGTCGCCGTCGTGCAGATAACCGCGGACGTGATAGCCGTAATCTTGATATCGCTCGTAGGGGTCATCGGCGGACACGTACTCGCATGAGGGCTCTAATGCCTTGCGTGCGATGGCGATCTGCTCGGCCGCGGCCGCGGCGTTCTCCTGCATCTCGATGTTTCCCTGCGCCAGCTGCGGGATATAGGCGCCGCATACGATCGCGAGGGGCAGCGCCACAAGCGCGACGACCCACTTCTTTGCACGGGGGACAGACACGCCACAGGCCTCTGCCATAGCCTTCGCGTTGGCGAAGCTCTCGGTAAGCACGTCTGCCGCGGTGGCGACGGCGCCTACGGCAGCGGCGACTTCTGCCGCGCCGCCCAGGTTGCGCGCGGTCTCGTTGTCGCTGTTCTTGAGCAGACGCGCGGCGGCCTGCGTGCCAACAACGCCTGCGATTTGTGCCGAGCGGTCTTTCTCGCTCTGCTCGACGGCGAGCCGGCGCTGCATTTCCTTCCACTGCTTGCCACGCATGCCAAAGCGCGGGGCGAGAGCGCAGTAGCAGAATATAACGAGCTCGATGGCGGTGAGCACCAAGGCGGTCATCATGCCTGTCTCTTGGAAGCCTTCGTGATGGAAGACGATGTCGTCGACCATTTCGAAAGGAATGATCGATAAGGGCAGCACGAATGCCATGGCAAGCGCCGCGCCGGCAACCTTTGGGCAAATGCAGTATCGCTGGATGCGTTTACGTTCTCGTTCGGAGAGTGTTGCCATAGCTGGTCCTTGGAGTCGTGGCGGTCGTTACGGCGCGCGGCGCGCGGGATGTATCAGTCTGAGCTAGCGCTGGATAAGAACATAGAGCAAAATACTCAGCGCGATGAGCAAGATACCCGCGATGTTAAACATCAGCGTGGCAAAGTCGCCCACGATAGGGCGCTCGACATAGCTCTTGTCTGGGCTGCTGGGGTTGTAGTGCACAGTCATTTGGCTGCCGAGGGGCCAAAGCTGCTCTGCGAGAGTATCTAGGCGTGCGATGGGCCCTGTATGTACGTGCAACCAGCCCTTGGCGTCTTCGTACGCCGCGCTTTGCGTGCGGACGGGGAGCCCCGACAAGCTTTTGGTCTTTACGCCGCGGAATTGTTTTCTCACGTGGTACTGCGTGCCGTCGACGGTGTACTCCAAAACGGGATACATCCTGCCTTCGCCCATAAAGCGGTGGTCAATGACCGTTCCCATGATCATAGCGGTGCAGGCCTTGGCTTTCCTGCGGGCGGCGGCCTTCATGAGCATGCTCGCTCCGATAAACAGGATGCCGATGCCTCCAACCGAGATGAGCGCGAGCAGAGATATCTGCGAGGTGGTCACGGCGTTCTCCTTTGGCGCGATACCGTCATATGTGACCCAGTATAGAGAATCCCGCCATCGATGAGCTATTGCGGGGGGGGGGTCAATTCTGAATGTGACAAATGGACTGTTCCTTTGTCACATCGGGGACTGCGGAATCGAGGTCTAATACTTTTCCCGAGAAGTGAACGAGTGAAAACGGACTCCCGAAGCATCGACACTTTTGGCGTGCAATTTCCTGCGGTTTTGCCAGTCAAATCCTGCGGTTTTGACGCCTAAAAATGTCAATGCTTCGGGGGTCCAAATACAGCCGTTCACTTCTCGGGAAAAGTATTAGACCTCGAAATATGGGCGGCGTTCGCGAACGGCAACTAGCTTGCGTCCGGTAGCCGGCACTTGGGGCAAAGGGACTGCCCTTTTGCCCCTTCACCATTGCATCGTATCTGGTGTGGAAAAAATATCGCCTGCGTTCTCGCGCCTGCAAAGAGTTCCTGAACCGCTTGAATGGGATGTGACAAAGGGACAGTCCCTTTCTCACATTGATTTGAGAGTGGATGTTGATGAATTTATCGCTGGCCCCCATGGAGGGGATTACCGGGCATGTGTTCCGTCGCGTGCATGCGGAGTGCTTTGGCGCGCTCGATTGTTATTACACGCCGTTTTTGCCGCCGCCGCGGGTGGGCAACCGCTTTGGTGGCAAGGCGTTTAAAGAGGTCGATCCTGCCAATAACCAGGGGCTTAACGTAGTACCTCAGCTGATGTCCAAGAATGCGGACGAGTTTGTGTGGGCGGCGCAGGTGCTCGCCGAGATGGGGTACCGCGAGGTCAATCTCAACCTTGGCTGCCCCTCGGGTACGGTTGTTGCCAAAGGCAAGGGTTCGGGCTTTCTGCGCAACCTGGATGAGCTCGAGGTGTTCTTGAGCGACGTGTGCGAGCGGTCGCCGTTGCCGGTGTCGGTAAAGACCAGGCTGGGGTTGGAGAGTGACGACGAATACGGGCGCGTGCTCGATCTGTACTGCCGCATGCCGCTGGCAGAGCTGATCGTGCACCCGCGTGTACAGAGGGATCGCTATACGGGTTCGCCGCGCAAAGCGTTTTACGGCGAGACGTTGGATCGCGCGCCATTCCCCGTGGCCTATAACGGCGACATCTTTGATCTTGAGGACATGGATGCGCTGGTGGAGGCCTATCCCGGCACGCGCCATGTAATGCTGGGACGCGGCTTGCTCGCGAACCCCGCGCTGGCTCGCATGGTTAAGGGTGGCCCTGCTGCCACGGCAGCCGAACTGCAGCGTTTCCATGACATGCTGTTTGCGGCCTATGCGGAAGAGATTGGCGGCAACGCGGTCTTTCGCATGAAGGAGTGGTGGTTCTACGCCAAATGCGCCTTCGCCGATTCCGCGACCGTTCACAAGCTCGTACGCAAGACCAAAAAGGTCGACGAATACCGTGCCGCCGTCGAGCGTGTCTTTCGCGAGCAGCCACTTGCGCCTATAGCCCGCTTCCACGGCTAGTTAGTCATCGGGGACGTTCTTTAACGACTAGTCATGTAAGGACGTCCCCGATGACTACCTGCAAAAAAGCTGTACGCCAGCATCCAAAGATGTCGAAAATGGTCGACTTTGGATGCTGGCGTACATGTTTGGGTTCGGCGGGGGAGCGGTGCCTAGGCAATCATTGCATCAAGTGTTATGAGTTCCCTGAGCCGTTCCGTGCGCGTTTGCCCATGGCGTTTGGCTTTTTCGTCAAACGCCTCAAGAACCGATTCACCCACACGTGCCGATAAAACAACGCTTGGCTCATCAGAGATCGGCGGCCTTCCCAGCTTAACGGTGCGGCCTTTCGGCCATTCATCTTTTTCGTAAGCTTCCGCGGCTTTCTCTAACTCTCCAGGGGCAAATCCCATCATTTTTTCAAGCTGCTTAGCATTCATAGCGCCTCCTATCGATCGACATAATGTCGAGCGCTGGTTCTCGGATTCCCTTTTTTGTATACAGTTTTGTAGACAAAAATACAAGCAGTTCATCAGGCTAATTAGCTTGTTTTGATCCGCCTGCTCGATAGGAAATGAGCATTGACGGCTTCGATACTCCTTTGCTTTTCAGCTTGGAATTTGGATGCTCGTTGAACTTCCGGAAGGGAGCGTTTTATTAAGCTATCGAGATTCTGGGCAGGAGCTCTCACTGGTCTTCGATAGTGGGACCAGCTTAATTTGCGACACAGTGTGTCACGAATTGGAGTAGTCGTTGGGTGTCCTTCAATGGCTAGTCATACAAGAACGTCCAAGTGCCGGATTTTGTCATTTAGAGTCGTCCCTAACGACTATTCTGGAGGGTCGTGGTCAAAAAAGGGCAAATATGAGTACTGTTGCCATTATGGTTGCATTAATTTTGCTATAAAAAGTAGCTCCTGATGAGTTTTGTTCCCATTAGGAGCAACTTTTATTGAACATATGAGGAGAAATAGCGTCATCTGCGGGCGCATGGGACGTTGAATAGTTCCTGAAATGATCAAAATTGCTGCTACTAAACAGGTAGCAGTACTCATATTTGCCCTTTTTTGGCCATAGCTCCCTTGGAAACTCTTTCCCGAGGCATCAAACAGCCATAATCCAAAGGTCGCCTCAAACAATTAGCCGGTTAAGAGCGTCCATGGCTACCCAAAAGCTGTACGCCAGCATCCAAAGATGTCGAAAAATGTCGACTTTGGATGCTGGCGTACATGTTTGGTTCGTATGGGTTCGGCTCGGTTGGCGCGAACTGGCCGCAGTGCGCGTGCTAGAGCAAATTCTCCTGCACCCACGCGATGATGTCGCCCGACTCGTAGAGTGGCGTGCCGTCAATGAACAGGCAGGGAACTTGACGCTTTCCGCCGACGGCGATGAGCGTCTGCTCGGCATCGGAATCGGTCGAGATATTACGCTCGGGGATGGTCACGCCGTTATCGGCCAGGAAGCGCTTGACCTTTATGCAATACGGGCAGCCGGTCATAACGTAGAGCGCGAGCTCGTGATCAGTAGCCATAGGTCTCCAATCGGTTGAGGTTTCGATTGAAATACCCAAAGCCGCCGCGGTCTATGCACGCGTCAACGACGACTCGATTGCCTGTACCAGAAACGCCGTGGCTCCGGTGCCGCAGGGCTTGTCGTAGTAGTCAACAAAGCGCTGGTCGGCAAGATAACCATTGGCGAGGCCCAGGTATGCTTCGTCCTGGGGCTCGTGTCCCCAGTTAAGGCCAATCCATCGGCGGTGCATTGCGACAAGCTTGCGGGCTTCGCTACTCTTTGGATCGCCGTCGCCCATGGCAATCGAGAGCTGGCCCAGAATAGCGCGTTCAAGTTCCTTCATGTCGTTCCATGTCTCGGGATCCATGTCCAGCAACGCCTCGCTTGCCGCATCGATTGCCTCATCGCCATAGCGCGCCCGGGCTTCGGCGCCGTAGCGCTCTTCGTTTTCCTGCACGGTGCGCCAGCGCTCCAGTTGCGGCAGCACGGCGCCCATGAGCGAGACGGCCTCGTCGAGTGACATACCGGTGTTTTGCGCCAGACGCGGGGCGCAATCCTCGATCATCGCCTCCATCGTAGTCTCGTAGGTGTACTTGCCGCGGTCGTAGCACCACTTGCAGTAATGGTCGGTCGTGGCGCCCGCGGCATCGGTGCCGCAGTCGTCGGGCGTGAGTATCATGCCGCAGCTCTGGCAATAGTGCTCGGGCATTTCGAGCAGATGAGACAGAGGCTCGCCGGTCACGGCGGCAATGAGCTTCATCATGTCGATGCCCGGTGTGACCTCGCCGCGTTCCCAACGGCTGACGGCTTGGCGCGTGACGTAGAGCTTGGCGGCGAGCTGCTCTTGGGTGAGATTGTTGGCGCGACGGACGGCGATGAGCTTTTCTGCGAAGGCCATAACGGCTCCTTTCTACTGGTTGATGGCTTAAGCATACGCGGCGGCAGGCACCCTTCCAAGCAACCGTTGGTTGCATGCAGATGGCGATGAGCGGGAATCGCGGCCCCTCGCCCGCGCACCAGTGCCGTACAATGACCGGCATGGAACCTATTGCACACATACATACCGACCTGCCGCAGAAGTTCGGCATTCCGCGCAACAGCTTTTTGGCGCCTCATCTTGAGGGGCGCATCGTCTTTGAGCAGGAATTTGCCTTTAACGCGGCAGTTGAGGGCCTGGACTCCTTCTCTCACCTATGGCTGCTCTGGCGCTTTGAAAACGGAACACCCGGCGGCGCGGCCGAAGACATCGCCGCCGATGCCAAGACACAGGACAGGTCCGGCACCAACGCAAAATGGTCGAAAACCGTGCGCCCGCCGCGTCTGGGTGGAGCTGAGCGCGTGGGCGTGTTTGCCACGCGCAGCCCGTTTCGCCCTAATCCCATCGGGCTCACCTGTGTCAAGCTCGATCGTGTTGAGCTTACCGACGATGGCCCCATCATTCATGTGCTGGGGGCCGACCTGCGCGACGGCACGCCCATCTACGACATTAAGCCCTACATTCCGTTTGCGGACTGCCACTCGGATGCGACCGGCGGCTGGATTGAGGATGCGCCGTGGCAAGAGCTCGACGTTGACTTCCCGCAAGCGCTGCAGGAGATGGTCCCGCCCACGAAGCTCCCCGGGTTGGTCGAGGTCCTTCGCCAAGATCCGCGCCGCGCGGGTAGCAAGCACGAGCCAAACCGCATTTACCACTTGGCTTACGCTGGGCTCGACATATCCTTTACGGTTGACGGATCCAAGTTGACGGTAACCGCCGTCAACGACGCGCGGGACTAGCCAGCCATTCGATGGCGCTCGCCAAATTCAACGCCAAACCCCGTGCCAAAATCGCCCACGCTGGTGGACAATAACGCCTATCAAAACAATCCGCTTTGCACGGGAGCTCAGCATGAAATACGACTTTACTTCGCTTATCGACCGCCACGGCATGGACGCCATCGCCGTTGACTCCTGGGGCGAGATCCCTGGCATGGCTCCGAACGCGCCCGACGAGGGCTTCGACCGCATCCCCATGTGGGTGGCGGACATGAATTTTGCCACGGTGCCCACGGTCCAGGAGCACATCATTCAGCGCGCCCAGCATCCCATGTTTGGCTATTTCGATCCGCGCGACGAGTACTTCGACCGCATCATCGAATGGCAGAGCCGACGTAATGGCGTCGAGGGTCTGCTCCCGGAGCATATCGGCTACGAAAACGGCGTGCTGGGCGGTGTCGTGTCGACCCTGCGGGCGTATGTCCAGCCGGGCGATGCGGTGCTGGTCCACAGCCCTACCTACATCGGTTTCACCAAGTCTATCGAAGCCGCGGGCTATCGCATTGTCCACAGCCCGCTTAAGCTCGACGACCAGGGCGTGTGGCGCATGGACTTTGAGGACATGGAACGCAAGCTCACCCAAAACCACATCCACGCCGCGGTGTTCTGCTCGCCGCACAATCCCTGCGGGCGCGTATGGGAGCGCGACGAGATCGAGCGCGCCATGGACATCTATCGCCAGCACGATTGCGTGGTGATCTCGGACGAGATTTGGTCCGATATCATCCTGCCGGGCCACAAGCATATCCCGACGCAGTCGGTGAGCGAGGATGCCCGCATGCGCACGGTTGCCCTCTACGCGCCCAGCAAGACGTTCAACCTGGCGGGCCTGGTCGGCAGCTACCACATCATCTATAACGAGACGCTGCACGACCGCGTGTGCGCCGTGTCCAACAAGACCCACTACAACGAGATGAACGTCCTCTCCATGCATGCGCTTATCGGTGCCTACCAGCAGCAGGGCTACGAGTGGGTTGATGAACTCAACCAGGTGCTTGCCGGTAATATCGAGTACTTCTGCGATTACGTGGACGAGCATTTTGAGGGCGTGGGCTATTCACGTCCGCAGGGCACGTACATGGTGTTTCTGGACTGCACCGAGTGGTGCCGAGAGCATGGCCGCGATATTCAGTGGTTGCTCGACGAGGGGGCGCGTGTGGGCGTGGGCTATCAGGATGGCCGTCCGTTCCACGGGCCTTGCCACATTCGCGTGAATCTGGCGCTGCCGCTTTCGCGTGTAAGGGAGGCGTGCGACCGCCTGGACCGCTACGTTTTTAATGCACGGTAAGTGAGCGCTGCATGCGGGGCCGTCTGCCAGATTGGCTGGAAGGCCCCGTATGGTAAAGCATCTGTAACCATTGAGCGCAAGCGCGGTTTTGTCTGCTAATATCTTTGCTCTTGAGTCTGTAAACAGGAACGTCTGGAGCTCGATGAAAAGACCTCGTCGCTCGGCCGCCATATCGTTGTTTGTTGCGCTTGCAGTGGTGAGTGCCTTTGTCGTGGCGATAGCTGGCTGTTCCGGGTCGAATGACGGGGCCGCGGCGTCTGCATCAGAAGGCGCGGCCGCCTCGCAGGTCAAAGACGACAACCTTAAGACGCTCAACGTCGGCAGCGACCTCTATCCGCCGTTTGTGTATAGCGACGAGTACGGCAATATCGTTGGCCTGGATGTCGAGATTTTGACCGAGGCTTTGGTCCGCATTGGTTACAAGCCAAAATACCAGCTGATCGACTGGGAAAAGAAGAAAGAACTGCTGGCGAGCGGCGAGCTCGACTGCGTCATGGGCAGCTTTAGTATGACGGGTCGCGAAAACGAATATCGCTGGGCCGGCCCGTACCTTGCGAGCCGCCAGGTGGTCGCGGTCGATCCCGAGAGCGATATCTACACGCTTGCCGATCTTGAGGGTAAGGTCGTGGCGGTCCAGTCCACCACCAAGCCCGAGTCGATTCTGCTCAATCGTACCAGTGAAAACGTTCCGCAGATCAAGGAGCTCTACAGCTTTTCGGACCGCTCGTACCTGAACCCGGCGCTCGTCGAGGGCCTGGTCGATGCCATCGCCGCGCATGAGTCCTCGCTGCTTACTTACGAAAAAGACTATGGTGTGACGTATCGCATTCTGTCTGAGCCGCTGCTGGAGGTTGGGTTGGGCACCGCTTTCGATATCAACGACACACGCGGCATCGACGTTAAGCTCACCCATGCCTACCAAGAAATGCTTGCCGATGGCACCATGGAGCGCCTGGTGTCAAAGTATTTTGATGACCCTTCGCCCTTTTTGAATGTGGAGGGCCTGTCATGATTGATGCGTCCGACCACACCGCTCAGGAGCGGGGCGATCGTTCGGCACGGGAATGGCTCATCGTCGTCCTGTTGGGGATAGCGCTCTCGATTGTTGCCGGCGTGACGAGCTACGCCTACACGACAGCTCAGGCCGAGCAGCGCTTTGCCGACGTTGTCGATTACGTGGCGACACAGAGCCTTTCCTACGATGCGTTCAACAGCGCCTATGCGACCAAAAACCTGATTCGCGTTATGGAGATCGCCGGAGAGGCGGCGCGCGATATGGAGCGCGACGGCTCGGTGGATAACGCTACGTTGGAGCAATATGCTGACCAGTTTAATGTGACAGCGCTGATCGTAACGGATGCATCGGGCAACTTGGTGTCCGAGTCCTCGAAGGATGATGTGGGCTACGAGTCGCTCGCTGCGAATCTCAAAGAGGCGCCTGTGCTGGAGGTGGCAGCCCATCCGCTTAAGTCCTATACCGCTCGCATTACGCTTGCGGACGATTCGGTCGCAGACATTGGCTGCGTGGCCCGGCGGGACGGTGAGGGCATCGTTGTCGCGGTGAGGCACCAGAGCGCCAAGGCGGTCGCGAGCAATACGCTCAAGTTGCAGAGCTTGCTCGATGGTTATGAGACTATCGATAGCGGCAATATCGTGATCGAAAACGACGGTAAGGTCGTTGCGACCAACGCTGCCGAGCCCGCCGTGTCAGGCGTGTTCGATTTGCCTGCGACGGATGCCATCGTTGTCAACGGCATTAAGGAGCGTTGCCTGGCTGGTAAGGTCAGATTGGTTAACGACAGCGGTGAGTGGTATCTGGGCACATTTGGTAAAGCGCGCGATTTTTACGTGTACACCTATGCTCCCGCGCAGCGTTACTTTGAGGTTGTTGCCGCTGTTGTTGCCAGTGTGTTGGCACTCTACGGCGGTGTTATAGCCACTGTTGTGTTGGTGCGCCGCCGCGCCGAGAGCCAACGCTTTGCCGACCTGTTGCTGCAGGAGCGCGACTATGGCGACAAGCTGGCAAAAGCGGCGCGCGAAGCTTCGTCTGCCAACTCTGCAAAGACGGAGTTCCTGCGTCGCATGAGTCACGACCTGCGCACGCCCATCAACGGCATTCGCGGTATGGTCGAGGTGGGCAATGCCAACGCGGACGACTTGCAAAAGCAGACTGAGTGCCGCTCAAAGATCTGGACGGCGTCGGGACTGCTGCTCGACCTTGCGAACGAGGCACTCGATATGAGCCGCTTGGAGAGCGGGCAGGTCGACCTGAATCTCGTGCCTACAGATATGGTGGCCCTCAACCGTGAGGTGTGCGATATTCTGGAGCGCCAGGCCGAGGAGCGCCTGGTGACAATTATCTGCGACCAACGGACTCTTGATCATCCCTATGCCCGGGTGAGCGTGACGCACCTCAAGCGTCTGTTGCTCAATATTGCCGGTAATGCCGTCAAGTACAACCGCCAGGGCGGCTATGTTCGCCTGACATGCCGCGAGGTGGAGCCGGTGGACGGTGTCCCCGTCTATGAATACACGATCGCCGATAACGGCATTGGCATGAGCGAGGAGTTTCAACAGCACCTCTACGAGCCGTTCAGCCGCGAGGAACAACAGGTGGAAGGCGCTTCATCGGGAACTGGCCTGGGCGCGTCTATTGCCAAACAGTTGGTCGAGCTTATGGGCGGAACCATGAGCTTTACGAGCGCCTTGGGGCAGGGGACGACGTTTACCATTTGCCTGCCGTTTGAGAAGTGCAAGAGTTCCGAGATTCCCCAGGCAGTTCGCGTGGATGCAGGCGACAGCGACGTGCTCCAGGGCCTGCGCGTTTTGCTCGTAGAGGATAACGACCTGAATGCCGAGATCGCACAGTTTACGCTCGACCGCGCCGGTGCCGTCGTGACACATGTCAAAGATGGCGAGTCTGCCGTCGAGACGTTTGCCGCGAGCGCGCCGCACGAGTACGACGTGGTATTGATGGACATCATGATGCCCGGCATCGATGGCCTTGAAGCCACGCGTCAGATTCGAGCGCTCGATCGCGAGGACGCCGCGACCACGCCGATTATCGCCGTGAGCGCCAATGCCTTTGCCGACGACCGTAGGCTTTCGCGCGAGGCGGGCATGAACGCGCATCTGAGCAAACCCGTGAGTTCTCAGGATCTCGTTGAGGCGCTTGCGCACATAGCCGCCGACGCTTCATAAACAAATGGCTCGGTTCCAATACTGGTTGGAACCGAGCCATTTTGTTATTTGTGGGACCTGTTTTTGGGCTTACTTTTCATGGATCTGCTTGCCGCAAAGATGCTCAATCGAAATCTCGTAGAGTTGGACGCCCTTGATGTCTTTGGCGATTTCCTCTTCAACTTCTTCGGCAGAGGGGTAGTACTTAAGCGCGAGCTGGCGGACTTTGTCCTCGATAAACGCAGGTGTCTCATTTACTAGGCGGCAACGACCAAAGACCACGGTGCTCATAACATAGGGAGCCCAGTCATCGTCTTTGTACCACTCGTTGCCGTAAACGGTAAAGCAGACTTTATCATCACGCCTGAGTGAATCGACCTTGTGGCCAGCCTTGGCACCATGGAAATAAATCTTGTCGTGCTTGGCGTCAAAGAAGTAGTTGACGGGAATGGCATACGGGTAGCCATCGTCGCCGTTGACGGCAAAGACGCCGCGCTTGCAGGTGGTCAGCAGTTCACGTGCTTCCTCGTCAGTGATGGCGCGTTTCTTTCGACGCAGGGGCCTAAACATCGTTGGCTTCCTTTCTAACTGTGCATGGTGGGTGAGCACAAACTATAGCGAAACAGTTCCGTTTTTCTTGATGCGGGCGAGGATGTTTTTGAGCTTGTTAAAGTCGAGCGGTTTGGGCAGATGGGCGTTCATGCCGGCATCGTGTGCCGCCTTGGCGTCCTCGGCAAAGGCATTGGCGGTGAGCGCGATGATGGGGATGTCGGCTGCATCGGCCTTCTCGCTCAGACGAATCGCGCGAGTTGCCTCGTAGCCATCCATACCCGGCATCATGATGTCCATCAGGATCGCATCGAAGCTGCCGGCGGGACGACTAGTGTATAGTTCGACCGCTTCTTTGCCGTCGGCGGCGCGAGTTACGACGATGCCTTCGCTTTCGAGCAGGGCCTGGGCAATTTCGGCATTGAGCTCGTTGTCTTCGGCCAAAAGAACGTTCATGCCGGCAAGCGAGCAGCTGATCGCCTGCTCGTCCGCACCTTCTCTTGCCTGAGGGTTCTTGTCGATATCGAGCGGAATCTGGACGTTGAACGTACTTCCCACGCCGACCTCGCTCGAAATCTCAATCGTGCCTCCCATCATGTCTATGAGCGATTTGACGATCGGCATGCCCATGCCAGTTCCCTGAAATTTACTGCGGGCATCGTTGCCCTCTTGGGCAAACGGTTCGTAGATGTGCTTTAGAAACTCGGGCGACATGCCGATGCCGGTGTCCGAGACGTTAAAGCAAAAGAGTACTCGGCGATCATCGATCGGTTTAATCTGCGATGTAAAAGTGACAGTTCCGCCATCTTTGTTGTACTTGACGCTGTTGTCGAGCAGGTTGATGATAATCTGACGTACATGAGTGGGGCTTCCCATTACATGTGGATTGCAGAGGGGATGTGCTCTTTGATCCTGCATCGTAATATTGCGATCGGAAGCGCGGAGCTTGCACAGCACAATTGCATCGTTGCAGAGATCTTCGAGGTTAAATGAGACATGCTCAAGCGTTAGCTTTCCATTTTCAATCCTGCCCATTTCTAGAATGTCGTTGATGAGTGAGAGCAGATGGTTGGCGGCGATTCGCGCCTTAGCTCGGTTTTTACGGGCGGCATCGACATCGTCTTCGTGCAATTCTTCAATTTCGATGAGCCCTAGAATGCCGTTGAGCGGCGTGCGGATGTCATGGCTCATGCGGGCGAGAAAGGCCGTTTTGGCCGCATTGGCGGCGAGTGCCTTGTTTTGCTCTACTCTGGCTCGCTGCAGGGCCCAGGTTAGAACCGCTACCCCAGTCAACAGTACACCGACGATGATGACGACAATCGAACTACGATGACGATATATAAACCTGAACGCGTCTGATTCCTGTGCGCTATACGACGTAGAGGAATAATTGCTCGCAGAAAGCGATTCTCCGGCGTTGATGATGCCCTTGTTGACGATACTCAATAATTCGGGATTTCCGCGTCGCATAAGGCAAGAAAGTTCGGCCGTGCGTGAGAGTTCCTGTATCTCGTAGTCTCTGATATCGTAGCTATCTCGGATGGTTTCCAGCCGTGCGTTGGGAACAACGATGCAGCTTGATCTTCCGTCCTTAAGGGCAGAAAGTAAGTCGTTTGCAGACGGATACTCGGTTACATTTGCATTTGGAAACATAGTTTTTAATTCGCTGCGGTTGACGATGGAAAACCCTGTGCAACAGATATTGCGGAGATCCTTGTTGAGATCGCTGGTGGCGTGGATGGCGGTAAGAGAGATCGTTCCCATCGAAATCGATTGAACGGTCCCCATTTGCTCGGCAAGCCAGTAGTCGCGAAATGCCGGTAGGGCGATGTCGATATTTCCCTTTGAGAGCGCTTCCGTCATTTGCTGGTTGCTTGAAAAAGCGAGCGTGTGTACGGTAATGCCAAATTTGTCGTGGAGCGTCGTAACGAGTGAGACGAGTGACCCTTCCATTTCTCCGTTTGCATCTTGGTTGCAGAAGGGGAGATTGTTGTTGAGATAACCAAGTGTAAGCGTGTTGTTATTGGCCTTGAGCCACGACCGTTCGGAGTTGGTAAGTGATGCGGATCCGCTATTTTGCGCCGAGTAGTTGGATTTGACTTCGTCGTTGTAGCGCGGGTTGGTGCGGTTGATTGCCGCCATGGCTGAGTTGATGTCGTTCATCAGATCGGGGCGGCTTTTGGGAACGGCAAAATAGTAGTCGCTCGAGCCTACGTAGAACATGGGCGACGCATCGGGCGACGAAATGGTGTCGTTCATGATGACGGCGTCGACCTCGCCGTCTGAAAGTGCCTCAAAGAGGGCGCCGCCGGTGTCGATTTCTTTATAGGTACAGGTGACACCTTCGTTGGCGAGCCACTGCTGGCCGACGAAGGTTTGCATAACGCCAGAGTTGCAGCCGATGGTGAGGCCTTGGAGTGCCTGGGGGTCACCCTTGGCCAGATCGTCGCGATTGGGCCTGGCGTAGATGTAGTAGCGCTCGGTGCCCTCGGGGTTTGAGGAAAAGAGTAACTTTTGCTCGCGTTCTACTGAATGCGAGATGTTGGGCATGAGGTCGATTTCGCCCTTCTCGAGCATGTCCATGAGCTCGGTGAAGGTGCCGGACACGTATTCGTACTGCCAGCCAGGGGTGTAGTACGAGAGGGTCTGGAGGTACTCGTAACCCCATCCCGAGAGGCGCTCGCCCGGTGTGCCTTCCTGGAACCCCTCGTTGTTGACAAGCCAGCCGACGCGGACCGTCTTGACCTGCTGGTCGGAGTCGGCGGCAAAGGCCGGGGTGGGCATGACGGCGCTCAGTAGTGTGAGCGCAGCAAGCGCGACGGCTAGGGTGCGATATAGGGCTAAGCGAAGGACGGCGGAAGGTTTCACAGGCAATCCTATCGAGTCGAGATAATACCGCATAAGGATACCAGCTCAGCTTGCCTAACATCCGGCACTTAGGGACGTTCCCAATCTGTCCGGCAGTTGTAGTAGTCATTGGGGACGTTCTTAAACGACTAGTCGCCGGGGACACTCTTTGCCGGAGTTGGCACTTAGGGACGTTCCTTATGTGCCGGCGGTTGGGGACAGTCCCTTTCTGCCAGCACAAAAGGAGCGTTCTCGAGTGCCGAGTGTGGGACAATACCGAACGAACATGATTGGACGCTTGGGAAAAGGGGTCGCGATGAACAAGTTGAGGACGCTTGCCGACGTGTTGCGCCAGGCTGGCTTTGCGCGCATCACCGGCCTGTTCCTTATCTTCTACCTGCTGTGCTCGAGTGCCGTCTGGCTGTCCGACCCTGCGACCCTTACGTTTGGCGATGGCCTCTGGTTTAGCTTTGAGACCGTATCGACGATCGGCTTTGGCGATATCCCGGCCGAAACGCCGGTTGCCCGCGCTATCACCGTCGTTTTGAGCGTCATCAGCATCTTCTACATCGCCATGCTCACGGGCGTGGCGGTGAACTACTGCAATACGCTCATCAAGATGCGCCAAAAGGACACCATGGCGCGCTTTATGGACGATCTTGAGCATCTGGAAGAGCTCGATCGCGATGAGCTCGCCGACCTGTCGCGCCGCGTGCGCGAATATCGCCGACGCCAACGCTAGGGCGGGCGCCGCGCGTCACAACAAGGGGGCTGAATATGAATATCACGGTATACCTGGGCGCCAGCGTCGGTAACGACCCGGCGTTTCTGCCTGCGGTGCAGCAGCTCGGCACATGGATTGGCTCCAACGGCCACGCGCTGGTATACGGCGGGTCCAAGTCGGGGCTGATGGGCGCGCTCGCCGATAGCGTGCTCGAGGCGGGTGGACACGTGACGGGTGTTGAGCCGAGCTTTTTTATCGAGGCAGAGTTTCAACACGACGGTATTGACGACCTCATCGTGACGAGTGACATGGCCGAGCGTAAGGCCAAGATGATCGAGCTCGGCGACGCGTTCATCGCTTTCCCGGGCGGTACGGGCACGCTCGAGGAGATCGCCGAGGTCATGTCGGCTGTATCGTTGGGGCATCTGAGCACGCCGTGCATTCTGTACAACCTGAACGGTTACTACAACGACCTCAAGGCGCTGCTCGAGCACATGATCGATAAAGGCCTATCGAGCTCGCAGCGTCAGGCCGGCATCTACTTTGCCGACGACCTGCACCAAATTGCATCGATTATCGGCAGCTAAGCCGTAGGCCTATCGCACGTGCGGCGCCCAATGGCGCCGTTCGCGGCGTGGATGGTCGGCACGTCCGCGCTGTGCCCGTCTTACAATAAAACGTATCCTTGTCGATTTTGACCACGGGAGGCCCCGATGGATAACCTTGCAAAACCCAAAAACCGTGCGCTGTTTTTAGTGAGCGTGGCTGTGACCGGTGCGTTTGCGGGCGCCGCGGTTTGGCTGTTCTTCTTTGCGATGGAGCATGGCATCGACTATCTATGGACCGAGATCCCGCATATGCTGGGCGTCGCTTCGCCCGAGCTCGCGAGTGGTCCGTTCGGTTTTTTGCCCTACCCGTTTTTCGTCTGCCTGCTGGGCGGTCTGCTAATCGGTCTGTACGAAAAGATGACGGGCACCAAGACCGATGACCTCAACCAGGTGATGGCCAAGGTAAAGCGCGACGGCCGCTATCCGTACGACAACCTGGGCAAGCTTTCGCTTGCGGCATTGCTGCCGCTGCTGTTTGGCGGAAGCATTGGACCGGAGGCCGGCCTGACCGGCGTTATTGCGGGTCTGTGCAGCTGGGTCGGCGACCGCATGCGTCGCTTTGGCGCCGAGTTTAGGCAGCTCACGCTGCTGGGTACTCAGGCTGCCCTGACGGCGCTCTTCACCGCGCCCGTCTTTGGCTTTGTGGCGCCGCTCGCCGGCAGCGCCGACGGCCAGGACGCCAACGGCGACGAGGGCTCCGAATCCGACGAGATCACCATCAAGCTGCCCAAGGCGCAAAAGACCGTGGTCTACGGCATTGCGATTGCCGGCGGTCTGGGTACCTACCTGCTGCTTGGCCAGCTTGTGGGCGGCGGCATGGGCATGCCCAGGTTCGAGGCCGCCGAGGTGGGCAACCTGGAGCTTACCTGGCTCATTCCTCTGTCGCTGATCGGAACAATCTGCGGCTGGCTGTACTTTGTCTCTGAGCACGCGAGCGAAGCGTTTGCCCGGGCCATAGGAGAGCGTCCTGTCGTTAAGGCAATGCTGGCTGGTCTGGCGCTCGCCATCTGCGGCACGGTCCTGCCCTACACCATGTTTGCCGGCGAGACCCAGGCCGACGTGCTCATGGAAACCTACCTGACCATTCCCGCCGGCGTGCTTATCGCGACCGGTCTGGTCAAGGCCATGCTGACGCCCGCCCTCATCAACCTGGGCTGGCGCGGCGGTCACTTCTTCCCGGTTATCTTTTCGGGCGTGAGCCTAGGCTACGGCTTCGCCATCCTCACCGGCGCCGATCCGGTCTTTTGCGTCGCCGTCTGTACCGCCTCGACGATGGGCGCCGTTATGCGTCAGCCCGTCATGGTCGTGGGCCTGCTGCTTATGTGCTTCCCGCTCAAGGGTATCGTCTGCATGATCATCGCCGCCGTCATTGCGGCAGGCATTCCGCTGCCCAAGCCGCTGCGCAAGTAGCACGGTGGCGCACGCCGGGGACATGCCGTTTGCCACGGATTTGCGGGGAGGGGGCGATCACTCCCTTCGTGGATCGAGACTCGCATGCTTACAGATCGCGTACTCGATAAACCTTGGTGCTGACGGCGCAGCTCAGTGCACATAGCACGAGGGCCAGCGCGGCAATTCCTGCGCACAGACAGCCGAGAACGGCAGGATCGGGGTTCGCCCCGGCAATCGACATAAGCCAGTTGCTGATGGGGTTGGAGGAGCTCAGCGTGGCCATGGTGCCGCAACCAAGCAGGGCAAACAGACCAACGGACAGGCGCAGCGCCTCCATGTGTCCAAAACGAAAGAACAGCGGCTGCGCCAAAAACACCATCATGAGGGAGATGAGCATCGAGGCTGCCGAGGCGATTGCGATCTCAAAGACGGTTTGTCCTGTCGAGGTCACGCCCGCACTGTTGAAGAGCGGAAGGACGATGATGTTCAAAAGCACGGCGGCGCACGCCATGACAGCCGAGAAGACAATGATGCTCAGGTAGCGTGCACAGATGATGTCTTTGCGCGAGATGGGCAGCGTTGCCCGATAGCGCTCCCATCCGTTTTGATTATCGAAGCCGGCCAGCGAGCTCATGACCATGATGGGCGACATGGCACTGACCGCGCAGGCGCCGGCACTCATGCCGGAATCTCCATCCGATGCGTTGGCGAGGGTCAGTACGACGAAGATGAACAGGCCGACGCCCGCGATGCTCGGGACAAGCGTGCGGACGATGGCGAGCTCAGACATAAAGGCGCGTTTCATTTCGAAGCCCCTTTCAGTATGAGGCGAAGATAGTCATCAATGGTTGCCCGGTCGCAGGGAATCTCGGGGAAGGCCTCGAGCGCCTCGCGACGGTTGGGTACGAGCACGTCCACGCTATAGGCGTGGTGGGCGGCACGGGCGCCTTCGACGCAAGCCATAAGCTCTGCGGCCTGTGCTTGGGTGCAGTGGGCGATGCCGGCTCGGTCGGTAATGTCCTCGCGCGGCAGGTCAAACACAATCGAGCCGTTATCGATGCAGATGACGCGGTCGGCAGTGCGATCGAGGTCGGATGTAATGTGGCTCGAGAGCAGCACGCTGTGCTGGCCGTCGGCGACAAAGGCAAGCAACTCGTCGAGCAGTTCCTCGCGCGCCATGGGATCGAGGCCCGCGGTGGCTTCGTCCAAAACGAGCAGCTTGGCATTGTGGCTGAGCGCACAGGCGAGCTGCAGCTTCATGCCCATGCCGCGGGAGAGGTCCTTGACCTTCGTCTTGGGATCGAGGCCAAATCGGTCGATGAATCCGGCGAACGTTTCGCAGCTCCACGTGGGGTATGCCGGGCCTACGAGCTTCTCGACCTGGCCCACCTTGAGCGTGGAGGGGAAAGGGCACGTGTCCAGGACAAGACCGACGCGGGAGCGCAGGTGGCGCTGTGCCTCGCCAGGCGCATTGGCATCGCAGCGCTGGCCAAGCAGCTGCACCTCGCCGGCATCGAGCTTTATGAGCCCGAGCGCGGCGCGAATGGTCGTTGTCTTGCCGGCGCCGTTTGCGCCCACAAAGCCGACAATCTGGCCGGGCTCCACGGTGAGTGTGACATCGCGTAGCGAAAAGCGGTCGCTTACGCGGCGTGAAACGCCTTTGAGTTCTAGCAAGTTTTGCATGGTATAGCCTTTCTTGCAGATGGCTACTGCATGGTTTCGGGAGCTACAAGGTCGAGCATCTCGTGCAATTTGTCGCGCGTGACGCCCAGGGTTTCGGCCTGCGTAGCGGCCTGCGCAAGCAACTCTTCGATATGGCAGAGCTGCTTTTCGCGCAAGAGTTCCTGGTTGCCCTCGGCGACAAAGCAGCCCTTGCCCTGCACGGTGCAGATAAAGCCGAGCTGCTCCAGGTCGGCATAAGCACGCTTGGTGGTAATGACGCTCACACCGAGGTCGCTCGCGAGCGCACGGATGCTGGGGAGTTTGGCTCCCGCAGCGAGTACGCCCGAAAGGATCTGAGCTTTGACCTGCGAGGAGATCTGCTCGTAGATGGGCTTGTCGCTCGAATTGGATAGGATGATGTCCACAGCGGCTCCTTAGCTGTTGGGCTACACGTGTATATAACCGGTAAGTACAGTATATATACACTATGCACAGTTATGCAAGAGGAAATGTGGGCTCGTCTGTCCCTTCGTTCGTTTGTCTCGATCTGTAACATCTGGAGCCGATTTTGGCAGTTAGATGTTACAGATTGAGACAGCCCCGACCTTCCTGCCCGTTTATCTCAATCTGTAACACTTAGCCCCGATTTTGGCGGCTATCTGTTACAGATTGAGACATTGGTTGTCCGCCTGCTTGTTTATCTCGATCTGTAACAGGTGGAGGCTCAAAACCCGTCTTTCTGTTACAGATTGAGACGGAGATTGAGACGACGCTGATCTTCCCGGCTGTTCGTCTTAATCTGTAACATCTGGAGTCGATTTTGGCGGCTAGATGTTACAGGATTGAGACGATCCTTGAGACGGCTGCCCGGTGCACAGCGAGCTCGGCTGATGAATTTGTCCTGATAGGTGCCCTATGGCGGGATTTCGCGGCTACAATAGTACGGTTTCAACGACGTAATGCACTCAATGCAAGAAAGGATCCGCATGGCAAGCCTGTCGGATGAAATCTCGTCGCGCCGCACATTCGCGATCATCAGCCACCCGGACGCCGGTAAGACCACGCTTACCGAGAAGCTGCTGCTCTATACCGGCAGCATCCAGACTGCCGGCTCGGTCAAGGGCAAGAGCTCGGCCAAGCATGCCGTCTCGGACTGGATGGACATCGAGAAAGAGCGCGGTATTTCCGTTACCTCCTCGGTGCTGCAGTTCACCTATAACGGCGCCTGCGTCAATATCCTCGATACCCCCGGCCACCAGGACTTCTCGGAGGATACCTACCGTACCCTTATGGCCGCCGACGCCGCAGTCATGGTCATCGACGGCGCCAAGGGCGTCGAGGCCCAGACCAAAAAGCTCTTTAAGGTCTGTACGCTGCGCCATATTCCCATCTTCACCTTTGTGAATAAGCTCGACCACGAGGCTCGCGATCCGTTTGAGCTCATGGAAGAGATCGAGAACGTCCTGGGTATCAATACGTATCCCATGAACTGGCCGATCGGCAGCGGCCGCAACTTCCGCGGCGTGTTCGACCGTCAGACCCGTCGCGTCATTGCCTTTGAGGGCGACGGCCACGCCAACGCCACCAAGAAGGTCGCCGAGGTCGAGGCCGAGCTGGGCGATCCTTCCATGGACGAGCTTATTGGCGAAGAGAACCATAAGAACCTGATGGACGACATCGAGCTGCTCGATGGCGCCGGCGACGAGCTCGACTTGGATGCCGTGGCCTGCGGCAAGCTGAGCCCGGCGTTCTTTGGCTCGGCGCTCACCAACTTTGGCGTGGAGCCCTTCCTCAAGGAGTTCCTGCGTCTGGCCCCGACGCCGCGCGCCTATACCGATACACTCACCAGCGAGCCGGTCGCGCCCGCCGAGAACGACTTTAGCGGCTTCGTGTTTAAGATCCAGGCCAACATGGACAAGAACCATCGCGACCGCATTGCCTTTGTGCGCATTTGCTCGGGCAAGTTCGAGCGTGGCATGGACGCCTTCCACGTGCAGGGCAACCGCAAGCTTAAGCTTGCTACGGGCACGTCGATGATGGCCGATGACCGCGCCATCGTGGACGAGGCGTACGCGGGCGATATCGTGGGCCTGTTCGACCCGGGTATCTTTAGCATCGGCGACACCGTGTGCTCCGGCAAGCGCCACGTGCAGTATCCGCAGATCCCGACATTTGCCCCCGAGATGTTCGCCCGCATTACGCAGGTCGACACGCTCAAGCGCAAGCAGTTCGTCAAGGGTATGGAGGAGCTTGCCCAGGAGGGTGCCATCCAGATCTTCCGCGAGCTGGGTGCCGGCATGGAGAGCGTCATCGTGGGCGTGGTCGGTGTGCTGCAGTTTGAGGTACTCGAGCGCCGCCTCAAGGCCGAGTATCGTGTTGAGGTCCGTCGCCAGCCGCTGCCCTATACGGACATCCGCTGGATTCAGAACGACCCCGATACCATTGATATCCCGGGCCTTTCGCTCACGCGTGACACGCTGCGCGTCGAGGACATGCGCGGCGGTAAGCTGCTGCTGTTCACGAGCCCGTGGAACGTGGATTGGGCAACCGATCACAACCCCGATCTTATCCTGTCGGAGTTTGGCAACGTAGCCTTTTAATGCATCGGCGCGGTGGCCCTGCGGGGCTGCCGCGCCGTTTACTTGCCTGATGCCGTATGAGCGGCTATCATACCCACCGTCGTCTCAAGACCGGGGCGTCCGAGCAGTTCGGGTCCGATATCCTGCTCGTTAAACCTAAAACCAAAGGAGTACATAATGATCAAGAAGGTCATGGAGGACTACAAGGTCCTGTTGCGGAGCATTCCCGCGGCAACGGTTTCGCTGTTTTTCGTGAGCGTCATCATGATGAACCTGCTGGCCAACAAAGAGCTCATCAGCCTGCCGTATCTGGCACTCGATTGCGGCTTTGTGGTGAGCTGGGTTTCGTTTTTGTGCCAGGACATGATCTGCAAGCGCTTTGGCGCCAAGGCATCCATCAAAATCTCTATCCTCGCGCTGCTGGTCAACCTGGCCGTGAGCCTGTGCTTTTGGGCATGCTCGCTCACGCCCGGCATGTGGGGCGCCTACTACGACACGGGCATGATCGAGGTCAACACCGCCCTTAATGCTACCATCGGCGGTACCTGGTACGTGGTGTTTGGATCTTCGCTCGCCATGCTCGTTTCTGCCGTGGTTAACTCCACGCTCAACCAGTCGCTCGGCCGTATGCTCAAAAAGAATAACTTTGCGAGCTTCGCCTTCCGCTCCTATGTGTCCACGGGTGTTGGCCAGTTTATCGACAACCTGGTCTTTGCCATTGTGGTGAGCCATACGTTCTTTGGTTGGACCTGGGTGCAGGTCCTTATGTGCTCGCTGACCGGCGCTGTTGCCGAGCTGCTGTGCGAGGTCTTCCTGAGCCCCGTGGGCTACAAGGTCGTGCGTGGCTGGGAGCGCGAGAATGTGGGCGCCGAGTACCTCGAGCGTCACGCAACCGCCTAAGGAGCAAGTATGCGGGTTTTGATCACGGGCGCTTCGGGCGGTATCGGAGCCGCGTGCGTGCAGCGCTTTTTGGACGAGGGCCACGAAGTCGTGGGCTTTGATCTGCTGCCGGCGGCGATCGAACACGAGCGCTACCGCCATCTGATCGTTGATGTCCGCGAGCCGGACTCGTTTCCAGTTAACCTTGAACCCCAGGTAATCGTAAACGTCGCCGGTACGCAGGATTCGGCCGACGACATTGCCGCCAACCTGTGCGGCACCATCAACGTGACCGAGCGCTATGCCTTTGTGGGGGAGGGGCTTGCCGCCAAGCCGGCGCCGGCCATTACATCCGTGGTCAATGTGGGGTCGGCGAGCGGGCATACGGGATCGGAGTTTCCCGCCTATGCCGCCAGCAAGGGCGGCGTTATCGCCTACACCAAGAACCTTGCAAACCGCTTGGCGCCGCAGGCCATCGCCAACAGTGTGGACCCGGGCGGCGTCATCACGCCGCTCAACCGTTGCGTGATGGAAGACGAGCGCCTGTGGAATCAGATTATGGAGCTCACACCGCTTAAACGCTGGGCCACCGCCCAAGAGATCGCCGAGTGGATCTACTTTGTGGGCGTGACCAACCGGTTTATGACCGGGCAGAGCCTGCTGATCGATGGCGGAGAGGCCGGCCGCACCCAATTTATTTGGCCCGAATAGGAAAACGCGCCCGATGGCAAGATTGCCGTCGGGCGCGTTTTATGTCACAAATAGGCATCTTTAGCGGAGCATTGTCTCTGTAAAGCGCCTTTGAGCTGGTAGAATGAACCCCTGAGTAAAAAAAGGGGGCATATTGGGGCTGTTCGGTTCACACGAGAAGCGCGACGCGGACCGAGCGCGTCGGCTGTTTGAAGAGGCGCTTGCGCAGCAAGGGCCCAACGTTGCGCTGGTCTTGCGCGCCAACGACTGTCTTCCGCTCTACATCACCCCAAATTTCGAACGCGTATTTGGTGTATCGCCCGAGCGTATCGGCGACGACATCGAGACGCTGTACCGCTTTATCCCCGATAGCGACCGTGTTCGCATGCAGCGACAGGTGAGGGAATGGGACCATGTGACCCCGCTCAACCTTCTGTGCTCCTATCATGCGCCCCATGGAGCAAAATCGCAGCTCAGCATGAGGTTCACGATTTCGCTCATTTCGGACGGCACGCAGTACCTGGTTTCTGCAGTCGATGTAACGACCGAAAACGAGCGTATCGCCAAGGCGGAGTCCGAGCGCGATCGCGCCGTCGAGACCGCCAACGCGCGCACGGACTATATGAACCAGATGAGCCACGAGATCCGCACGCCGCTCAATGGCATCGAGGGCATGATTTCGCTTGCCCGCGAGCATCATGCGGATGAGCCTCGCCTGATGGATGATTTGTCTCGCGCCTCGCAGCTTTCGGCCTACCTGCTTTCGCTTATCAACGACATGCTCGACATGAGCCGTCTTAACAGCGGGCGCGTGCGCATTGACGACGCGCCGTTTGATATGCGTCTGTTTGCCGACGAGATTGAACGCATGTTTACCTCGCAGGCAGCCGACAAGGGGCTCAAGTATTCGGTCGAACTCGAAGATTGCGAAAACGTCTTTGTGGTGGGCGACCGTATGCGCCTGTCGCAGGTCGTCATCAACTTTATCTCCAATGCGGTCAAGTTTACCGAGCAGGGCGGCAGCGTTACCGTAACCCTGCGCGAGATGTACCGGACAGACGACGGCGTGAGTTATATGCTGCGCGTGCGCGACACGGGCAAGGGCATGGACCCGCGCTACATCAGCAAGATCTTTAAGCCGTTTGAGCAGGAGGACCGCACCATTGCACGCCGCTACGGCGGAACGGGCTTGGGCATGGCCATTACGAGCGCGCTCGTCGACCTGATGGGCGGCGAGATCGTCGTCGATACCGAGCCCGGACGCGGCTCAACGTTTTCGGCCTACATCCCGCTGCGACTTGCCACGCCGGAGCAGGTCGAGGAGCTCAAGCTTAAAGAGCAGACGCTCGAGACGGCGTCCGATTCCATGGGGTCGTCGTTTACCTACCAGTTTGAGGGCAAGCGATTCCTGCTGGCCGAGGATAACGAAATCAATGCCATGATCGTGATTGAGCTGCTGGCAAGACGAGGCGCGGCGGTCGATCGTGCCGAGAACGGTCAGGCGGTCGTCGAGCGATTCCGGAGCATGCCCGTGGGCACGTACGATGCGATCCTCATGGATATTCAGATGCCCGTGCTGAACGGCTGGGAAGCGGCGGAGCGGATTCGAGGGCTCGATCGTGAGGACGCCGGCGCCATTCCCATCATTGCGCTTTCTGCCAATGACTACACCGAGGACGTTGAGCGCTCGCGCAGTGTGGGCATGAACGGACATGTGGGCAAGCCCATCGATCTGAACGTTTTGAAAGCACAGCTGGCGGCCGCGACGGCCGAGGCAGCTTACCGAGGAAATGAGTAACCGTGATTGTCGAACAGTCCAACAGCATCATCAACGAAGTGAGCCGCGCCCTGCTGGGCAAGCGCGATGTGATCGAGAAAGCTCTCATGGCCATCTATGCCGGCGGCCACATCCTGCTGGAGGATGTGCCCGGTACCGGCAAGACGACGCTGGCTCTGGCTCTTTCGCGTGCACTGGGTCTGGACTTTAAGCGCGTGCAATTTACGCCCGATACGCTGCCCTCGGACATTACGGGCTTTACGATGTTCGACCGCGACGCCGGCGTGTTTCGCTTTGTGTGGGGCGCCGTCAACTGCAACATGCTGCTGGGCGACGAGATCAACCGTACCAGCGCAAAGACGCAGTCGGCCCTGCTCGAGGTTATGGAAGAGCGCGCGGTGACTATCGACGGGCAGACACATCAGGTCCCGCGTCCCTTTGTGTGTATCGCAACCGAGAACCCGGTGGGCTCGGCCGGCACGCAACCGCTGCCCGATAGCCAGCTCGACCGCTTTATGGTTCGCCTGTCTGTTGGCTATCCGTCGCGCCAGGACCAGATCGATATCCTCAAGGCACGTCGCTATGCCAACCCGCTCGACGACATTAAGCCCATGGTTGCCTGCGATGACCTGCTCGATATCCAAAACTACCTGGGCAATGTACAGGTTGCCGACACGGTGCTGGATTATATCGTCCGCCTGTGCGAGGAGACCCGTAATGACGATCTTGTAGAGCTGGGCGTGAGCCCCCGCGGCATTATCGCACTCACGCGCATGGCGCGCGCCTGCGCATTGATTCGTGAGCGCGACTATGTGGTGCCCGAGGACGTGCGCGAGGTATTTAAAGCTGTTTGCGCCCACCGTCTCGTTTTACGCCCCCAGACCCGTATTGAATCGATTAGCGCCGCCGACGTCCTCGACCGCATCCTCGCTGCCGTTCCCGCCCCGTCTATGGGTCAGGTTCGCGGCCGCTCGTAGCGGCTCGTTTGCCTTTTGCGCCCTACGTTACGCTCATGATTGCCAACAAGATTACCTATATCGTATCCGTCGCGCTCCTGCTCGTCACGTTCGTGTTTACCGCGAACGCGGCTGCCCTCGCTGCTGCCGCGGCGTTGATCGCCATGCCCGTGATTACGGTGGCGGCGTGCCGTTCGAGCGTTGCCCTGCTCAAGCTTAGCTTTGAGCTTCCCCGGTCGTGTGTTGTCAACGCGCCTCTTGTATTGCGCATCACACTGGATCGCCCGCTTATGTTTCGCGGTCGTATGGAGCTGTCGTTTTCGGTTTATAACCAGCTGACGGGAGCGCGGACAGTCTATCCCGTAAGTCTTGCCCCCGCGACGGGCAGGCCCGCTTTGTTTGAGCTGGAGCTCGATTCGACCGTCTGCGGTGCGCACACGATTACCCTTGACACCGCGCGCCTGGTCGATGAGATGGGCTTTACGTCGCTTGCTCTCGAGAATGCAGACTTTCATGGGTTGTTTACGGTCTATCCCGAGGTGCTCGACATCCAGGTTGTTCCTAACCAAAGTGCTTCTGCCGGTCTTGAGGGCACGAGCTACGATCCCCATCGAAGCGGCCAAGATGCCTCCGAGGTCTTTGACATAAGGCCCTATCACGAGGGTGATGCCGTTAAGTCGATTCACTGGAAGCTGTCGACGCGTTTTGACGACATACTGGTGCGCGAGGCTTCGCGCCCACAAGACCACGCTATTGCCATCTTGTTTGGTGCGTTTGCGTGCGATTTTGAGCACGCAAGCCACGCTGAGGTTCTTTCTGCGGTGCTGGGTTTTACCGCATCGATATCGCTGGCGCTTATGCGTCAGGGATACCATCATGTGGTCGTGGCTGCCCCCGAAGGCTCTTTGGCTGTCTATCCCGTTGATGACCGACGTGGGTTCAATAGGATGCTTGATGCTTTGACGGCAACGCCGCTTGGCCCTGCCTATCCAACATCGCACGAGCACTATGCCAAGCTCGTGGCAGCAAAGGGCATTGGCAAAACGGTGCTGGTAACGGTGGGCGTCGATGAACAGGCCTATATCGAGATAGGCCGTCTGACCGATCTATCGGTACTCCATGTGTCGGATTCGGTCGAGTCGTATGGCATCGAGCACGGCACCAACTACATCATCACCCATTGCCCGGTATCGAGCGATTCGGCCCGTATCAAGAGTCTGGAGCTCTAAGATGGACTTTGTGACTCTTACCTCGACGGAGCACATCGCTTCGAACAGTCGCGTTGTTGCCGTATTCCTGTCGGTGGCTCCCGCGGTGTTACTGTCTGCAGGTTTTTGCTGCACAATTGCTTGGTGCCTGAGCGTAACGTACATGGGGGTCATGCTTGCCGTCGCCGCTGGCGTGGCTGTTGCGCTGAGCGTTTTGGATGTTTCGCTGGCGTCGAAAAAGACCTCCCTCTGGATAGCCTTGGCTGCGGCGTCCGTGGCGCTTTTATGCGCGCTCTTAGTTCCTTCGGCGCGCTGGGGCTTCTATGCGTGCACCAATGCCGTTATCGCTCGCGTCAACTCGATCTGTGAGCTGTATATTCCATTGGTGGCAGACGCCGGCCTGCTGTGTGAATCTGTGCCGCTGGCAGTGCTCGCCGGCATGTTTGCCGGCTCACTCGCCTGGCTTTTTGCCAACTTGAGCGTTTCGTGGCCCACGCTCTTAATAATCGTTATCTGCGGCTCGGCTTCCATGGCGCTGCAGGCTGGTGATTCTGCGATATCTATGACACTGGGCGTTGCGGGCTGGCTTGTCCAGTGCCGTGCTGGCGAGTTGCGGGGCTCTACGGTAGGTTTGCCCCAGGTTCTTTTTGGTCTTGGTGGCCTGTGCGCCGCATGCGGTGTTCTCTTTGCACTGACCGTTGCCCTTGTACAACCTCTTCCCGCGTTGTCCGCCCTGTCGGCGTCTGCCGTCAAAGCAGTCCAGGGCGTTCGATTTGGGGATGATTCGCTGCCCGAGGGCGACCTTTCGCAAGCGGCGGACATGAACGAAGGCGCGTCCACGACGCTGTCGCTTACTGCCGACAAGACGCTCGATGACGACCTGCTCATGAAGGGTTTTGTGGGCACGACGTTTGATGGCATGTCTTGGGGGCGCGGCGACTGGATGTCCTACGAGGGCGAATGGTCCGGCATGCGTGAATGGCTGCGTCAGAACGGTTTGACGGTAGCCGAGCAACGCGCCGCGTTTGATACCGAGACCGAGCGTGAGGGCGGCGAGCCTGTCGAGGCGGTTGAGATTTCAGTCAATGCCTCGGGCGCCAACCGCAGATACACCTATGCTCCCTATACGCTGCGCTCGCTGAGCGGTGCCGACGCAATGTTGACGGGCTCGACGATGCTAAGCATGGACCTTTTGCCGTCCAAAACATACAGTGTGACCGTCGATAACGTGCCATCAGATGACGTCATTGCAGATTCGAGCTGGCTGGCGTCCTCCAAGAGCGACTATGCAAAAAGCGAGCGGGTATACGCCGCTTTCGTTCGCGATAAGTACCTGGACCTTCCCGAAGAGGAACGGGATGCCGTTAATACATACCTGTTCTCGAGCGACAGCTGGGATGCTGGGGCGACTGTTTCGGATACAGCCGTGATCAGTCGCGTGCGCACGATGTTGGCTTCGCTTGCGGGGCAGACGGATAACCCGCCAACCTATACGGGGGCGACGTCGTTTGTCGCGTGGTTCTTGGGCACGGCGCACGAGGGCAACTCTGCCTACTTTGCCACGGCGGCGACGCTCGCGTTTCGATCTGCGGGGATTCCCGCGCGCTATGTCGAGGGCTATCGGGCAGCAGATGATCAGCTGGCCGCTGCTGTTGGGGCAGGCGTGGCGCTCAACTTGACGGCTGCCGATGCGCACGCGTGGACCGAGATCTACCTTGACGGTCAGGGATGGACGCCCGTGGAGGTCACCCCTGGATACTATAGCCAGACGCTCGATGCCGATAAGATTATCGATGTGGGCGAGGCATGGAGCAACGGCGCCAACGATAAGACGCTCGATGCGGGCTCGGTTGCAGGACAGGCCGAGGATAAGCATCGCGAGGATGTGCCGGTAATGTATAACATCCCCGTTGTGGCCAAAGTTGGGGTCGGTTTGATCGGCACGGCGATTGCCGCCCTGCTCGCTCTGTTTGTTCGCAGGTTTGTCTTGCGCGCTCGGCGCACGCGGGCTATCGAGAGTGATGAGCAGGATATATGCGTGCCGGCACTCTACGGCTATCTTGCCCTTGTGATGAACCAAAGCGGTCTCGACGCCTTTGACGAGACCAAGCCGCTCGATTGCCTGGATGCCTTTGCTGCAGTGTTCTCCCAGATTGACCCGTGGGAATACCGTCGAGCGATTCGACTTCATCAAGCTTATGCGTTTGGTGGCCGCCAGCTTAAACCGAACGAGTTGCGCACGCTCCGACGTTTTACCGAACGCCTGCATCGGAGCATGCCGGCTCCGCAAACTGTTGTTGAACGCTTCCGCCGCTACATGCTGCACGCGTTGTAGAGGGAGTAGGTCTACGTGTTTTCTAAATATCCTCAACATATGGCTTCGCACAAGAACGCGGCGTCGGCCAAACTAAAAGGCCCGCGGAATGCGTCCGCGTGCGTTCAGCATGCCGCCAAAAATATGTATCGCGCCAAGCCTTTGGCTGCAACGCGCGTTGTGGCAGCGGCGGTTTCGGTCGCTGCGGTCGGCGTATTTGGCACGGTCGCCTTTGAGTTGGCCCAGAGTAATCTGAGCTTCGATCCTTCGGGGTATATCGCTGCATACAGTCACGGTGACGCGGAGTCCGGCGAGGCGTATCGGATCAGTCCGCTCTCGACGGATGCCGAGGCAAATCGTCATGACGAGGATAGCGACAGTCGGGACACGAGCGCACGTGAGCAGCAGGCGCGGCTCGATAATGCGCAGGGACAGGTAAATCTGACGGGGCAAAGCGGCACGACCGCCTACAACGTTACCGGCAGCGCCGATGGAACGGGCGTAGGAGTTGCGGGTGGTTCGGGCAGCGGCGCGGGCGGCGCTGGCGGCTCGGGAGGCGGGCAAAACGTTCCCGTTATCAATGCGGGCGGAGCATCTGGCGGCAATGCCGGCGGCGGTGCGGGCGGTAACGGCGGTAGTGGCGGCTCGGCCACCTCGACGGCCAATTCCTACAAGTATCTTCTTGCGGACCCCGCGCCCCAAAAGGGTGCCCCCATGGGAGATACAACGTTCTTTACGCAGTTTAACGGTGCAAATGGATTGATTGATCCCCATGAGGTGCAGATTTCACCCATGGAGGATGCAATCTACGATGGGCAGATGCTCGACGCCTGGACGCTGTTCTGCGCCATGGATGTCCACTGGAGTGACGACAAGGGCCTCTACTATCTTGCCTGCACCAAGGACGAGTTCGCCTCGTTTCCGTATCTCCGCATCGACTCGTGGACCAATGCCGCGGGCGAGAAGAATCCGGCGCTGTGCTCGAGCCAGCCGCTCACGGTAAGCGTCTCGCTGCGCTTGTCGCAGGATACGGCGTGGACGACGCGTAACGTTACCATCCAACCGGCGCGGTCGCGCCTGTTTGTGGTCGGCCAGCCCGATTCGATGGGCCAGCGAAGCGTGATTTGGAGCACGCTGAGCTCCAAGGAGAACCTGCTGGGTGTCAACACACAAGAAGCCTTTATGAAGCAGGCGGGCCATGTCGATTCGGAGGGCTACCTCAATGCCTTGTTGCTGGGGTGGCGCGAGAACGAGGCGGCCGTCCCGTATTTCTACACGCTGACACCCGGTCGCCATGTGGTGGTTCCCGGCGACATCGTGTCCATCGGCCCCGCCTACAAGGTGCGTTTTCAGGGTTATGCTCTCGACGAGGACTATCGCTTTGACGACGATCCGTTCAGTTCCAATAGCTCACGCCTGCAGACGCTCGTCGACGTGGACGAGTCGGTCGTGTCGGTCAATGACGGTGTCGAGACGCTGAGTGTTCCGCAGGGTGTGCAGGCGGTCGACGCCTATACCGACAGTCGTCAGCGTGAAGTCTTTACGTGGCAGATCAACAATCTAGAGCTACCGTCCTCGGTGTACTACGTCAACGTCAATGCGGGCTTTCAAGTGCTCGATGCCTACCGTGTCGCGTCGGATAACCCCGTCTATGCCGCAACGGATGAGGGTATCTTGACCTCTCGCGATGGCAAGGAGTATCTGGGCGTTCCCTACCATACGCGCGAGCTCGATGTTCCCGCCGATATTGCCCATGTCGTCATTCCCGATCGCAATAAGCTCGATCGTATTGTTCTGCACGCGTCCAAAGAGGGCGAGTTGCCCCAGATTGACGTGAGCAATCTGCAGGACTGCACCCTGGTCGTCGACGATGCCGCGCTGCTCGATTTTATTACCGAGCACGCGGACGAACTAGAGAATGCCTACGGCGTATACGTGTCGCCCGCGACCAACCCCAGTGTCCAGCTCACGTACTCACAGGGGCTGGTGTACAACATTAATTCGCAGCTCGAAAGCGACCTGTGCTATGTGCTCGATACGGGTTCCAATATTGCCCTGGTGCAGATTTCCAACACCATCAAGAAGGGTGCCTTTGCGGGCAACACTTCGGTGGACACGCTGGTACTCATGCCGTGGTTTGACGATAAGGTGACGCTCGAGGACGGCAGTCTTGAGGGCGGTTCCGTGCGGACCATCGTGTGCGCAACCGATGAGCAGGTCGCGTATGTCGAACAGCGCAAGGCTGCCGCCGGTGCACCCGATGCGCGCGTGATTAAGATGAGCCTGTCTCAAGACGGATACTTGTATTATGCCAACGCCGACAAGACGATTTTGCTGTCCGCTGCAGGCGATGAGGACGGCAACCTGTCCGCGACCTTTGACGGCACTTTGCTTGCGGATGGCGGCAAGCAGCTCCAAGTAGATTCCATCGCACCGTATGCTTTCTCGGGCGATGCGGAGCTCAGGTTTGTCAATCTGGGCGAGAAGACGAGTGCCATCGGCCGTAACGCGTTTGAGAACTGCCAAAACCTTCAAGGTGTGTTTATCGGCACGCCCGATAGCATTGAGGTGGGTGCCGATGTCTTTAAGGGCTGCACGGGCCTGGGCTTTGTGGCGTCGTGTGCTAAAAAGGCTGTCTTTGCCACGACCGAGAATCCCAATCCGGCCGGCTGCACCTGGTATGCGCCCGATGGCGAGCTGCAGGGCTACGACAGCCGCTTTGTCACTGTCGACGGCATTTACGATTTTGCTTGCGATGCCCAAAGCGACGACGCGCCCCTTCTCTACGGCTATTACGATGGCGACGAGGAAGGCAAGCCAAGCATCCTGCTCGGTGCGCCCTCGATGCTCAACGGTACGATTGAGCTGCTGCCGAGTACGATTGAGATCTTTGGCGGCTATTCCTTGTCTGGCGCCAAGGACCTGCCTGGTGCCTTTGAGGGGACCGGAGGCGCGTGGGATGTCGATTGGGCTTCGGCTCCCAATCTGGCATATATCGATCGCTATGCCTTCAGGAATTCCGGCATCGCCGGCGACCTGAACATCGATCTTCCCGATAACGATATCTACGTCGGCGTGTCGGCGTTCGAAGGCTGTACGAATCTTGTCTCGGCGTCTGTGCACGCGGCAACGATCGAAATCAGCGACCAGGCATTCATGGACTGCCCGAGGCTCGCGAGTGCATCGTTTGTGGCGGATACCAATGGCGACTACGACGCAGCTACGGGTGCGGGCTCTCGAAACTACCTGGCGTCATCGGTGTTTGGCAATGATGCCGCCTTTACGAACTTGACCGTCGGTACCGGTATCGCGACGCTGGGCTATCCATCGCCGGGTGTGGGTTTCTTCTTGGACGGCGCAACCGATGCCCAAGAAGAGGCCAGCCGCATTCACCTGTCATTGCCCAGCGGCATGGAGCAGGACTACCTCAATGCATGGGTCTACGGACTCATTGGCTACGACGACTACGACACGTATTATGGCGTTGTGGAATTTGGCATGCTTTCCGATTGGTTCATGGGGGAGGGTCCAGAGCCGACGGCCGATGCGGTTAGGGCGCAGATGGCCAAGAATCTGTTGGAGCCCGAGAATCGCCTGCGAACCATGATGGGATTGCCGCTGGTCGAGGCTTCTACGGTTATCCAAGCGGGTAGCGATGCGACCGAGAGCGATGAATGGAAGATCGAGGACAGCGGTGACGGTACCGCCACGCTGGTCTCGGCGCCGTCCGATATCGAGCGTGCCGATTTAGCGAGTGTGTTGACGGGACCGACCGTAATCGACTCGAACGCCTTCTCGCACTGCTCGAACCTCATCGAGATTGAGCTGTGCGATAAGGTGATCGGCATCCAGAGCGGCGCGTTTATGGGCTGCAGCGGCGTGACGGTGACGCTGCCTACTGGCTGTCTGCTGCCGGAGTTGCTGGGCGGGATGGAGAGCATGCCGTTCTCGTTTGGCGGCAACGTGGCGCTCAATATTGCCGAGGCCGATCGCGAGCCGCTGCTCAAGACGTGGTCTCGTCAGATGGTGGGGGTTGCCACAGACGACGAGGAGGCCGACTACGTTGAGAGCAAGTGGTTCGGCAACGTCAACATGGATACGTTTGAGTCGCCGACGTTCGATGTGCTCAATAAGGCCGTAAATGAGCCCATCATGGAGTGCGAGAATCGCTTGCGCTCGCTGATGGGCATGGAGGCCATAAGCGATATCGGCGAGCTCGGCGACCCCATTGATATCAATAAGTATCCGCAATATTGGATCGCCGGCTAGGCAGGTTATGAAGCGAGGCAGCCCCAGTCGATGGGGCTGCTGCCGTTTTGCTCGAGCAATTCATTGGCTGCCGAGAAGGGACGCGACCCCATAAAAGCGGGGAATTCTGCCGTGGCACGGTTGGCCGAAAGCGGCGAGGGGTGCGTGGAGGCAAGGCAGAACTTGCCGCCCGCCTTGCCCGCGCCGGTCGCGGCGAGCTTGCCCTCGACCATCTGCTGGGCAAAGCGGCCCCATGCCAAAAAGACGACCGGCTGGGGCAGCTGACAGCAGCGTTCGATAACGTAGTCGGTGAGCGTGCTCCAGCCCAGCTTGGCGTGCGAGTTCGCGGCATGTTCGCGCACGGTGAGCGTCGTGTTGAGAAGCAGGACGCCCTGTTGTGCCCAGGGGGTTAGGTCTCCCGTGGCGGGAATGGGGCAGCCCAGATCGGCGTTGAGTTCCTTATAGATGTTGCGCAGGCTCGGCGGCAACTTGGTTTGCGTCGCAGGCACCGAGAACGACAGCCCCATGGCCTGGTTGGGCCCGTGATAGGGGTCTTGGCCCAGGATGACGGCCTTGACCTGGTCGGCCGGCGTGTAGGCGAGGGCATTGAGGATGTCGTCTTGTGCCGGGTAGATGGTCTGCTCGGCACGCAGAAGGGCGATGCACTCGAGCAGCTGGTTCGTCGTGTCACGTACCGGCTGCGGCGCATCGCCCAACCAAGTTGCTATGTTGCGGTCGCGAGTTGCAGCGTCCATGGAACTCCTTTAGGGCAGATGCTTTGTCGGCATCTATTGTAAAGGCGTCAGAGACCTTTATGCCGCGGCTGTATGAGGAGTGGGGTCTACGAGACGTGCTCGGGCGCTGCCGCCATATGAGCATGCCCATGTGCGCGGAGGCGCGGAAGCTCGACAGTTGCCACCATGACGCCGGTGAGGATGAGGGCAGCGCCAAGGAAGGCGATGGGACTCAGGACCTCGCCGACCAGGAAAAACGAGAAGACGGCGGAGCAGACCGGCTCGAGCGAGAAGGCGAAGCCAGTGGTTTCGGCAGGTACGTGGGGCTGCACGAGCGTCTGGGTGATAAAGCCGTAGGCAGAGCAGATGAGTGCGAGCGCAACGATAACGACGATCTCGCTCGGCGTGCTGGGAAGCGTGAAGCCGCCAAAGGTAAATGCGGCGATACCCGAGAACAAGCCGCCGAAGCCCAGCTGCCAAACGCCCAGAGCCAGCGGATCGACTTCTTCGACAAAGCGCTTGGCGATGATAATGTGGCCGGCATAGATAAAGGCCGAGAGCAGCATGATGATCGCGCCGGGATTCAGGCTGGTAAAGTCGGCGCCCGAGAGCAGCAACATGCCGCAGGTGACGATGGCGGTGCCGATGAGCACCTTGCGCTCGGGGGCGCGACGCAGCAGGGCCGCGTTGGCAAACGGCACGATCACGACCGTCAGGCTCTGCAAAAAGCCGGCGGTGGAGGCGGAGGTGAGGCTGGAGCCCAGGCACATGCAGGTGATCTCGGTTGCCATGATGGCGCCGATGATGGCAGCGCGGACCATCAGGTCACGGTTGATGCGCACCGCGTGCTTGTGGAAGAGCAACAGGCAGGCCGCAAAGGCGATGATGCAGCGCAGCGCGACGATGCTCGTGGCGTTCATGCTGTCCATGCCGATCTTCATGAGGGGGTACGAAAAGCCCCATGCGACGGGAACGGAAAATGAGAGCGCGATTGCTTTTTTGCGATCCATGGGACTCCTTTTGTTACAGAACGGTTTCGCAAAAAGGATTCTGCTCCCAGATATGGATGTAGTAAAGCGAATGTATCTTCAGTATGATTAAGAAATACTAATGTTGGAAGAAAAAGCCCTGGCAAAACGTTTTACGGCTACATCGATGTGGAGGCACGATGGCATCGCGGTATCAGATTGTATGTATGGTGGTCGATTGCGGCAGCCTGAAACGTGCCGCCGACGAGCTGGGCTATACGCAAAGCGCGGTGAGCCAGGCCGTCAAGGCGCTCGAGCGCGAGCTGGGCACCACGATTATCGAGCGTGGCAAGCAGGGCGTCTCACTGACGCGCGACGGCAAACAGTATCTGCCGTATCTGCGCCAGATTGTAACTGCCGAGGCCGAGCTTGAGGGCAAACGGCAGGAGTTGCTGGGGCTTTCGTCGACCGATATTCGCATTGCGACGTTTACCAACGTGAGCCGCACCGTGTTGCCGCGCGTGATTCGCGACTTTGGGGCCCTGCACCCGGGCGTGCGCTTTACCCTCAAGCAGGGCGATTACACGCGCAACGCTCAGTGGGTGCACGATGGCGTGGTTGACTTTTGCTTTACGGCGCGCGGATTTACCGCTGGGCTCCAGAAGCGCGTGGTCTATCACGACGAGTTGGTGGCGCTGCTGCCAACCGCGCATCCGCTGACGGCAAAGGAAAAGGTGACGCTCGCCGACCTGGCGTCCGAGCCGTTTGTGCTGCTGGACGAGGGCGAACAGAGCCTGGTGCTCGATGCATTCGCGGCGCATGGGCTGTCGCCGCACGTGACGAGCGAGGTGACCGACGACTACACCATCATGGCGATGGTGGAGGAGGGCCTAGGCGTGAGTATGCTGTATCGCCGTACCGTTGAGGGCGTGCGGGCCGATATTCGCGTACGTCCCATCGTGCACGCCCCCTCGCGCGACGTAGTGGCGGCATGGCGCAGCTGGGAGACCATGCCTATCGCCACGAGGCACTTTATCGACTATATGAGCTCGCATATTGTCAATTAATGACTGGCGTGACGTTGAGCGTGGTGATTAGCGGGCTGTCGCTTTGGCTTGTGCTAGACGGTAGGTGCGTGCCGGGTGGCAAAGTAGCACCGCCACGACCATAAAGAATGCTGTGGTGCCCAGACTGATGGGGTAGACCATCATGATGTTCGCAAAGGTGCGGAAGTGCGGGAACACGCAGAATACCCAATAGAAGCGAATGCCGCAGACGCAGATCATGGTGATGAGGGCGGGCATGAGCGAGATGCCAAAGCCGCGTAGGTAACCGGACATATTCTCGTAGAACATGCTAAAGGCGTATGCCGGGAAGATCGAGCACACACGGATATAGCCGATCGAGACGATGTTGGGGTCGCTGTTGAACAGCGCCAGGATCTCGCGCCCCAGACCGACGATGATGACGATGGTGGTGAGTGCAACGATGCCGCCTTCGACCAGGCAGACCTTGAGCGTCTTGGTGCAGCGGTCGATCTGGCGCGCGCCGTGGTTTTGTCCCACAAAGGTAGTGCAAGCCTGACTAAAGCTGTTGAGCAGGTTGTAACACACATACTCCAGGCTCATGGCAGCGCTGGATGCCGCCATGACCTCGGTGCCCAAGCTGTTGATGGCGGACTGGATGATGATGTTAGCGACGGCAAAGACGGCGCTTTGGATGCCGGCGGGCAGGCCGATCTTAACGATGCGCTTGAGGGCGACGGGGTCTAAGCCTAAGTCGCGTGGGGTGACGCGGACGACGGAATCGGTCTTGAGCAGACGGATAAAGAGCGTGACTGCGCTGACGGTATAGGCGATGGCGGTGGCGATGGCGACACCCGCGACGCCCCAGTGGAGCACGGGGACAAAGATGAGGTCCAGGCCAATGTTGAGGACGGTGGACACGGCAAGCGCCTGCAGCGGCATGCGGGTGATGCCGACGGAGCGGAAGATTGCGGCCTCAAAGTTGTAGAGCAAGATCGAGGGCATGCTGAGCAAAAAGACGCGCAGGTAGAGCGATGCGAGCGGCATGGTTTCGTCAGGGACGTTGAGCGCGGCGAGCATGGGCTCGGCAAAGATCTCGCCCAGCGCGATGACGACAAAGCCCACGAGCGCCATTAAAATCGAGGTATGGACGGCGCGTTTGACCATGTTCTGATCGTTGCGGCCGATGGCGTTGGCGATGACCACGTTGGAGCCAAGCGACATGCCGATAAACAGGTTGAGCATAAGACTGGTAAGCGGAACATTGGAGCCGACCGCCGCCATGGCAAGGGTTCCCTGGTCGCCCGAGAAGTTACCGATGATGACCGTGGCGATGAGGTTCGACAGTTGCTCAAGGATGCTCGTGGCGGCGACGGGAAAGGCGAATAGGGGAATATTGCGCCATAGCGAGCCGGTGGTCATGTCAATGTGCTTGGACGCGGTATCAGTCATACGCTCTCAATCTCTACTATGCTCTTTCGTGCTTATTTGCGCAGATGATGATACTCCTAATCGACTAGTCATTTAAGAACGTCCATTACAGTCGAAATTGTCAGCCCGGGACCGTCTCGGGCTACGATT